>DASXDG010000162.1:0-27186 GCA_036490795.1 Streptosporangiaceae bacterium
TGGGCGAAGGCGATGCCTAGGGGAGCGGTATCGACGGCGGAGGTGCCCGGTCCGCCGCTGATGGTCCGGACGACCTTGCCCGACGCCACCGAGATCACCGAGATCGACCCGGACAGGCCGTTGCCGACCCACACCTGGGCACCGTCGGGGGTGACGGCAAGCGACATCGGCAGCCTGCCGACGTCGATCCGGCCGGTGACCCGGCCCGTGGCCGAGGATAGGACGCTGACCTGGTCGTCGTTCATGTCCGCCACGTACACCGAAGGTCCGGCGGTGACAACCGCGTACGGCTCGGCGCCGACCGTCGTGTCGCCAAGCCGCGCACCGGTGACCGCGTTCACCGGCGCGTTCTGGAACGACCGGAACAGTTCCAGCGAGTTGCACTGGTAGTTGTCCACCTCCTGGTAGACCTGCCAGCTCACCCCCGCCTCGGTCAGTGCCTCCGGGTAGGTCTTCCAGTCGAGCGGATCGGGGGCGGTGTTGGCGATGACCGGGCCGCCCGCGTCACCGAGCGGATCGTCCCATGCCGACAGGTGATACAGCCGGTTCGGCCAGGTCGGGCCGAGCACCGAGCAATGGTAGTTGTCGCAGATCGTGAAGTTCTCCGCGAGCGCGTAGTGGAACGGGATGTCGTACCGGTCCAGGTACCCCATCGTGTAGCGGCCGTCGGCGCCGTCGGCCTCCAGATGCGCGGGCAGCCAGTTGTTCATCTGGCCGTGGTTCCATGACGCGTGCTGCGCACCCCACGCATGGCAGGTCGATGGCTGTGCCTGCGCGCTGGTCGTGCGGGTGTCGAGGTGGAAGGGCAGCAGATACCCGTCCGGGTGTTCCTTGTCCGGCTGATAGAACACCGCTTTGCCGGAGGACAACGTGATGGCAGTCGGATCGTTGAAGCCGCGGACGTTGGCCAGGGTGCCGAAGTAGTGATCGAAAGAGCGGTTTTCCTGCATAAGGATGACGACGTGCTTGATGTCGCTTAGGCTCCCGCCAGGGGCAGGTCCGCTGGCGAGTGCACGGCGCACGCCAGGCGGCAGGAACTCCGCGGCGAAAGCCGCTGTCACCGCTGCACCCGCCGTACGCAGTAGCCGGCGGCGAGTAACGTCTGGCACCCGTACATTGTGGGGGCTGCCTGCGTGCACGGCATGTTCCCGCGCCGGAGAACGTTAGCAAGGGAAGAACCAGCGCTGTTATGACGATAGATAAGATTGAGTTATCCCGGACCCCTAACAAATGAGACTCACGCATGCCTACTAGCACTATCGCCACCCGCGACGACCTGCGCAATGTCGCGATTGTCGCGCACGTCGACCACGGCAAGACCACGCTGGTCGACGCGATGCTGTGGCAATCGGGGGCATTCCGGGCGAACGCGCACGTCGCCGACCGGGTGCTCGACTCCGGCGACCTCGAGCGCGAAAAAGGAATCACCATCCTGGCCAAGAACACCGCGGTGCGGCATGGCGGCCTGACCATTAACATCGTCGACACGCCTGGCCACGCCGATTTCGGCGGCGAGGTGGAGCGCGGACTGTCCATGGTGGACGGCGTCGTGCTGCTGGTAGACGCCAGTGAAGGACCGCTGCCGCAGACCCGGTTCGTGCTGCGCAAGACCCTCGAGGCCGGGCTTCCGGTGATCCTGGTGATCAACAAGGTGGACCGGCCCGACGCGCGGATCGCCGAGGTGGTAGACGCGTGCTACGAGCTGTTCATCGACCTGGACGCGAGCGAGCAGCAGATCGAGTTCCCGATCGTGTACGCGTCAGCGCGCGCCGGACGGGCATCGCTGAACCGGCCCGCCGACGGCGAACTGCCGGACTCGCCCGACCTTGAGCCGCTGTTCGAGGTGCTGCGCCAGACGGTGCCGGCGCCGTCCTACGACCCGGCCGCGCCGCTGCAGGCGCAGGTCACGAACCTGGACGCGTCCTCGTACCTGGGCCGGATCGCGCTGTGCCGGATCTATAACGGCGAACTGCGCAAGGGCCAGCAGGTGGCCTGGTGCCGTCGGGACGGCTCTATCGTGCGGGTGAAGATCTCCGAGCTGCTGCTCACCGAGGCGCTGGAGCGGGTGCCGGCCGAGGTGGCCAGGCAAGGCGACATCGCGGCCATCGCCGGCATCCCGGACATCATGATCGGCGAGACGCTGGCCGACCTGGAGGATCCCCGGCCGCTGCCGTTGATCACCGTGGACGAGCCGGCCATCGCGATGACGCTCGGGGTGAACTCCTCGCCGCTGGTGGGCCGGGGAAAGGGCAATAAGGTCACCGCCCGCCAGGTCAAGGACCGGCTGGACCGGGAACTGGTCGGCAACGTGTCGCTGGCCGTGCTGGCCACCGAGCGGCCCGACACCTGGGAGGTCCAGGGGCGCGGCGAGCTGGCTCTGGCGGTGCTGGTGGAGACCATGCGCCGGGAGGGTTACGAGCTCACCGTGGGCCGGCCGACCGTGGTCACCCGTGAGATCGACGGCGTGCTCAGCGAGCCGGTGGAACGACTGTCCGTGGACGTGCCCGAGGAGTACCTGGGCGCGGCGACGTCGCTGATCTCGGTCCGGCGCGGGCGGATGGAGAACATGACCAACCACGGCACCGGCTGGGTCCGGCTGGAGTTCGTGGTGCCGGCCCGGGGGCTGATCGGGTTCCGCACCCAGTTCCTCACCGACACCAGGGGCACCGGCATCGCGCACCACGTCTTCGAGGGCTACGAGCCGTGGGCGGGCCCGATGCGCGGCCGGGTGACCGGGTCGCTGGTCGCCGACCGGACCGGTAACGCTTCCTCCTACGCGATGTTCAACCTGCAGGAACGCGGGTCGCTGCTCGTCCCGCCGGGCACCGAGGTGTACGAGGGGATGATCGTCGGCGAGAACTCGCGGCCCGACGACATGGACGTCAACATCTGCCGGGAACGCAAGGTCACCAACGTCCGCCAGTCCACCAGTGAGGAGCTCGAGCGGCTGGTCCCGCCCAGGCTGCTCAGCCTGGAGCAGGCGCTGGAATTCTGTGCCGACGACGAGTGCGTCGAGGTGACCCCGTCCGCCGTCCGCCTCCGCAAGACGGTGCTGGACGGCAAGGAGCGTGGCCGCCAGCGCGCCCGCGCGTCCCGGGAGTAACGGCCCTCACCTGGCCCACCTGGCCCACCTGGCCCACCTGGGTCGCTTGGCCCACTTGGCCCACTTGGGTCGATTGCGTGATTGACTTCGCTAGAGCGGGTCAATTGCGCAATTGACCCGGCTGGGTGTTACGGCCCCACGCATGCTCTCGTGACGATACGGGTATAAGGCATCACGCGCAGTCACATCGGGGGACTGGCGTACACGGGGGGCTTCATGAATCAGCCGCTAGCTGACGTGAGCGTGAGCCAAAGCTTCCAGAATCTGCTGAACACGGTATTTAACGCGATTCCGAAGATTCTGCTATTCCTGGTCATCCTGGTCATCGGATGGATCATCGCCAGGGTCCTCATGCAGGCAGTCGTCATGCTGCTGAGAAAGGTCAAGTTCGACAAGTTCGCCGAGCGCGGGGTTGTCGGCGAGGCACTGGGCCGCAGCCCATACGACGCTGCGGGCCTGATCGGCAAGATCGTCTACTACATGCTGCTGCTGGTGACGCTGCAGCTGGCGTTCGGCGTCTTCGGCAACAATCCGGTGTCGAGCATGCTGAACGCAGTGGTCGGCTGGCTGCCCAAGGCGGTCGTCGCGATCATCCTGGTGGTGATCGGCTCGGCCATTGCCAAGGTGGTCAAGGACCTGATTACCGCCACCATGGGCGGCCTGTCCTACGGGCGCTTCCTGGCCAACCTGGCCTCGATCGCGATCATCGCGCTGTTCGCGATCGCCGCGCTGTCCCAGATCGGCATCGCCGCCGCTGTCACCCAGCCCATCCTGATCACCGTGCTGGCCACGGTCGGTGCGATCCTCGCGGTCGGCATCGGCGGCGGCCTGATCAAGCCGATGCAGGGCCGCTGGGAGCGGATGCTCACCGCCGCCGAGGACGAGACCAGGAACGTGGCCGCCTACCAGCAGGGCCGCAAGGCTGGCATGAAGACGCCCGCGGGCACCACGACCGGCGGCTCCGGTGCCGCGGGGGGCTCGGGCATGGCGGGTGGCTCGGGTGCGGCGGGTTCGCCGGCCGGTGCGGAAGGTTCGCCGGCCGGTGCGGCCGCGCCGACGGCGGGCTCGGCTGGTTCCGCTGGTTCTGGCTACGGCACCGCCGGCCCGTCCACTCAGCAGATGCCAGCTCCGCCACCGCCGCCGGAACCGTGACGGCCGGCTAGAGCCGCGTCTTTCATGATCGTGCGCGTCAGCGTCCGGAAACACGGAACGCCACGCGCACGATCATGGTCCGCAGGCCCGCTTCGAGCGCCGTGCACCACACGGGGTCGCCGCCAGGTCCGCGCTCTCGGTGCTGCTGCGTTCCGTGTTACTCCTGAGCTGCCTGCCCGCCGTGCGCTACGGGCAATTGAGAATTCTGGTGAGTAAGGGGTCGAATTCGACCCCTTACTCACCAGAATTCCCTAGCCTGCCGGGCGTGCCAGCAGCGTCGCGGGCTCTGCCCGGGCACAAGCACGATCTCGCACCGGGCAGAACGGAACGCGTTCAGATGGCCGGGGCCAGGCCTTGGGTTTCGAGGAAAAGATGGCAGACGGCGGCTAGCCGGAGGGACTCCCAGTCAGGGAGCCATCCGTGCCCGTCGCCAGCATCTGCCAGGGCAAGGTCCTCGTGACCGAGACCGCCGGGGCCGGAAAGGCCGCCGGGGCCGGAAAGGTCCTCGTGACCGAGACCGCCGGGACCGGAAAGGTCACCGGAGCCGGCCAGGCTCTCTATGGCGGGGCCGCGATCGTGCCCGCGGTGCGGCGGCCACCAGCCGCGCGCGACGGCCGTTTCCACGAAACCGCGGGCGTAGCTGAGCAGGAGCCGTTCGGTGATCCTGCCGTCGAGCGCGTCCCTGACTTCGGCGACATGCTGATCCACGCCAGCGCGCAGCCCGTGCGAATCCGCCGACCTGGCCAGGCTGGCCTGGCCGGCCTCTCCGGCAACAAGCAGCGCAAACTCTCCCATAAGGGATGTTCCACCAGAAAAGCCACGAAAGCCACGCATGGGGTAAGAGCTTACTTGACCGTCAGGTAGATCGCGCTGCCCAGGCCGGCGACGAGGCAGTAGATCGCGAACGGCGTCAGGGTCCGCTTCGGGTCGCTGAGGTAGCGGACCAGGAACCGCAGTGCCAGGTAGGCCCCGATGCCGGACAGAATGCTGCCGAACAGCACCGGCCCCCTGATGCCGTCTCCGATCGGTCCGGTCAGGTCCTTGAGCTTGAATATCCCCGCCGCGAAGATGACCGGTGCGGACAGCAGGAAGGAGAAGCGGGCCGCGTCCTGCCGGGACAGACCCCGGAACATGCCGCTGACCATGACGATGCCGTCCCGGCTGATACCCGGCAGCAGGGCCAGGATCTGGGACGCGCCGAGCAGGAAGCCGTTCAGGAACCCGAGGCTGACCAGTCGCCGGTCGGACTCCACCGACAGGCTGGCTTGCTGCTGCTTCACTGCCCGTTGCCCGGACGAGTGCCGCCCGCCGCTCGCCGCCCCCGCCGCGACCGCGACCATCTGCCGTTCGGTGGCCATCTGCTGGTCGGTGGCCATCTGCTGTGCCTCCTCGTCGGCCCCGCGCCGCCGCACCCGTTCACCGCCGAGCAAGATCAGGCCGTTGACGAACAGGAAGATCGCGACCAGCACCGGCTTGCTGAAGTCCTTGGTGAACAGATGCTGCAGCGCGACGCCCGCGAGGCCGACCGGAATCGTGCCCAGGATGATCATCCAGGCCAGCTTCTGGTCGGTGTTCTGCGGCTGCCATCGGTAACTGCCAGCCTCGGGGGCGATGACGTGCTTGACCGAGGCGAAGAACGCGACGATGATCCGGACCCACTCACGCCAGAAAAATATGATCATCGCGATCGCCATGGCGACGTGCAGTCCGACGATGAATGCCAGATACGGCGAGTTCGGCGCGGAGATGCTCAGGTCCTTGGCCCACTGCCCGCCCACCAGGGCTGGTATGAGCACGCTATGCCCCAGGCTTGAAATCGGGAAAAGCTCGGTCACTCCCTGGATGAGGCCGATGAAACCAGCCTCCCCGTACGTCAGATGCGACATGCCCGCCCTTCAAGCCTGCGACTTATCCGGCAACGCCGCGCCCGTCGCACGGCACCCAAGGGACGATAATCCCAGCCCCAGACCAGACATCGTAGTCGTCCGGGCCGCGCTCTCGCGTCCATCTCAGGGCCGGCGTTGCCGGCCACCTTGTCCGACTTAGGGCTTACTCGGAATGGATGAGACGACCCGCGGCGGTCCCCCGGGCCATACCCGGCCGTGATCTCCGGCTGGTCCGCTCACTTTGCCTGTCACGTGACTGTTTCCGCGCCCGTTTCGCCCGCTATGGGTATACGGCTCACAGGCAAAGCCCCAACCCGGGCCCCGCGGCGGGGCCGATCCCGGAAGATCCGGACCAGCGAGTGCCCCGTCCCGTCCCCGGCCGCGCCGCCGTCACAGTAACGCGGTACTTATGTCCAACGCGGCAATAGATGCTGCTGTGAGCAGCCTTTTCCTCCGTGCTGGACATAATTACCGCGCTGATCACCCCGCCAGCCCCCCACAATGAGCACCCCCGGCGCAACACCGCCGCCCGTGAACACGCACCGGTCCGCGCGTGTTCCAAAACACCGGTGGCAAGCGACAGCCAGCAACGGGGCGATCAAGTACAACCGGCCGGTGTAGTTAAACGTCCTTGTTTGTGTCTGGAGTCTTCTGGATTGAAGGGCGGCAGCTATGACGGGCTTGCGGAGATCAATAATCGCTTTCGCTTGCGCGCTCGGCGTCGCCGCCGTCGCGGCGGCGGCAACAGCAGCGGCGGCACCGCGTACACCCGCGACTCCCGCGGCACCTCTCACCCCGGCCGCAGCCCATGCACAGCCAGCCAGCGCTGGCGGGTGGCGGATCGCCGACACGATACGTGAACCCGCCAAGGGCACCCGCGTGTTCATGTCCGGCGTCTCGGCTCCGGGCAGCAACGACGTCTGGGCGGTTGGCGGCACTCTCACCAACTCGGACCAGAGCTTCCCGGTTCTTGAGCACTGGGACGGGCGGGCGTGGAAGACCGTCAAGATGCCGGCATCCTTCAAAGGCTTCCCCTTCGATCCGTATCAGATCGCGGCTTCCTCAGCCGCCGATGTATGGGTGTTCACGCCAGCGGGCGAACCGAAGACAGGGCCTGCGGCGGGTCGGTGGGCGCACTGGAACGGCCGGTCGTGGACGACGGGCGCGCTTCCATCGGTGCTGGTCGCCGGCAACAACAGCCCATCGGTGACGATTACCGCGGCGGCCGCTGCCGGCCCCGGCGATGTGTGGGTGGGCGTCACGGTCTCGGACTGGAATACGAAGTCCGGGCTGCCTGCCGCGACATTCCTGGCCAATGACGACCGGGGTACCTGGCGGACCTACCGGCTCCCGGCGAGCCTTGTGGATGTCGCCGGGATCAGCGCGCTCAGCCGCGCGGACGTATGGGCGGTGGCCACCGGTGACCCGGGAACATCCGGGGTTGCGTCGGGAGTCTCGAACGACAGCGTCCTGATGCGATTCAATGGCCGCTCCTGGCAGTCGATTCCGGAACCAAAGGGGGCCTACGCCGATGCCGTGGCCGGCGTGTCGGCGCACAGTGCCTGGGTCACCGGCCTGGTTCCCGGCAAGGGGCCCGACCACGTCACATACGTGGCGGGCGCGGCGTACTGGAACGGGGCGCGCTGGACAATCGTGCCGGACGTCGCCGCCGACGAGGGTTTCGGGCAGGAAACCGATTATGTAGACGCACTGACCAGTGTGACGCCCGACGGCAGGGGCGGGTTGTGGACGGTGGCCGAGGGCTACGCGCCGATCGTGGGCTCGCTGCCGGGCCCGGCCTCGCTCTGGCATTACGCGAACGGCCGGTGGACCGGCGTTCAGCTGGGCAGTCTCGGCGACCTGAGCCTCTTCCAGCTCGCGAGAGCCCCAGGCAGCGGATCGGTCTGGGCCGTGGGCACAGCCGTGGCCGCCGCCACACCTGGTTACCCGGAGGACGGATCCATCCTCCGGTACCAGAACTAACGAACGCTGGCCGCTCGCCGGGCCGATACTGGATCCATAGACCAAGGAGGGCTGGTGTCGTAGTTCACCACTGGCATCGGCGGGAAGAACGCGCCCGGTCAGCTGTGGCACTACGCGCACGGAAGGGGGAACCGCGCGGCTGAGCCCGGTATTACCGGGTGGGACACGGTGACCGCGCTGGCGGGCGTGCCCGGTACCGACGAGGCCTGGGCCGCCGGCTACACGCAGAAGACCAGGCCGGGGACCGGCCTGGTCTTCAGATACGGCGGCTAAGCCTAGTTGCCGGGGACCTTCGGCGTGTCCTTGGCGGGGCGGCCGAATCCGATCTTGGAACCGAGCCACACCAGCGGGTCGTACTTGCGGCCGACCACGCGCTCCTTCAGCGGGATCAGCGCGTTGTCAGTGATCTTGATGTGCTCGGGGCACACCTCGGTGCAGCACTTGGTGATGTTGCACAGGCCGAGACCGAAGTCGTCCTGCGCGATCTCGCGCCGGTCCGCTTCGTCGGCCGGGTGCATTTCCAGCTCGGCGACCCGCATCAGGAACCGGGGACCGGCGAACGCGGTCTCGTTGTCCTCGTGGTCACGGATCGCGTGGCAGGTGTTCTGGCACAGGTAGCACTCGATGCACTTGCGGAACTCCTGCGACCGCTCGACGTCCACCTGCTGCATCCGGAACTCACCGGGCTTAACCGACGGGTCCGGGCTGAACGACGGGATCTGCAGCGCCTTGGAGTAGTTGAACGACACGTCGGTGACCAGGTCCCTGATCACCGGGAACGTGCGCATCGGGGTGATGATCAGCGTCTCTTCCTGAGAAAAGACCGACATCCGGGTCATGCACGCGAGCCGCGGCCGCCCGTTGATCTCCATCGAGCAGGACCCGCACTTGCCAGCCTTGCAGTTCCACCGGATGGCCAGGTCGTTGGCCTGGGTGGCCTGCAGCCGGTGCAGCACGTCCAGGACCACCTCGCCCTCGTTGACCTCGACCTCGAAGTCGGCGAGCGAACCGGCGCCGGCGTCTCCGCGCCACACCCGCAGCGCAGCCTTGTAGCCCATCAGTGGCCCTCCTCACCCGAAGCCGGCGAAGCCGGCGCGTCCTCAGGACCCAGCACCGCGAGCTCTTCCTCTGTCATGTACTTCTTCAGCTCGCTCCGGTCGAACAGTTCCAGCAGGTCCTCGCGCATGGGCACGATGGGCTGATGCCTCAGCGCCACCGAGGAGCCGTCATAGGACAGGACCAGGTTGAGCTTGCGCCATTCTGGCGACATCGCGGGGTAGTCCTCCCGGGTGTGCCCGCCGCGCGATTCCTGCCGCTCCAGCGCCGCCATCGCCACGCACTCCGCGATCAGCAGCATGTTGCGCAGGTCCTGGGCCAAGTGCCAGCCCGGGTTGTAGGCGCGGCCGCCGGGCGACGCGACCGAGGCGTACCGGATCCGCAGCCCCGCCAGTTCTTTCAGCGCCTGCTGCAGCTCGGACTCGCGCCGGATGAGGCCGGCCAGGTCGTTCATCTTCTGCTGCAGTTCGGAGTGCAGCGCGTACGGGGATTCACCGCCGTCGCGCTCCAGCGGCGCCAGCGCCTCCGTGACAGCCGACTCGAGGTCAGCGGAGGCCACCTCCGGCGCGGACCCGTCCAGCGACGAGACGTAAGCCGCCGCCCCGGCCCCTGCCCGCTGCCCGAACACGATCAGGTCCGACAGCGAGTTGCCGCCGAGCCGGTTCGAGCCGTGCATGCCGCCGGACACCTCGCCGACCGCGAACAGCCCGGGCACCTTGGTCGCACCGGTGTCCGGGTCCACCTCGACGCCGCCCATCACGTAGTGGCAGGTCGGACCGATCTCCATCGGCTCCGCCGTGATGTCCACGTCCGCCAGCTCCTTGAACTGGTGGTACATCGAGGGGAGCCGCTTCAGGATGTAATCGGCGGGCCGCCGGGACGCGATGTCGAGGAAGACGCCGCCGTGGGGTGAGCCGCGCCCGGCCTTGATCTCGGAGTTGATCGCCCGGGCGACCTCGTCGCGGGGGAGCAGCTCGGGCGGGCGCCGGTTGCTGTCCGGGTCGGTGTACCAGCGGTCGCCTTCCTCCTCGGTGTCCGCGTACTGCGCGCGGAACACGTCAGGCACGTAGTCGAACATGAACCGCTTGCCCTCGGAGTTGCGCAGCACGCCGCCGTCACCGCGAACCGACTCGGTGACCAGGATTCCGCGCACCGACGGCGGCCACACCATGCCGGTGGGATGGAACTGGACGAACTCCATGTTGATGAGCGTCGCCCCGGCCAGCAGCGCGAGCGAGTGACCGTCGCCGGTGTACTCCCAGGAGTTCGAGGTGACCTTGAACGTCTTGCCGATGCCGCCGGTGGCCAGCACCACCGCGGGCGCCTCGAACAGGACGAACCGCCCCGTATCCCGGGCGTATCCGAAGGCGCCCGCGATCCGTCCGGCCGGATCCTTCTCCAGCCTGGTGATCGTCGTCTCGGCGTAGACCTTGATCATCGCCTCGGGGTCGCCGAATTCGACGGCGTCCTCCTGCTGCATGGCGACGACCTTCTGCTGCAGCGTGCGGATGATCTCCAGGCCGGTCCGGTCACCGACGTGCGCCAGCCGCGGGTACTCGTGCCCGCCGAAGTTCCGCTGCGAGATCTTGCCCTCTGGCGTCCGGTCGAACAGCGCACCCCACGCCTCGAGCTCCCAGACCCGGTCCGGTGCCTCCTTGGCGTGCAGTTCGGCCATCCGCCAGTTGTTCAGGAACTTCCCGCCGCGCATCGTGTCGCGGTAGTGCACGGACCAGTTGTCGTTGGCGTTCGCATTTCCCATAGCAGCCGCGCAGCCGCCTTCGGCCATCACGGTGTGGGCCTTGCCGAATAGCGACTTGGAGATGATCGCCGTCTTCTTGCCTTCGAGCCGGGCCTGGATCGCCGCGCGCAGACCCGAACCGCCAGCGCCAACGACGACCACGTCGTAGGAGTAGCGATCTATGTCAGTCATAACCACTGCCCGTTCTGACTAATTGAAGATTCTTGGGTCTGAGAACGCGCCGCTGGCCACCAGCATGATGTACAGGTCGGTCAGCATCAGCGTGCCGAGGGTAGTCCAGGCGAGCTGCATGTGCCTGGCGTTCAGCCAGGAGACCTTCGTCCAGGCCCAGTAGCGGACCGGGTGCTTGGAGAAGTTCTTCAGCCGGCCGCCGGTGATGTGCCGGCAGGAGTGGCAGCTCAGCGTGTATGCCCAGAGCAGGATGACGTTGGCCAGGATGATGATCGAACCGAGCCCGATGCCGAAGTTCCCGTCCGGCCCGCGAAATGCCTGCGCCGCGTCGTACGTGTTCAGGATCGAGATCAGGATCACCATGTAGAAGAAGTACCGGTGCAGGTTCTGCATGATCAGCGGGAACCTGGTCTCACCGGTGTACTTCGCGTGCGGCTCGCGCACCGCGCACGCGGGCGGCGACTGCCAGAATGCGCGGTAGTACGCGCGCCGGTAGTAGTAGCACGACAGCCGGAAGCCGAGCACGAACGGCAGCGAGACGAACGCGTAAGGGATGATCGGCGGGATCGCCGGGATCCAGTGCCCGAGCGAACTCGCACCCGGCACGCACTCGCCGCTGACGCAAGGCGAGTAGAACGGCGTCAGGTAGTGGTATTGGGGCACGAAATACCAGTGCCCGGTCAAGACTCGCACAGTGGCATACGCGACCCAGATGGTCAGCAACACCGCGGTAATCCGCGGCGACTTATACCACTGGTCGGTTCTGAACGTGCGTTCGGCGATCTGCGCCCTAGTACGGCCTGGGGCTTCCGGTGCCTGTGTCATTCAGCGTCCTCGCTGCATTCGAATGTAAGCGTAGCGCGACGCACCGCAATGGCCAGTCCCCGCGCGGGCCGGGGCGCGTATGCCAGAAAACCTATTGCAGACAGCAACCTTTACGCAGTGACGCAGCACTCATCGCCGGTGTGACCCTGGCTACATTCCGGCTGGCAAGGGCTGCCGTCCGTTACCGATTCGAAATCTTGTAGGTTCCGGCTATGAGTCACATCCACCACATGGTGGCGCGTTCCGACGGGGAGCAAGCGCAACGGGACGGTTCGTATACGACGCCGACACGAAGGAGTCTTCCGTTTTGACGGCTAGCCAAGCCCTGCTCGTCATGGACGTCCAGCAGGCCATCGTGGACCGGTTCCCCGACGACGACGGCTACCTGCCCAGGCTGGCAGGCGCGATCGGTGCCGCCCGCGCGGCCGGCGTTCCGGTCATCTACGTCGTCGTCGGCTTCCGGGCGGGCTACCCGGAGGTCAGCGCCCGCAACAAGTCCTTCTCCGCGATCGCGGGCACCGGCCGGTTCACCGACGGCGATCCCGGCTCTCGCGTGCACCCCTCGGTCGCCCCGGCGGCGGACGACGTGGTCGTCGTGAAGAAGCGGGTCTCCGCGTTCGCGGGCAGCGACCTCGATCTGGTGTTGCGCGGCCTCGGCACAGACAGCCTGGTGCTGACCGGCATCGCCACCAGCGGCGTCGTCCTGTCCACGACCCGCCAGGCGGCCGACCTGGACTACCGGCTCACCATCTTGGCCGACGGCTGCCTGGACTCCGATCCCGAGGTGCACCAGGTGCTGACCGGCAAGGTGTTCCCGCGCCAGGCCGACGTCACGACGATCGCCGAATGGACGGCAAGCCTCGGCTAGGTTCGGTCAGCTTCGGTTAGCTTCGGTTAGATGAAGGCCAAGGCCTTCCGGCGTAACCGCCGCCCGTCTCGCGCCCGTAGGGCTACGCCTGTTTTGGTATCTTCGGTCGGGCATAACGGGACATAACGCCCTCGTAAAACGGCGTGACCTACCAAAAGATGCGTAGCGCTACGGCTGTCGCGGAATTTAAGGGACATAACTGGCGGTGGTGCTTCAGTGCGGTGGCAGCGATGCCAGCCGGGCGGCGCGCGAGCGGACATACTTGCATATGTGAGGTTTGTCTTTGCTCCGCCGGCGCAGCGGGCGGCCGGCTTGCTGACCCTCCCGTGGGCCGAACCGCTCCAGGACTGGCAGGACGAGCGGCTGGTGGAGATCCGCCAGCGCGGCATCTCCCGGCACGTGGTGCGCTTCGCCGCCGACGGCGGGACGCTCTACGCACTCAAGGAGATCAGCGAACGACTCGCCCGGCGCGAGTACCGTCTGCTGCGGGCGCTCAACGAGCACAAAATCCCGGCCGTCGAACCGGTCGGCATCGCGATCGACCGGCCCGATGGCAACGACGCGATCCTGGTCACCAAGTTCCTCAGCTACGCGACCACGTACCGCGCGGTGTTCTCGAGCCCGCGTGGTGTCCAGCCCACGGACGGCCTGCTCGACGCGCTCGTGGAACTGCTGGCCCGGCTGCACCTGACCGGATTCTTCTGGGGTGACTGCAGCTTGTCGAACACGCTGTTCCGCTACGACGCGGGCACGCTTGAGGCGTACCTGGTCGACGCCGAGACCAGTGAACTGCACGTAGAGGGGCTCACCGACGGCCAGCGTTCTTATGATCTCGACCTCGCCGTCGAGCGCGTCTTCGGTGAGCTTCTCGACCTGCAGGCCGCCGATCTGCTCCCGGAGACGGTAGACCCGCTGCACATCGCCGACGAGCTCAGCCTGCGCTACAAACACCTATGGCGTGAGCTGACCGAGGAAGAACTGCTGCGTCCCGACGAGCAGCGCTACCGCATCGCCGAGCGGCTCAGGCGGCTGAACGAACTTGGCTTCGACGCCGAGGAAATCGAGATCGTCTCCACACCGGAAGGCAACCGGCTCAAGGTTCGGACCCGTGTCGCGGAGCAGGGTCAGCACAGCCGCCGGCTGTTCCTGCGCACCGGCATCGACGCGGGAGAGAACCAGGCGCGCAGGCTGCTCAACGACATCGCCAGCTTCCGCGCGTACCTGGAGCAGAAGAAGGGCCACCCGGTGTCCGAGGTGGTTGCGGCGAACGGCTGGCTTGAAGAGGTCCACGACCCGGTGATCAACGCGATCCCTGACGAGCTCAAGGGCCGGCTCGCTCCCGCCGAGATCTTTCACGAGATCCTCGAGCACCGCTGGTACCTGTCCGAGCAGGCGGGCAGCGACATCGGCACCACGGCCGCCGCCCGTTCTTACTTCGAGCAGGTGCTCCCGCAGGCGCCAATTTCCTCATAACCAAGGGCTTCTTCATAACACCCGGTGGTTCTAGTCCCCGGTGGCGGGATTTACCGCCCGCCGTAATCGCCCCGGCGCCCGCCGCCATCGCGCCGCGCACCCGCCGCGATCGGCCTGGCGCCCGCCGCGATCGGGCCGGGCGCCCGCGATCGCGCCGCGCACCCGCGCCCGGGCTGGGCGCCCGCGATCGGGCCGGGCGCCGCGATCGGGCCGGGCGCCCGCGATCGGGCCGGGCGCCGCGATCGTGGTCATCGGGCCGATCCGATGGCCACGTAGCCGCACCCGTCACACCCGCCACTCAGGCGGCACAGGCCCCAGTCCCGTCGGCCTGCCCGGGCGGTGAACGGCCTGTGCGGCGGTGCACGACCTGTGCGGCGGTGCACGGCCTGTGCGGCGGTGCACGGCCTGTGCGGGCGGAACAATGCGGAATATTGTTCCAACGCGGAAGAAATGGCTGCTCACAGCAACGTTTTTTACCGCGTTGGACCTTATTACCGCGCTACGTAGTCACGGTCCCCGGCAGCGAAGACCCGCAATCTCAACTTTGGTAACGCTGGTAACTGTCCGCGATGCCTGGGGATTTCCCCCGGGGCAGAACGGCCGTTAGCCGCATTCTGCCGGCCATCGCCGCTCCGTAGCGTAATCGGTATGGATATCACCGTTGCAGCGCCGGCAGCAGCCGCTGCCGGCCATAACACGTCAGCACTCCCCGACCGGATCCTGGCGTACGTCTTGTTCGCCTACTTCGCGTTCGCCGTGGTCGCCGCGATCGCGAGTATCTTCTCCCGGCGCTGGCGGCGCCTCGCCGGCCGCGCGGTGGCCATCCCGCTCGGCGCGTTCGTCGCGCTATACCTGGTTGGCCGCGGCATCGCCGAGTTCTTCCTGGTCAACTACTCGGACCCGGCCAGTTATCACAACGCCTGGGGCGGCCCGAGCCTGCCCGGCGTGTTCGCGGTGCACTCAGGCCCCGGCGCCGCGATCGTCATCGCCGCGACCATCTGCCTATACCGCCGCCACCGCAACCACCACCACGCCGCGGTCTGCCCCGCCTGACGCCACACCTTGGACCGCCCGCACCTTGGGTCGGCCGCCCCCACCGTCTGGGTCGGCCGCCCCTCCGTCTGGGTCGCCCCCGCCGTCTGGGTCGCCCCCGCCGTCTGGGTCGATTGCGCGATTGACTTCGCTAGAGCGGGTCAATCGCGCAATCGACTGGTTATGGACTAGTTGAGGAAGCCCTCGTTGATGATCGAGCGGGCGTACTCGACACCGGTCGGGAACAGGCACTCGTACCACGGCAGGTAGGTGATCGGCCCGGCGAACGAGCCGCTGTCACCCTGGAATTCGCCGCTGACCACGTGGATGGACGACAGCCCGACCTGGTTCTGGTCCACGACGAACGTGCCCTGGATGTTGCTGGTCTTGCCGTTGTTCCAGCTGATGACGCCCGAGCCGTTGCCATTGCCGCCGTTCGGGCACTCGCCCTGGACGGTCGCCTGGAACGTGAACGTGCCGCCGGTAACCGAGGGGTCGGACAGCGAGTGGCACTGGCCGACGTCGCCCTGGCCCGTCACCTGAATGGTCTTGGTCTGGAACGTCATGCCGGGTGCCGCGTTGGCCTCGATGAAGCCGCCGTTGCAGACGACGTCACCGGCGCTGGCGTGCGCGGCCGGCGCGCCGCTGAGCACCGGGATGAGCGTGGCCGCGCTGGTGATGACCAGGGCGGAGATGAGCCTTCCAGTTCGCACTTTTCCCCCAAAAGTGTTGGTCCATGATCGCCGCGGTCTCCCGCGGAAGGCTAACTATCGCAGGTAGACGACACTTTTTCGCGCACCGCTCCGCGAGTTGCGAGAGTCTTCCAAACAAGCGGCCTAATATGGCCGCGACGCGGCTGCTTTACCGCACTCAATCAACGGGGGAACATTGAAGAGACCTATGTGGCTCGCGCCTGCGCTCGCGGCCGTGCTGGTCAGCGCGGTGGCGCCAACCGCCAGCGCGGCGACCGCGCGTCCCGCGGACGCCAGGACTACCGCGCCAGTGGCGAACAGCACTTTGTATGAGGACAGCTTCGCCGGCGGTGACACGCCGGCGGGGTCGTGGAAGACCGACACCGGGTCGGGCAACAGCGGCCCCTGCCTGACCGCCGCCAGCGGGAGCACGACCGGCGGGATTCCGGCGTGTTCCGGCGGGCCGGCCGCTCAGCCGGGTGCCGGGGTGCTCCAGTTGACCGGCAACGGCACCCAGCAGTCCGGCTACGTGCTATCCAGCAATCCGATCATCGCCAAGGACGGGGCGCACGTCTCGTTCGACATGGCCCAGTACAACGCGAAGCAGTATGACGGACGGGGCGGTGACGGGATCTCGTTCTTCCTGGTCGACGGCTCGGTTCCCAGCCCGGCGGCCGGCAACGCGGGCGGTGCGCTCGGCTACCAGGGTCTGCAGGGCGCGATCCTCGGCATCGGGTTCGATGAATACGGCAACTTCTCCACCGTCGAATACGGCGGTGCGGGTGGTCCTGGCCTGCAGCCGAATGAGGTGGTGGTCCGCGGTGCGGCCTCCGCTGGCTACAGCTATGTCAAGGGCGTGAAGTCGGCCAAGCCGCTCGCCGTGGACGACGCGAAGTCGTTCGCCGCGGCGGTACGCCACGTCACGATCGACATCACCAACGGCAAGCTGAACGTCGCCATCGCCTACGGGGCGAACGCGCAGCCGGTCCAGGTGATCAACCAGCTGAACCTGAGCGGGATCAAGGGGCAGCCGGCCCTGCCGGCGACGTTCAAGTACGGGTTCGCCGCCGGTACCGGATCGGCAACCGCGATCCACGCCATCTCGAACCTCACCGTGAGCGGTCTGGCGCCGAAGCTCGCGCTGGCGGTGACCCATCAGGGGACGTTCGCGGCGGGCGCCACCGGGAGCTACCAGATGGTCGTGTCCAACGCGACCTCGGCCGGGCCGACGATCTCGCCGGTCACGGTCAGCCTGCCCGTACCCGCCGGGTACACCGTCAACTCCGCGACCGGTCCAGGGTGGACCTGCTCGACGGCGAGCGCGACGGTCACCTGCACCAGACCGGGCACCGGCGACGACACGCTACAGCCGGGCACGACCTACCCGCCGGTCACGGTCGGCGTCTCCGTTCCGGCCGGCCCGGGCGGAAGCGTCACGGTCACCGGCACCGCCAAGACCAACCCTGGGCCGGCGGACGGTGTTACCGCGAGCGACACGGCGCCAGTGACCGCCTCGCAGGCGGCACCGGTCGCGCCCTCGCTGGCCATGACGGTGACGCCGCAGGGCGAATTCACCGTCGGCGGTACCGGCGGCTACCAGCTGATGGTGTCCAACGGGCCGAACGCCGGCCCGACGACCGGGACCGTCACCGCGACGTTCCCGGTTCCCGCCGGACAGACGGTGAAGTCGGCGAGCGGTACCGGCTGGACCTGCAAGACGGCCGGCCAGGCCGTGACCTGCACCAGGGGCGACGTACTGCAGCCCGGAGGCTCGTATCCGCCGGTGATGATCGCCACCACGATCCCGTCGTCGGCGAGCGGCCAGCTGCCGGTGACGGCCAACGCGAATACGCTGGGGAACTCCGACCCGGCCGGCGCCGACGGGAAGACGACCGTGTCAATCGCGCCCGCTCCGGTGGTCGCGCCGTCGCTGTCGATGACCGTGACGCCGCAGGGGCCGTTTACCGCGGGCAGTACCGGCAGCTACCAGCTGCTGGTGTCCAACGCGCCGGACGCCGGCCCGACGACGGGACCGGTCACCGCGACCTTCCCCGTCCCGCAGGGGCAGACGGTGACCTCGGCGAATGGTCCTGGCTGGACCTGCAGGACGCAAGGCCAGACGGTGACTTGCACCAGGCCGGGTACCGGGAAGGACGCGCTCGCTGGCGGGACTAGCTACGCGCCGGTTCAGGTCAACGTCACGATCCCGGCGTCGGCGAGCGGGAGTATGCCGGTGACGGCGACCGCGAACACGCCAGGCAACGCTGACCCGGACGGCGGGGTCGGCAAGACCACCGTGACGATCGGGCAGCCGCCGGCCGCGCCAGGTCCCGACCTGGCGATGACGGTGACGCCGCAGGGTGCCTTCACCGCCGGCGGTGCCGGCGGCTACCAGCTGACGGTGTCCAACGCGCCGGAGGCAGGACCGACGACCGGCATGGTCACCGCGACGTTCCCGGTTCCCGCCGGGCAGACGGTGACCTCGGCGGGTGGCACCGGGTGGATGTGCGCCACGGCCGGCCAGACCGTGACCTGCACGAGGGGCGATGTGCTGCAGCCAGGCTCGTCGTACCCGCCGGCGACGATCGCCACCACGATCCCGTCGTCGGCGAACGGCCAGCTGCCGGTGACGGCCCACGCCAGCACGCCGGGAAACGCTGACCCGAACGGGGCGGACGCCAAGACGACCGTGACGATCGCGCCCGCTCCGGTGGTCGCGCCGTCGCTGTCGATGACCGTGACGCCGCAGGGCCCGGTCACCGCCGGCGGTACCGGCAGCTACCAGCTGACGGTGGCGAACGCGCCGGGAGCTGGACCGACGACGGGGACGGTCACCGCGACCTTCCCGGTTCCGGCAGGACAGACGGTCACCTCGGCGAGTGGTCCCGGCTGGACCTGCACCACGGCGGGCCAGACGGTGACCTGTACCAGGCCGGGTACCGGGAACGACGCGCTGGCCGGCGGATCCAGCTACCCGCCGGCGACGATCACCGCGTCCATCCCGGCGTCGGCGAGCGGCACGGTGCCGGTCACGGCCACCGCGGGCACGCCGGGCAACGCGGACCCGAACGGAGGGCTCGGCAAGTCCACCGTGACGATCAACCCGGCGCAGAACACACCGCCACCCACCGGTCCCGCGCTGTCGATGACGGTGACCCCGCAGGGCAACTTCACGGCGGGCGGAACCGGCGGCTACCAGCTGACGGTGTCCAACGCGCCGTCGGCGGGCCCGACCACCGGAACGGTCACCGAGACGTTCAGCGTCCCGGCCGGCCAGACCGTGACGTCGGCGGGCGGACCCGGCTGGACCTGCGCGACGGCGGGCCAGACGGTGACCTGCGCCAGGCCGGGTACCGGGAACGACGCGCTTGCTGGCGGATCCAGCTACCCACCGGTGACGATCGCCACCTCGATCGCGTCTTCGGCCAGCGGGCCGGTGGATGTGAACGTGGGCGTGACCACACCGGGTGACGTCAACCCTGGCGGTGCCCAGGGCCATGCCACGGTGGTCGTCGCGCCAGCGCCGTCGCCGGGCAGCGTGGTCTGCCGAGGAGGCAATATCGAGACCACTATCGGTCCCGGTATCACCTTCCAGACGAGGACCGTCCAGATGACCGGGCAGGGTGACGTCGGCCAGTGCCAGTCGCCCGATGACCCGACCGTCACCGGCGGCACCTTCACGTTCCAGGCGGCCGGCCAGGGCGAGTGCCCGAACGGGCTGCACGCCAACGGCGCCGGCGTGATCATCTGGAACAACGGCCAGACCAGCACCGTGCGGGGCACGGCGGTGATCGATCAGAACCAGATCGGCGCCGTCACCATGCACGTGACGGGCGGCGAATTCGCCGGCGACCACGGCTCGTTCACCGGTCCGATCACGTACCTGCCGTGGTACGAGTGCGTGTTCCCCACGGGTGTGGAGAGCGGCCGCGGCATCATCAACGAAGGGTTCCTGAACCCTTAACCCAGTAGGTCAATTGCGCGATTGACACGCTCCAGCGATGTCAATCGCGCAATTGACCCCAATAGGCGGCGGCGGCGGTGGCGGCGGTCCCCGGCAGGCGGCCGCCCGCCCGTCGCCGGGGCGCCGGTCAGGTCATGCCGAGGGCTCGGCGCAGGAAGTCCAGCTGGAGGCCGAGCATGTTCTCGGCGACGGTTTCTGACGAGGCCATGTGCGTGATGCCGGTCAGCGGCAGCACCTGGTGCGGGTAGCCGGCCTCCAGCAGCGCGCCGGACAGGCGCAGCGTGTGCGCTACCACCACGTTGTCGTCGGCTAGGCCATGGATCAGAAGCAGCGGACGGTGCGGAAGCACCACTGCCTGTTCTGTCAGAGATGATCTTTTGTAGTTTTCGCCCAGTGTCACGCCGAGGTAGCGCTCGGTGTAGTGGGTGTCGTACAGCCGCCAGTCGGTGACCGGGGCGCCGGCCACCGCGGCGTGGAAGACATCGGGACGGCGCAGCACGGCGAGAGCGGACAGGTAGCCGCCGAACGACCAGCCGCGGATGGCCACTCGCTCCGTATCCAGGTCGGGGACCGTCGCCGCCGCCGTGTACAGCGCGTCGATCTGATCATCGAGCACCGGACCCGCCAGGTCACCGGCGATCGACCGCTCCCATTCGGGGCCGCGCCCTGGCGTGCCCCGGCCATCGGTGACCACCACGGCGAAGCCCTGCTCGGCGAACCACTGCGGCTCCAGGTAGGGCCGCCGGGCGGCGAGTACCCGCTGCGAGTGCGGGCCGCCGTACGAGTCGACGAGCACGGGCAGCTTCCGCTCACCCGGCTTGTGCCAGGACGGCAGCAGCACCGCGGTGCGGATGCCCCGGTCGCCGGCGGCGAGCAGCTTCGGCGCGGGCACCGGCAGCGCCGGCTTCTCGGCGAACGACTCGATCGAGTGCGCTCCCACGCGGACGACGAGGTCGTCGTGGTCCAGCGTGCGGCTGGCGATCAGCGTGATGCCGCCCGCCCGGCTGCCCGCGTGCACGCCGGAACCCTGGCTGAGCTTGGCCAGGCCGTCGGCGGGGTGATAGCACCACAGGTCGATCTCGGCCGGTTCCAGCGACGACGCCTGGAACAGCACGGCAGCGCCGGCTATGCCGGTCACTTCGCGGACCTGCAGTCCTGGCGGCGTCACCGGCTCGGCGGTGTGGTCCCGGAGCTGGCCGGCGGTGGCCACGAGCAGGCGGCGGGCTCCGTCGCTGTCCTGCACCCACGCGAGCTTGCCGTCACCGGTCCAGCCCGGCACGCCAGGAGTGATCTCCAGCCAGTCGGGGTCGGTGTCTTCGCGGATCAGCCCGGTCTTGCCGGTGAACTGGTCGACGCTGAGCAGCCGCATCACCCGCTGGTCCCGGCTCTGCACCACGACCAGCGGGTCGTGGCCCTTCTGCCAGGTCGCGGTCACGATGTAGGGGAACTCGGCGTGGTCGATGTCCACGGCCACCTGGCGGCCGTTGAGGCGGACGATGAGCAGCGAGGTGTCCGCGTTCGGCGTCCCCGCGGATGGATAGGCGACCTCAGCGGGCTCACTCGCCGGGTTCGCCGGGTCGGCGATGAACCAGCGCTGCACGTTCGTCGTGTCGACGCGCTCGACCAGCAGCGCGTCCCCGTCGGGCGACCACCAGTAGCCGCGGGTGCGGCCCATCTCCTCGCCCGCGATGAACTCGGGCAGCCCGTAGGTGACGTTCTTACCGTCTTTATCACTGGCACCGGGATCGGCCAGGATCCGGTCCCAGGATTTCCCGGACAGGCCGGTGACCCTGAGCACGCCGCCGCAGACGTAGGCGACCGTCCGGCCGTCGGGTGACGGGCGGGGGTCGAGCGCCGGCGTGTGCGTGGTCACCTCGGCCGGTTCGGCGTCCGGGCTGGTCAGGTCCACCGAGTAGACGCGGCCGGACAGCGGGAACACCGCGACCTGCACGGCCCGGTCGGTCGCGTAGGTGACGATGCCGCCGTGCGCCTCCCGGACGCGCTCCCGCCGGGCCTTCTCCTCGCGCGGCAGGTCCGCCTCATCCACGCCCTGGGTCCGGGGGTCCGCGACCAGGCGTTCCTTGCCAGTCTCGACGTCCAGCGTCCACAAGCAGGTGACCTCGTCGGAGCCCGTCTTGGTGCGCAGGAAGACGACACGGCTGCCATCTGGTGCGATACGGAACGAGCGCGGGACGCCAAGCGTGAAGCGCTTCGTGCGCGCCTGCTGCCTCGGGAAGCTCTCGGTCATGAACTCAGATCATGCCAGGTGCACCGGGGTGCTTCGGTCCCCGGCGGTTTAAGCTCGTGCCCATGAGTGAACACCGGCTGCTCCTCGTGCACGCTCATCCGGACGACGAATCGATCGGCACCGGCGCGACCATGGCCAAGTACGCGGCGCGGGGCGCACACGTCACGCTGGTCACCTGCACCCTCGGCGAGATGGGGGAGATCATCCCGCCGACGCTCGGCCAGCTGACCCCGGACCAGCTGGGGGAGTACCGGATCGGCGAACTCAAGGCCGCCTGCGACGAACTCGGGGTCACCGATCACAGGTTTCTCGGCGGCCCCGGCCGCTGGCGCGACTCGGGCATGATGGGCACCCCGCCCAACCAGGACCCGCGCTGCTTCTGGCAGGCATCCGTCGAGGATGCCGCGACGATCCTCACCGGCATCATCGCGGACGTGCGCCCGGACGCGATCGTGACCTACGACGCGAACGGGTTCTACGGTCACCCCGATCACATTCAGGCGCACCGCGTGTCGTGGCGCGCGTACGAGCTGGCCTGCGACCGGGGACTGGTCAGCTTCTACGCGACGGCCGCACCGGACTTCACCGACGTGAGCACGCGGGTCGACGTGAGCACGCGGGTCGACGCGGGCGCGTACCTGGACCAGAAGATCGCCGCGATGCGCGCGCACGCCACCCAGATCACGGTGACCGAGCCGTTCTTCGCCTTGTCCAACAACATCCGCCAGGAACTGTCCGGAACCGAGTGCTACACACTGCTGGCGGGCCCGGGCGGCACCGAATCCGATCTGTTCGGCCGGTAACCTACGGGGCATGACTGGCTTGCCCGGCGACCGCCCGGCCTCCTCGATCGTCAGCGTCGCCGCCTATGTGGTGCTGACGCTGTTCGGCGCGGCGCAGGGGCTGATCGGCAGCTTCCAGTACAGCCGCCTGCCCCCGGTCGGAGCGATCTTGTTCTGCGCCGGGATCTTCGTCACCTGCCTGGCGGGCGGCTGGGCGACGCAGTCGATCACCGGCTCGTTCCTGCCGGCCATCGCGTGGGTGGCCGCGTCGTTCGTGCTGGCCCAGCCGATGTCCAACGGCAGCGTGATCATCGCGTCCACCAGCCCGGGCAAGTGGTTCCTGTACGGGGGCACGCTGAGCGCGACCGCCGCAGCGGTCATCTCGTTCGGCCTCTGGACCCACGCCGCCAGGCGCCGTCCGTAACGTGACCCCGCCGGCGCCATCGGTCACGCTAGAGCGGGACCGATGGCGCCAACCACGCGTTGTCAACCAGCGATTGCCTCGTCGATGCGGTCCATGCCCCAGCTGAGGTCGGCTTCGGTGATGATGAGCGGCGGAGCCAGCCGGATCGTGTTGCCGTGCGTCTCCTTGGCCAGGACGCCGTGCTTGGCCAGCCGCTCGCACATTTCGCGCCCGCCGAGCGAGGAGAACTCCACCCCGGCCCAGAGCCCGCGCCCGTGCACGCCGGACACCTCGCTGGCCGGGAGCGCGGCCAGCCGCGCGTGCATGAGCTCGCCCAGTTCCCGCGCCCTGGCCTGATACGAACCGTCCCGCAGCATCGCGATCACCTCACGGGCGAGCGCGCAGGCCAGCGGGTTGCCGCCGAATGTGGACCCGTGCTGGCCCGGATGCAGCACGCCGAGCACCTCGCGCGAGGACACCATCGCCGATACCGGGACGATGCCGCCGCCCAGCGCCTTGCCGAGCAGGTAGGCGTCCGGCACCACGCCCTCCGCCGCGCAGGCGAAGGTGAACCCGGTGCGGCCGAGCCCGGACTGGATCTCGTCCGCGATCATCAAGATGCCGCGGTCCGAGCACAGCTTCCTGATCCCGGGCAGGAAGCCGGCCGGCGGCACCAGCACGCCGGCCTCGCCCTGAATGGGCTCGACCAGCACCGCGACGACCCGGTCCGCGTGCTCCTCGACCGCCGCCGACACCGCCGCCAGGTCGCCGTATGGCACGCTGACGAATCCCGGCGTGTACGGCCCGAACCCGTCCTTAGCGTCCGGGTCGGAGGAGAACGACACGATCGTCGTGGTCCGGCCGTGGAAGTTGCCGTCGAACACGATGATGACGGCCTGGTCCGCGGGCACCCCGCGCACGTCGTAGCCCCACTTGCGGGCCACCTTGATCCCGGTTTCCACCGCCTCGGCGCCGGTGTTCATCGGCACGACCATCTCCATGCCGGCCAGTTCGGCGAGTTCGGCGCAGAAGGGCCCGAACTGGTCGTGGTCGAACGCACGGCTGACCAGCGTCACCCGCTCAAGCTGGCGGTGCGCGGCCTCGATCAGCCGGGGGTGCCGGTGCCCGAAGTTCAGCGCCGAGTACGCGGCGAGCATGTCCAGGTAGCGACGGCCGTTCACGTCGGTCACCCAGACGCCGTCGGCGGACTCCGCCATCACCGGCAGGGGCGAGTAGTTGTGCGCGCTGTACCGCTCGGTCAGCGTCGCGAGGTCGAGCGTCTCAGTCACGGGCTCTGCTTTCTTGTTCGCGCGCGGATGAGGGCGCTTACGGTCGTAGCTCCAGTGTGCAGCACTTGGGTCCGCCGCCGCCCTTGAGCAGCTCGGACATGTCGACGCCGATCGGCTGGAAGCCGTGCTCGGTGAGCTGCGCGGCAAGCCCCCGGGCCGCGGCCGGCAGCACCACGTGCAGCCCGTCGCTGACCGCGTTCAGGCCGAGCACCTCGGCGTCCTCATCCTTGGCCTCGATCAGTTCGGCGAACAGCTCGGCGAGGACGGCACGGCCCGCGTCGTCGAACGCCGCCGGATAGTACATCGCGGTGTCCGCGTCCAGCACGCACAGGGCGGTATCCAGATGATAATAGCGCTGGTCAACGAGCCGCAGGCTGGCCACGGGCAGGCCGAAGACACGGCTGATCTCGCTCTCCGCGGCCACATCGCTGCGGAACCCGTAGCCGGCCAGCACGATACGCCCGGTGAACAAGATGTCGCCCTCACCCTCGTTGACGTGCTCGGGCTCCCACAAGTCCTCGTATCCGCTCTGCCGGAACCAGTCGAGGTACGCCTCGCCCTCCTCGGCCCGCTGCGGGTAACGGAACTTCGCCCCGAGCACCTTGCCGTCGATCACCGTGGCGCCGTTGGCGGCGAACACCATGTCGGGCAGCCCGGCCACCGGCTCGATAATCCGCACGTCATGGCCGAGCTCCACATAGGCGTCACGCAATTGTGCCCACTGCCGCATGGCAAGCGCCGGATCCGTCGGCTGGTCCGGATTCATCCACGGGTTGATGGCATATGTGACGGTGAAGTACTCCGGCGGGCACATCAGGTAGCAGCGCGGGGTCGCCTGCCGACGCGGCCCGTCTACGGTGAGATCGTTGATCATGGACCATAGGGTAGGGGTTCAATCACGCAGAAAGACATCCGCTGATCATGCGTCATAGCGGCGATTCATTGCGTGATTCCGGCCAGAGGCAGCGATTCGTTGCGTAGACGTGCCCGCTTCAGGTGCGCGCGACTCCGCAGTGCACCGGCGCGCCCTGCTCCCCGGCGCCGGCCCGGTCCGGCTTCCATTTCGCGCACGTGACTACTCCCGGCTCGACTAGGTCGAGCCCGTCGAAGAAGCTGGCGAACTCGTCAGGCTTGCGCAGGTAACAAAGGTCGGCATGGGGGCCGTACAGCGCGTCGGCACGCGAGTTGAAGCGCAATTGCGCGCGGTTCACGGTGTCGTCGGTGCTGACCCCGTCGGCAACGGCGAGATAGCTGCCAGGGGGGAGCGAACCGAGCAACTGGCTCACGATCGAGCGGGCCGCCCCGTAGTCGGTGAGCCGGCCGAGGATGCCGACCATGATCAGCGCGACCGGCCGGCCGAAGTCGAGCGTGCTCGCCGCCCCGTTCAGCACGGCGGCGACATCGCGCAGGTCGGCGTCGAGGTAGTTCACCGGTCCCGGCCCGTTCACGTAACCGCCGCGGATGGCCGCCGCCTCGCCGAGCACCGCCCCGGCCCCGCCGAGTGCGGCCCTGCCGCTCACGCTGCCGAACGGGGCACCTCCGCCCGGGGCTCCGGCCGTGTCCAGCAGGGCCTTGGCGTGAGCGAGCACGACCGGGTCGTTGTCCACGTAGACGATCCCGGTATCGGGGACGATCCGCTGCGCGATCTCATGGGTGTTGCCGCCGGCCGGCAGCCCGGACCCGATGTCGAGAAACTGCCTGATCCTTGCGGGCCCGGCCAGGAAGCGGATGGCGCGAACGAGAAAGGCGCGTTCTGCCCTTGCCGTCTCCGGCAGGTGCGGGTACTCCTGCGCCAGGTGCGCGCCGGCTATCCGGTCCGCCTTGAAGTAGTCCCGGCCGCCCAGCCAGAAGTTCCGCACCCTGGCCGGATGCGGCACGGCGGTTTCGACGCCGGGCGGCGGCGGGCCACCCGGGTCGGTGTCGCGGGTGCTGGAGTCGGGGCTGTCGGCCACAGGAGTGTCCTCTGCGTTGGTGCAACGGCGGGCTGATGGTATTTTGCCCGATCTGTCCGCCGCGCGCTCGGGTGTCTCCCTAGTACCCACGGAAGCCGAAAGGCGGCTACTCCTGCCGCCACCGGGCCCGGTTGAATATCTGGCCGTACATCGGGTTCCCGTACCGGTCCGTATAGACCTGCTGGTCCGGGCCCGCCTGGTCGATGGCATTGGCGTAGAACACGGGCGCGCTGGACGGCGGCCGCAGCAGCCCCGTCTCCGCTAGGTCTCCTATCCCAGCCGCCGCGGCCGCGACCCGCGAATCCGTGGCGGTCAGCGCCACCCGCACGTGCCGGTCACCGCCGGGCCCGTACAGCGCGCCGGGCGCGGTGAGGATGCCGCACGAGGTGGCCAGCACTTCCGCCGCCTCCCAGCAGTCATAGCCCGGATGGGTCACCCACAGATACAGCCCGGCCTCGGAGTGGTCGATCGTCCAGCCAGCAGCGGTAAAAGCATCCGCGAGCACGGAACGCCGCGCCTCATACCGTGCCCGCTGCGTAACCGCGTGG
>DASXDG010000163.1:0-6799 GCA_036490795.1 Streptosporangiaceae bacterium
TCGCGGTTCCACTCAACCCGGCAGCGCGCTGAGCAGAACCTGGCGTGCTCACGGCGGGGCGCGAACGACGCGCCGCACTGTTCGCAGTTCCTGGTGCTCCCCATCCGACCATGCTACGACTGGTCGCGGAAGCCGGAAGCCATGTGGTCAGGGCCGACAGCGCCGGATCGACCGCGCTTACCGAGCGTGAGCAGCTGTACCTGATCGCGTCGTCGAAGCCTTATCTGTTCCACGGCGAGGGCACCGCGCACCTGAGCGGGATCGAGTATGTCAGCGCGGCTCCTCCGCGGGCCACCGCGGCGATCCGCATCCCGCAGGGCCGCTACGCCGTAACCATCCACCCGATCGACTCGGCCGCGAGTGCGCGCGACGCGTCCGGCGAACCGGGCCAGGACGCGCTGCCTGACGTCGTCGTCCTGGTCAGCCCGGCACCCGAGGAAGGCAGCTTCCGCACCGCGGCCAGAACATTCGGCACGACTGCCGGCACCGATGTGATATCAGACACACTCCGGTATGGCGTGCCGTAGGAACGAAAGTGGCTTGCGGTAAGCATGATGCGAGGTCAGAGAGGCGGATGAATACCGCGGATACAGCGAGTTTGCGCGACTGATTTCGTGGAAGTGACACCAAAAGTGAGGTAAGGTCGCGCCTTAATCGTGGTTTCTGCTGCGGAATCAGTGGGTGATATATGACTCAGGTGTCCCCTGCCATCGAGCTGATCGGTATCGAGAAGGAATTCAGCTCCCACGGCGACATCGTCAAAGCGGTCGCTGGCGTCGACATCGAGATCGGCGCCGGGGAGTTCTTTTCGCTGCTCGGGCCGTCTGGCTGTGGCAAGACCACAACGATGCGCATCATCGCCGGGTTCGAGGAACCGACCCGTGGCGAAGTCAGGCTCTACGGACAGAGCGTGCTGGGCGTCCCGCCGAACAAGCGCGACGTGAACATGGTGTTCCAGTCCTACGCGCTGTTCCCGCACATGAGCGTGTCCGACAACGTGGCCTTCGGATTGCGCCGCAAGGGCGTGGACAAGGCAGAGGTCGACAAGCGGGTCGGCGAGATCCTGGAAACGGTCGGCCTCACCGGCCGGGAGAAACGCATGCCGCGCGAGTTGTCCGGCGGCCAGCAGCAGCGGGTCGCGCTGGCCAGGGCCCTGGTGAACCGGCCGCGGGCACTGCTGCTCGACGAACCGCTCGGCGCGCTGGACCTCAAGCTGCGCCAGGCCATGCAGATCGAGCTCAAGCGCATCCAGCGGGAGGTCGGCATCACGTTCATCTACGTGACTCACGACCAGGGCGAGGCGCTGACCATGTCGGACCGCATCGCGGTGATGAACGAGGGCCTGGTCGAGCAGCTCGGTTCGCCGCGCGATATCTACGAGCACCCGGCCTCCAAGTTCGTGGCCGGCTTCATCGGCACCTCCAACCTGCTGTCCGGCACCGTTCAGTCGGTATCCGATACCAGCGCCATCGTCCTGGAAGGCGGCGACCAGCACATCGAGGTGCCCCTGCGCGAGGGCGTGATGGTCACCGCGGGCAGCACGGTCGAGCTCACCGTCCGGCCGGAGAAGATCGGGCTGAGCACGGCGGTACCGGCAGCAGGTCTGTGCCGGCTGCGCGGCACCGTCACCGAGGTCGTCTACCTGGGCACGTCGACCAACTACAACGTGCTCACCTCTACCGGCGACGAGGTCACGGTGTTCTTGCAGAACGCCGCCAACGCTGACGACCTAGCGGCTCGCGGGCAGGAAGTCTGGCTGTGCTGGGAGCCCAGGCACGCCTACGTGATCGAGGTCAGATGAGCGCCCGCACGCGCTGGCCGGCTGCTCGGCGGAGCCTGAGCAAACGGGGGCCAGCTAAACGGGACCTGAGCCGCCGCGACCTGTTCAAGATGGGCGGGGCCGCGGCGGCGGGACTCGCCCTGGCCGGCTGCGGCATCCCCGGCCTGGCCAAGATCATCACGCCGGAAGAAGCACTGGCCGAGGCCAGGGCGTTCTGGCCGAAGCAGAAGCCGACCGGCCGCCTGAGCTTCGCCAACTGGGCCGACTACATCGATCCCTCGCACGAGTCGCTGAAGCTGTTCACCAAGTCCACCGGCATCACCGTGAGCTACGCCGAGGTCATCGAGGACGACAACTCCTGGTTCGCCAAGATCGACCCGCTGATCCGGGCCGGCCAGTACATCGGCTACGACCTGATGGTGGTCACCGACGGGTTCGAGTTCAACGACCTGGTGGAGCTGCAGGAGCTGATCCCGCTCGACCACAGTTACCTGCCGACCTTCAGCAAGTACGTCATCCCGAAGTTCACCAAGGAGACGTTCGACCCGGGCAACCTGTACAGCGTGCCGTGGGCGTCAGGCATCACCGGCATCGGCTGGAACACCAAGTACGTCAAGGACGACATCACCAGCATCGACGTGCTGTGGGACCCGAAGTACGCGGGCAAGATCGGCATGATGGCCGACCCGCAGGAGATCGCGAACTTCGGACTGTTCAAGCTGGGCATCGACCCGGACGGCTCCGCCAAGGACGACTGGAACAAGGCGGCCCAGGTGCTCACCCAGCAGCGCAACGCGGGCATCGTGCGGCAGTACTACGATCAGTCGTACGTGAACGCGCTCAGCCAGGGCGACATCTGGATCACGATGGCCTGGTCCGGGGACATCTTCCAGCAGAACCAGTCGGCGGGGAACAACGACCTGCAGTTCGTGGTGCCGCAGCAAGGCGGCACGATCTGGACCGACAACATGATGATCCCCAAGCACGCGCAGAACCCGGTCTCCGCGATGAAGATGATGGACTGGTTCTACCACCCGCAGATCGCGACGATGCTGACCGAGAACATCCAGTACATCAGCGCGTGCGCGCCGGTCAAGTCGATGATCGGGCAGGACGCCAAGCTCAAGCACGGCGCGAACGGCCAGGATCAGAGCACGCTGCAGGCGCTGGTCAGCAGCCCGCTGGTGTTCCCGCCGGACTCCGTCCTTGACCGGTGCAAGAACTACATCACCCCGGCTGACCCGCAGACGGCGCAGGATTTCAAGAACCTCTTCAACGCGATCACCGAGGCATGATCATGCGCGGAACACGCACCAAGCTGACGCCTTACCTGCTCATGCTGCCCGGTGGCCTGTGGCTGGCGGTCTTCTTCGTCGTCCCGATCATCTTGATGATCGGACTGTCCACCATGTCCGGCAACATCATCTCTGGCTTCGGCGATCCTTTCCACCACTTCGGGAACTACATCGACGGCTTCACCCAGTACGGCCACCAGTGGCTCAACTCGGCGATATACGCCGGGCTCGGCTGCCTGATCTCCATCGTGTTGTCCTACCCGATCGCCTACTGGATCGCGTTCTACGGCGGGGCGAGGAAATCCACCTACCTGTTCCTCATCCTGCTGCCGTTCTTCGTCTCGTTCGTGCTCCGCACGGTCGCCTGGAACTACATCCTGAGCGACCAGGGCATCGTCCTTGGCCGGCTGAAGCACTGGCACTTGCTGTCGCAGAACTTCCACATCATCGGCACCGCGCCCGCGGTCATCGGCGGCATCGTGTACAACTACCTGCCGTTCATGATCTTGCCGATCTACGTCGCGCTCGAGCGCGTAGACCCGCGGGTCATCGAGGCCGGGCGGGACCTGTACGCCAACGCGGCCACGGTGTTCACCAAGGTCGTGCTGCCGCTCTCACTGCCCGGCGTGTTCGCCGGGGTACTGCTCAACTTCGTGCCCGCCGCGTCCGACTACGTCAACGCGCAGGTGCTCGGCGGGACAGGGAACAACATGATCGGCAACGTCATCTACAACCAGTACTTCATCGTGCAGAACTACCCGTTGCAGGCCTCCTTGTCGTTCTCGCTGATGGGAATCCTGCTGATCGGCATCTTCATCTACGCTCGCGCCCTCGGCACCGAGGACGTCCTCGAGGCGGCGGCCGCATGAGCGCCGCGATCCTGGACGGGGACACGGCCCCGGCACCGGCCGCCGGACGGCGTCCGCGGGTCCGCCAGCGGAAGAGGCGCGGCGAGCGGATCCTGCACTGGATCACCTGGGCGCTGATCATCTGGCTGGCGCTGCCGATCGCGTTCGTGATCATGTTCAGCTTCAACAACCCGCACGGCCGGTACAACATCACCTGGTCGGGCTTCACGCTGAAGTACTGGAATCCGTCCCGGCTGTTCGGCCAGTACCCCGACCTGACCACCGCGCTTGAGCACTCCTTCGAAGTCGCCGTGATCGCGACGATCGGCGCGACGGTCCTCGGCACGCTGGTCGGCCTCGCACTGGGCAAGTACCGGTTCCGCGGCCAGGGTGCCACCAACCTGGTGCAGTTTGCCTGCATCGCCGCGCCCGAGGTCGTGCTCGGCAGTTCGCTGGCCACGTTCTTCCTGCAGGCGCGCTTCCAGATGGGCGAACTGACCGTCATCGCGGCGCACATCATGTTCTGCCTGTCGTTCGTCGCGATCACGGTCCGGGCGCGGGTGCTGACTCTCGACCCCGCGGTCGAGGAGGCCGCCAAGGACCTTGGCGCCGGACCATGGGAAACGTTCCGGCTGGTCACGCTGCCGATGATCATGCCTGGCGTGATCGCGGGAGCGCTGCTGGCGTTCGCGTTGTCCATTGACGACTTCATCACGACCGAGTTCACGTCCGGCTCGTTCCAGACGTATCCGCTGTGGATCTGGAGCGCCAGCCGGCAGGGCCTGCCGCCGCAGGTGAACGTCATGGGCTCGATCATCTTCCTGATCGGCGTGATTTTCGCCATCGTGTACTCGATCTTCTCCCGCCGCCGCGCCTGACCGGCGCCCGACCGGCGCCCGACCGCAGTACGGCCGCAGTACGGTCGCAGTACGGCGGCCGGGGCCGTCACATCCGCCACTGGCGTACCGGTGTTCCCGTGAGCATCAGCGGGCGGCGCTCAGCGTGCGAACAACGCGGAAGGTCGCTCCAACGCGGCAGAAATACCTGCTCACAGCATGGTTTTCCGCCGCGTTGGAACTTTTCTCCGCACTAATCGCTCCTGCATCTAATAGTTTGAGTTCTAAGCTTTAGATGTATAAGCTGCTGGCATAGCCCGGTCCGGGCCGCACCGGAAGGAGCCAGCGATGGCCAGCGAACAGCCAGCACAGAACACAACCAGCCCGACTCCCGACCTCCGCAAGATGCGGCGGCGCGCCCGCGTCATGCGCGCCGTCAACGTGCCCATGCGGGCGGTGCTCGGCCTGCCAGTCCCCACACCGCTCGGCGCGAACCTGATGCTTGTCTGCTACACCGGTCGCAAGTCCGGGAAGCAATACCGCCAGCCGGTGAGCTACGTTCGCGACGGCGAGGTGCTGGTCACCCCCGGCGGCGGCCGGTGGACGCTGAACATGACCGGCGGACGGCCCGTCCGCATCCGCCTGCGCGGCCGGGACGTAGCGGCCAGGCCGGAGGTCGTCACCGAACCCGCCGAGGTGGAGAGCCTGATCGGCGTCATCGCCGAGAAGAACCCGCGGGCGGCGCGGTTCATCCCGATCCCGCGCCTCCCCGACGGCCGCCTAGACCCGGACACGCTCGGTGCCGCGCTCCGGCACGGTTTCTGTGTCGTCCGCTGGCACCTGGATGCGCCCGCTAGCTCGTCAGGCACGTCGGCGTGAGCAGGTAGGTGTCCAGCCGCGGGGCCACAGCGATTCATCTCATAACGACAGGCGTGCTCCTTGGCGGGGTTAGCGCCGCGGGCTGGCCGGAACGCGACCCCCAGCCAGCAGCCGGGTGACTCCCCCGCCGCTGCGGTGAGGCGCCGCAGGGCGGCGCGGCCAGGTGGCCTCCAAGTAGGCTTTCCGCCGGGACGGCCGTGGATCCCGGCGTCCGGTGTGTCAGTAGGTGATGCCGGGAAACTGCTCGCGGGCGCGCTCCAGCTCGGCGGCCCACTCGGAGGGCCAGCCGAAAGCGCGCTCGGCCTGGCCGCTCAAGTCGGCTGCCGCGGCGCCGCTGGTGAAGTGGACGTACTCGCCCCAGTTCATCCGCCGCGTGTAGGTGCCGTCGGCGTCGCGCGGGAAGTGCCTGGCGAGCTCGCGGAAGAACCTGTTCATGACCTGCGCCTGTCCGCACTCTCGCCACAGCGGGTAGAACCAGTCGCGGAACCAGTGGGTCCCCCGGCGCGGGAAATCGTCAGTGTTGCCGGTGAACCGGCGGTAGACGCCCTTGGCCTCGCGATTCATACCCAGCGCCGTGTAGAGGTCATAGATGTAGAACTCGGCCCACTTGCTGTCGCCCCAGATCTCATAGGCCGGTGAGCCGTGCGCGCCGTTATTGGCGCTCTCCACCGAATGCCCGATCTCGTGAGCGGGCAGCTCGCGAGCCAGGTCATTGCCTTCGCGCCAGGTGTCCAGCCCGCAGTCGCTGACATTGTGATAGTCGTGGACCGGGCTGACGTAGTAGCCCGCGTGGCCGCCGCCGTGCCGCCCGGCGTGGTGGATGGAGTAGATGCGCGGGTCGGGCCCGAACGCATAGCCGTAGGTTGCCTTGGAGTATTGCCAGGTCACATTGATGAACCGGGGCAGCCACCGGACCTGGGCCCGGCGCACGCTGGGGTCAAGGTAGATCGCGCAGTGCTCGTCACTGTGGTAAAGCTGCAGCAGCTGACGGTGGTCGAACCAGTGCTCCTGCCAGGTGGCCGGCGGGTCAGCCAGCTGATGCTCTGGCGCTGCTTCCACCGGACCCTCCCGCCTCTCCGGGTATCGCCCGGCCGTTTTTCGTCACACACTTACCAACGCGATCGTACGACCGGAGCCCGCTCGCCGGACCCCGGCATCCCA
>DASXDG010000164.1:0-8443 GCA_036490795.1 Streptosporangiaceae bacterium
AGCGCAGCCAGTGCACGAACCGGCCCAGCCCTTGAGGAGACCGCTGCCACTCCAGGCCCGTCCCCGCGCACCAGCCGAAGAACAGCGCCAGCGAGATCGCGTACGCCCTCGTGCTCGACTCAGCCAGGTCCCGCCCCAGCCGCATGTGGAGCAAGAAGCCGTCCGCCGCCTCGTGAACCCGCCAGGCCCCGTCCACCACCGTCCAGTACCGGACGCCCGACGGCAGCCGCACCGGGAACGCGCGATACCCCCCACCCGCCCCTCCAGCACCACAGGACTCAGATGACACGCAACGTTACAGCCCGGCTACTGAAACCAGTACGCGACACGCCGACGCGCAATGTCGGGCACCAGCCGTCACCAGCCCGAATGCGACAGTCCCCGACACGGGAACGACCCACAGGAAAGGGTGTGACGCAGTAACTGATCATGAAATTAATGATGACAAATCAGGCGATCAAGATCAGAAACGAAGTGGAGCGGCTCATAGGTTTTGCGGCGGGAAGCGCGCTCTCATGATCAGAACGGCTATCCAAGCGCCTCTGGTACACGCTCACGGGAAACGCCCACTCGATCCGGCCCTTAGCTAACTTAAGTCGCGGTTACATCGAGCACGATCTTCCCTCCAGCATGGCGGTCTCCACGATCCGGTGTGCTTCGGCGATCCCCCGAACGGGAGCACATGGCTAAGTAATGGCCGCAGGGCGATCGCCGCCGACATCCAGCGGAGAACTCAGGGCGATCCCCGAGCCGACAGCCAGATCGCCGATGTCCGCGCCGCCGCGGCCGAAGTGAGCGCGCCATCATCCGCCATATCCCTGACGCTACCCGGCGTCCCGCTCCCCCGCCTCCATGGCCACTGACGACGACGCCGCCATCGAACTCGCAGCGCGGTTCGCACGGGCCCGCGGTCGGCCGCCCGCGCCGTAGTCCTAGGGGGCCGGCCAGGCCGGTGCTGGCGAACCTCTAGGGGACGGCGAGCGCGGCGCACAGCGCGGCGGCGGCCGCTGCCTGCAGGATCGCGCGCGCGGTGATGACGGAATCCCATCTGTGCTGGAGGGAGCGGGCGCCTGGCGGGATGTATCCAGCCTTGGCCGCTGCCGTGAGCGCGCGGTTGATCGGTGCGCTGATCCGCACGTAGATGATCAGCCACACAGCCTGGGCGGTCACCGCGGCGGCTGCCGTGGCTGCGGCCGTCGCGTCTCCGGCGATACCAGAGGTGACGACCGCAAGGGCGGCGGCGATGAGGCCGAGAGCGCCCGGCAGCGGCAGGCGGCGGTCGCCGTACTCGTGGATGCGGCCCATCACGCTGGTCATGGCACCGTCGCTGACGCGGGCCAGGGCGGGACGCTGCACGATCGCGCAGAACACGTCGGTGCCGTAGATGACGGTACTGGTCATGAGCGCGGCTCCCGCGAGGATGTGGCTAAGGATGCTCATGACGGCTGTTCCTGCCTGCTGGGACCGAGCGAGGGGATCACGCCGAGCTGCTGGAACACTTCCAGCATGTTGAGCTCGTCCCAGTGTTGGACGAATTCGCAGCCGGCGACCCGCCAGATGTCGATGGAGTGCATCTCGACCGGCCGGCCGGTCGGCGGGATACCGAAGAGCGGGCCGCGGTGAGTACCGCGATAGGTGAATCGGCCGACCACCCGATCGTCGACCATCACCAGGTCATCCATAGTGGCCATCAGGTCTGGGAAGGCAGTGAAGAAGGCGGCCCAGAACTCGCGGTTGGCTTCGCGGCCGTCCTCGACGAACCGGTTGTGGTTGACGTAGTCCACGGCCACGAAACGGTCGACGGCGGTGGGGTCGTGGTGGTTGAGCATGGCCAGGAAGGCCTCGGCCAGCTCGCGATGGTTGGCAGTCATCTCGTCCCTCTGGATCGTGTCTAGCGTTGCTAGTATCTAGCGCAACACTAGTATATAGCAACGATATTTCTCCTAGCGATGGTAGGATCTTGGTATGTCCATACGCGAGCGGCGTGACCGCGACCGGGCCCGCCGCCAGCAGCTGATCGTCACAGCGGCCCGCGAACTAGCGGAAACAGAAGGCTGGGAGGGTGTGACGGTGCGCCGCCTGGCCGAGTTGGTCGAGTACAGCCAGCCGGTCCTCTACAGCCATTTCAAAGGCAAGGCGGACATCGTCGGGGCTGTTGCCATGGAGGGTTTCGGCGAGCTGGCCGCCGAACTGCACAGCGCACGTACCGCCGCCGCTTCCCCGGCAGCGGCGCTGCGCGGCGTCGCGGCTGCCTACCTGCTCTTCGCTCAAAGCCGGCCTGCCGTTTACGACGCGATGTTCGTGATGTCCATCGAGTTGCCGTTCGCCGCCGCCGACACCCCCGCCGCGCCGCGTACTGCCTTCGCGGAACTGCTCGCCGCGCTCGCACCACTGGCTGGAGACCGCGATGTGGAGACCCTAGGCGAGGTCGCCTGGAGCGCGCTCCATGGCCTGGCCACCCTGGCACGCAGCAACCGGCTCCGCGCCAGCCATCAGCAGGCCCGCCTCGACCTTCTGGTCGAGCAGCTCACTAGGTGAACGGTTCGCCATGATGTTCAGCGTCCCGCTGCGGCACGAGCCGACCAGTTTCCACGGAGACTGACGTTCCCCGGTGTCCGCACACGAAATCCTTGACGCCGCGTGAGCGCATCATCCTGCGCGACAGGGGCGGAAAGGCCCAGATTTCGAGCTAAGGAGAAGGCGATGACCAGCACCCCGCACATCGAGCTCGATTCACAAGCACCAGATACGGTCGACGGCCGGCAGATCAGGGCCGTCGCCTTCCAGGACGTCCGCGCTCAGTACGTGACGGGCACCATGAAGACAGCCGGCCTGGTCGCGGCCGGGAGCCGGGCACTGGTCGTGGGCAGCGGCCGCGGATTGCTGGCGGGCGGCCTGGCGCAGATGGGATTCGACGTCGTCGCCGTCGATCCGTCTGCCACCGCGACGGCGATGGCGCGAGAAGCGCACGAGCGCCAGGGCCTCCCCGTGGTGCACCAGACCGCCCCCGCCGAGGACCTGGGCCTGCCGGACGATGTCTTCGACATCTCCGCGCCATCAACAGCTCGCCAGCCGACAGCAGCCGATCACGGCGATGAATTGCGGCCATGGCCGCCGGCACCATGGCCGCCAGCACCAGGCCGGACGCCGGCATCGGCCAGCGCCCGCCCGGTCAGCGGCGTGCTCGCCGAAGTTGGCCCCACACCCACTCTTTAAACACGGCCTAGGTAGCCTCCCGGGCCCGCCTATCCGCCCCGGATCCGGCCGGCACGGAACAGCAGCGGCACGCTGAACATCGCGCTGAACCGGTCGGCGGATCCGAAGATCCGGTCCATCCAGTCGGCGTACTTTTTGGTGTAGGCGGGGTGCTCGTGCGCGGGTGGCACGCCGGGAGCGTGCCCGATCGTGCCGGTCAGCACGACGAAGTCATGTCCCTCGCCGTCGTCGCTGAGGTGTAGGGAGCAGCGCGGGTTGACACGCATCCGGCTGAGCCGCAGGGCATCCGGCCGGCTGTACACCAGAACCGATGACTCGGCGGCGTTCCACAGGAACCACACCGGCGCCGGCTGCGGCGTGCCTGCCCGGTCTACCGTCGTCAGCCATGCCGTCATGTCCTCGCGCAGGCGTTGTCCTGCGCGAGCGCCGAACTCCGTGCCGACGTCCAGGAGCCCGGTCATCGGGTAACAATCACGGCGAGCAGTCCGGCCAGCGCGACGGCCTGCAGGGCGGTCCGGGCCCAGATGTCGCTGTCCCGGCGTTGCTGGAGTGATCGCGTGTGCGGCGGGACGGTGCGGGCGGCGGTCAGGGCCAGGCTACTCACGGTTGTCTCCTTCTGGCGGGACGAGCGGTGCGCCGGGTATTGCCGGTGCCGCAAGGGCGCGGGCCAGGCAGTCGGTCAGCGCGTCGTCGAGCAGGGCGTGCAGCGCCGCCCCGTCGACGTCGACGCGCCCGACGACCCGCAGCGCGATCAGGCCGTGCGCGGTCGCCCAGAGTTGCAGCACGTGTTTCCCGGACTGCCGGTCACCGGCCTCAGCGAGCAGTCCCGCAAGGACGTCGCCCACGGCCTGGCCTTCGGCCCAGGTATCGGCGGCTGGCACGCGCACCCCGCCCAGGCCGTACATGAGCTGGTACAGGTCGGGCTCGGCCAGGGCGAAGTCCAGGTAGGCGTGCCCGGCACGCCGCACGGCTGCTGCGTTTTCCGTGCGCGATGTGCTGGAGACGGATGCGGGGGCAGGCCGGCCTGCCGCGGCCATCGCCTCGCGCAACTGCGCGAAGCCGTCGCGGACCAGGGCGAGCAGGATGTCATCGCGGCCGCTGAAGTAGCGGTAGGCGAAGTTCGCGGAGTACTCGATCTCGTCCGCGAGCCTGCGCATGGTCACCGCGTCCCAGCCCTCGCGACGGGCGAGATCGCGGGCAGCGGACAGGATCGATGCGCGGGCGGCGACCCGTTCCCGTTCCCGGCGCTGCCGCGCCCGGGCCGGGGCGGGACTGCCTGGCGGCCCCGCCGTCACTGGCCGCGAGTCCCGCCGCTGAGCTGCGCGAAGAAGGCCTGCCCGTCGAGCTGGTCCCAGTGCTCCACCGCCATGCCGCCGGCCACCCGCCAGATATCGATCGAGTGCATGATGACGGGACTGCCGGTCGGCGGCAGTCCCATGAACGGTCCCAGGAAGGTCGCCCGGTAGGTGAACCTGCCCGCGACCCGGTCCCCGTCGACCAGGACATCGTCCAGGCTCACCTGCGTGTCCGGGAACGCGGCGAACCATTGCGCCCAGAAGGCCCGGTTCGCCTCGCGCCCGTCTGCCACGAACTCGTTGTGGTTGACATAGTCCTCCGCGATGAAACCGTCGACCGCGTCCGGATCGTGGCCGTTCATCAGGCCGGCGAACGCGTCGGCCACCGTCTCAGGCCGACGTGGCGTGCTGCTCGTGTCCATGGCTACCTCCGAATTACTGGTTACGTTGTAACCATGGTGTACGGCGTAACCAAAAATGTCAAACGGAGATCGGCCAGGCGGACGCTGTCGTCGCAGAGGCTTAGCGGTACGCCGCGAGTGGGCTACGCCTGGCTTTTGCGGGCGTAGCCGAGGTAGGTGACAACGGGACTGCCGTCCGGGGCGAGGACGAAGGCCACAATCGGCGGGATCTCCTCGTCGGTAATCCGGCCGCGGCGGCGCGCGAGGGTGGCCTTGACGAGGCTGCGCGGGTCCTTGGGCCTGAACTCGCAGATGTCCTGGTTACGCAGGCCATGGCGATTCAGCAGCGCCGCCAGTTCGGCCGGGGGCCGCAGCCGCGCCGCCGCGTAGCGTCCCGCTGGCATGATCCTGGTGAACGGCAGGGCCTGGAAAGCGCCGAGATAGATCACCCGCGATATCAGCGTCCGGTTGACGGTGTCGTAGATGAGCACTCCATCAGGCGCGAGCGCCCGGGCGGCCTGCTCGATGACCTGATCAGGGTCACTAGTGATCTCGAGCGTATCGGCGAGGTAGACGACGTCGAACGCCTCATCTGCCATGTCCAGGTCCTCGGCCGGCGCGGTTTTATGCACGACTGCGAGGTTCTCGCGCTCGTGCGCCTCCCGCGCCATCGCGGTCGCGGAGGCGGAGGGATCCACGGCGACGACGCTGAATCCCAGCCGTGCCAGGCCGCCCGCCAGCAGTCCGCGGCCGCTCCCGACCACCAGCGCCCGGCTCCCGGCGGCGGCAAGCCCGAGCCTTTCCATAGTGCCGGTCACGTACTCCAGGCGGACGTCCTGGAAGGTGACAGCCCTGATCTGCCGGCCGTCGACAGTATCTGGTGCCCGTGAGTCGAGTTCGATGTGCGGGGCTTTCGTCATCGTCTTCTCCCTCGCTCGCAATCCGGTTCGATCTTAGATTCCTTTAGAAAACTTAGCATGACGTTAGTTCCCCAAGGGAACCTGGGTATGCTGTAAGCGTGACCCGGACCCCGCTTGGCGATGTGGCCTGCTCAATCGCCCGCGCCACTGACCTGTTCGCTGACGCGTGGACGGCGCTGATCATGCGTGATGTGCTGACCGGAGTCACCCGGTTTGACGACCTTGCGCATGATTTGGGGATATCCCGCAAGGTCCTGGCGGCGCGGCTCGCCCGGCTTGTCCGAGAGGATGTCCTCGTCCGCGAGCAGTACCAGGAGCGGCCGCCACGCGAGGACTACCGCGCCACCGAGAAAGGCAAGGACCTGTACCCGGTGCTGCTCGCCCTGATGAACTGGGGCGACCGGTGGTACCCGGGCACAGCCGGCCCGCCGGCCCGGGTACAGCACCTCACCTGCGGCCACGACACCAGCGCGGTGTCGGCCTGCGCCCGCTGCGGTGACCCCCTCACCGTGGACAACACCACGCAGTTCCCCGGCCCCGGCGGGCGGACCGGTCCGGGTACCCGCGTCCTCGGCCCGCTACTCGCCTCGCGTCAACCGAAGTAGCCCGTTGGGCAAAGCAGGACAAGTGCACTGGCACGGCGTGGCACCGGACTCATTCCTGACCCACATGGCGATCCAGGAAGCCGACACCGACGGCACCGCCGCCGAATGGCTCGACCCCTCACCGAGGCCGAATACCTAGGCACGCCATCGTCCGCGAGCATTTGCTGACTGGCGGCCGGATGTTTAAATAATATTTGACCTCCGATTACAGAATGATTTATCGTGGCGCCATGGCGCGCAGCAAGGAGTTCGACCCGGACGTAGCGGTGGACAAGGCGATGGAGGTGTTCTGGACTCAGGGGTACGCGGCCACCACTCCGCAGCAGCTCACGGATGCGCTCGGCATTGGCCGCGGGAGCCTGTATAATGCGTTCTCCAGCAAGCACGCGCTCTTCGAACGGGCGCTGCGGCGCTATTACGCCCGCGAGACCTCCCGGCTTATCGAAGTCCTGGACGGCCCGGGGACCGCGCGAGAGCGGATCGGCGCCGCGCTGGGCCTAGTCGTCTCCGAAGCCTGCCGCGACGACCTGCGGCGCGGCTGCATGATCACGAACGCCGCGGTTGAACTGACGCGTCAGGATGAGGCGGTCAGCAAACTGGTGCACCGGGCCCTCAGCCGGCAGGAGGCAGCCTTCCAGTGCGCCATAGAAGAAGGACAGCGGGCCGGCGAGATCAGTGCGGACCGCGATGCCGCGACGCTGGCTTTCTTCTTCGTCGCCACCATCAACGGAATCCGCGTGCTGGCGAAGGCCGTCCCGGACCGGCAACGCCTTGCGGGGGTGGCGGAGACGGCGCTGCGCGCGCTGTAGGCATCGGGGCTCCGGGCTCTCTGCGGGCACGTGTCTCTATATTTTGTACCTTCGATTCAAGAAAGGCGGCAGGCGTGAATCTGGGACTGCAGGGTAAGACGGCGGTCGTCACAGGGGCCAGCAAGGGCATTGGCCTGGCCACGGCACGCGCGCTGGCGACCGAGGGCACCAGGGTAATGGCCGCCGCGCGCACCCCCGTTCCGGGACTGGCCGGCCCCGGCCGCGCGGTCAGCATGGTGCAATCGGATCTCACCACGTTGGCAGGCGCGCAGACGCTCGCCGCGCGCGCCGGTGACGTCGACATCCTGGTCAATAACCTCGGCGGCGTGACCGGCGCGAGCATGCGCGCCGGAGGTTCCTCGCCATCGACGACGACGCCTGGTACCAGACGTTCCAGCTGAACCTGTTCAGCACGGTCCGTGTCACCCGTGCCCTGCTGCCCGGCCTGCTCCGCCGTCGCGGAGTCGTGATCAACATCTCCTCGATTGGCGCGCGGGCCGCGTTCCCGCCGACCGACTACGGCGCGGCCAAGGCGGCGCTGACCAACCTGAGCAAGGCGCTGGCCGAGGAATTCGGTCCCCAGGGCCTGCGGGCGCTCACCGTCAGCCCGGGCCCGACACGCACCCAGAACTGGGGCGATCCGCCCGGATACGCCGGCGAACTCGCCGCGGCGGCCCGGCTCCGGCTCGATGAGTTCCTGGCGCAAGTGCCGGCCACGATGGGCGTCACCACCGGCAGGCTCACCGAACCGGAGGAAACCGCCGCGCTCATCACCTTCCTCGCCTCACCCCAGGCGGCAAACCTCACCGGCGCCGACTACCTCGCCGACGGAGGCGTCGTCAAGACCGTATGAAAGAGCCCTATGCGCGGTCGCGGTTCGCCTCGTCGTAGAGCTGGCGGGCGGCACTGAGGTCGGCTTCGTGGGCGTCAGCCCAGAGCAGGAGCGTGGTGGCGGACCCCCGCGTACCCGTCCCCTGCGGGGTACCGTAAGCTATCACAGTTCCTTTTAAGAACTCTGTACTCATCAGGAACCAACAGGACGGCAGGGAAGTTGCGGCTGACGATGGGCATACGAGACATAGCGCTGCTGGCCAGCCGGGCGGTGCTCGGAGGGTACCTCGCCGCGCACGGCGCGCAGAAGCTGTTCGGCACCTTCGGCGGGCACGGCATCGAGCCGACCGCCGCCGCGTTCGAGGG
>DASXDG010000165.1:0-68453 GCA_036490795.1 Streptosporangiaceae bacterium
CCGCGGGCCGGAGACCGGCAGCCCGGACGAGGCGGCGCACGTGCTCGAGTCGGGGACGGCCCGGTTCGTGTTCCGCGGCCCGGTCAAGGCCGGCACGGCGCTCGGCGCCACCATCGCCGCGCACGGCGACGGCGTCTGTGATCTCGCGCTTGAGGTCAGCTCGGCGGAGGACGCGTACGCGTACGCGGTCTCGCACGGGGCGCGCGGGCTGGAGGAGCCGCACATTACCGAGGACGAGCACGGCAAGGTCGTCCTGGCCGCGATCGCGACCTACGGCGACACCCGGCACACGCTGGTCGAGCGGTCCGGGTACTCGGGCGTCTACCTGCCCGGGTTCGTACCGGCCGAGCCCGTCATCGAACCGCCGCGGCAGCCGTACTTCACCGAGATCGACCACTGCGTCGGCAACGTCGAACTCGGCAAGATGGACGAGTGGGTGGAGTTCTATCACCGGGTCATGGGCTTCACGAACATGAAGGAGTTCGTCGGCGACGACATCGCCACCGAATACTCCGCGCTCATGTCCAAGGTCGTCGCGGACGGCTCGCGCAAGGTCAAGTTCCCGCTGAACGAGCCGGCCGTCGGCAAACGCAAGTCGCAGATCGACGAGTACCTGGAGTTCTACGGCGGCCCCGGCGTGCAGCACATCGCGCTGACCACCGACGACATCGTCGCCTCGGTGCGGGCGATGCGGGCGGCCGGGGTGGAGTTCCTGAACACGCCCGACTCGTACTACGACGAGCTGGGATCCTGGGTCGGTGACACGCGGGTGCCGCTGGACACGCTTCGTGAGCTGGGCATCCAGGCGGACCGGGACGAGGACGGGTACCTGCTGCAGATCTTCACCCAGCTCGTTCAGGACCGGCCGACCATGTTCTTCGAGCTCATCGAGCGGCACGGGTCGCAGGGCTTCGGCAAGGGCAACTTCAAGGCGCTGTTCGAAGCGATCGAGCGGGAGCAGGCCAGGCGCGGGAACCTATGACGCGGGAACCTATGATGCGGGAGACCGGAACCGCGGCAGGGTCGGGACCCTGACCACGAGCGGTCGCTTACCCGGCGCGGGCGGGACCGCGGGGATAAACCACATGGTCATGAAGTGACCCGAGGTGGCGATGATGACGAAGTTGACATTGCCGTGGCCCTGGTGTTCCGCCCGCTTAACCGTGGCCGATTCGCGCACGGGGATGGTGTAGCGGGTGCCGGTGATCGTCTTCCAGGCGAGCGGGATGTTCTCGAGCTTCCGCGGCACGCCGTGCGCGTTGTAGCCGGACGCGAGCTGCGCTTGGACCAGCACGGTGGCGGTACGGGCCGGCAGTTTCCCGCGGACCGATCCGGTGAAGATCAGCACCACTGGCTGTCCCGGCCGGTGCGGCCTGAGCCGATAGAACCCCCAGCGGGATACTGGCCGCCGCCACCGTCGCGACCGCGACCGCGGCGCGTCGCCAGCGCGCCCTTGCCGTCAATGTCGGCCTCCCCGTACCGATCGTCCCCTGGGCGTCAGTGTACACCCGACAGAGCCGCCTGGACTGGGACATATGCACACAGCCGGGATCACCGCATAGTGTCGAAGTGTGCAGCGACCTACGAACACCACGCTGGGCGACCTCCGGGCCAGCGGACACGAGTACCGGACCGTCAAAGAAGAGATCAGGCAGAACCTGCTCGACCGGCTGAGAGCCGGCCAGGATCCCTTCCCCGGCATCATCGGGTTCGGCGACACTGTCCTGCCGCACCTGGAACGGGCCCTCATCGCGGGGCACGACATCATCTTGCTTGGCGAGCGCGGCCAGGGAAAGACCAGGTTGATCCGCACGCTCGGCGGACTGCTCGACGAGTGGACGCCGGTCGTCGCGGGATGCGAGATCAACGACCACCCGTACGCGCCGGTGTGCGCGCGTTGCGTGCGGCTCGCGGGCGAGCTCGGTGACGAGCTGCCAGTAGCGTGGTGGGGCCGCGACGAGCGGTACGGCGAGAAGCTCGCCACGCCCGACACAAGCATCGGCGACCTCATCGGTGACATCGACCCGGTGAAGGTGGCCGAGGGACGCACGCTCGGCGACCCGGAAACGATTCACTACGGGCTGGTACCGCGCACCAACCGCGGCATCTTCTCGCTGAACGAGCTGCCCGACCTGGCCGAGCGGATCCAGGTGTCACTGCTGAACGTGCTGGAAGAGCGCGACATCGGCGTGCGCGGCTACGCGATGCGGCTGCCGCTCGACCTGCTGCTCGTGGCCAGCGCCAACCCCGAGGACTACACCAGCAGGGGCCGGATCATCACGCCGCTGAAGGACCGGTTCGGCGCGGAGATCCGCACCCACTACCCGCGCACGCTGGACGACGAGCTCGCGCTGATCGCGCAGGAGGCCGAGCTGCCATCGTCGGCTGAGATTCCCGAGCACCTTATCGAGGTCATCGCGCGGTTCACCAGGCTGGTCCGTGACTCGCCCGCGGTGGACTCCAGGTCCGGGGTATCCGCGCGGTTCGCCATCGCCGCCGCGGAGAGCGCCGCCGCGTCCGCCGTGCGGCGGGCGGCGCTGACCGCGGACGACGCACCAGTACCCGTGGCGCGCGTGTGCGACCTGGCGCCGGTGGTGCCCACGCTGCGCGGCAAGGTCGAGTTCGAGGTCAGCGAGGAGGGCCGCGAGGAAGACCTGCTCGCCGGGATGCTACGCCGCGCCATCGCCGACACGTTCCGCGCGCACCTGGGCAGTGCGGACCTGTCTGGCCTGCTGGCCCGTTTCGACGACGGTTCCACGGTCGAGGCCGGCGAGGCGGTACCAGCCGCCGATCTCCTGCGCCGGACCGGCGAGGTGCCAGGACTGGCCAAGATCATGGAACGGCTCGGCATGGACGGCGGTGAGTCCTTCGGCCACGCCGCGGCCGCGCTCGAGTTCGCCCTGGAAGGGCTGTACCTGATGCGGCGCCTGTCCAAGGACACCAGCGGAGAATCCAACGTCTACCGGATGTAGCCATGGCAACGTATAAGTACGGCCCGTACGACGGCGGACCCGATCCGCTGGCATCGCCCTTCGACGTGCGCGCCGCGGTCGACGCCATGGGCGAGGATGTGCTCGACGGCGCCTCGCCGGGGGACGCGCTGCGCGACCTGCTCCGCCGCGGCCTCGGTGACCGGCGCGGCCTGGATGACATGCTCCGCCGGGTGCGCGAACGGCAGCGGGAGATCCGGTCAAGCGGGCGGCTCGACGGCATCCTGGAACAGGCGCGCGCGCTGCTCGACACCGCGATCGGGCAGGAACGGGCCGAGCTGTTCCCCGACCCCTCCGACGAGGCGCGGATGCGCGAAGCCAACCTGGACTCGCTGCCGCCGGACACGGCGGGGGCGATCCGGGAGCTGTCCGACTACGACTGGCAGTCCTCAGCGGCACGGGCGACGTTCGAGCGGCTGCGCGACCTGCTGCGCAGCGAAGTGCTCGACAGCCAGTTCCGCGGCATCAAGCAGGCGCTCGGCAGCCCCGATCCGCAGGCGATACAGCAGGTCAAGGACATGCTTGCCGACCTGAACGAGATGCTCGCCGCGGACGCCCGCGGTGAGCACACGCAGGCCGACTTCGACCGGTTCATGGACCGGTACGGCGAGATGTTCCCCGACAACCCTCGTGACCTGGAAGAGCTCGTCGACTCCCTGGTCAGCCGGATGGCCGCCGCGGAACGGCTGCTGAACTCGCTCAGCGACGAACAGCGTGCCGAACTCGCCGACCTTATGTCGCAGGCGCTCGACGACGCGGGCCTGGCCGCGGAGATGTCACGCCTGGGTGACGCGCTGCGCACCCGGCGTCCGGACTTCAATCCCGGGTTCGGCGATCCCCGGATGACCGGCGAGCAGCCGCTCGGGCTCAGCGATGCCACCTCGGCGCTCGCCGAACTCGCCGACCTGGCCGCACTGGAGGCGTCGCTGGCGCAGGACTACCCGGGTGCGAGCCTGGACGACGTCGACGAGGAGGCAGTCAGGCGTGCGTTCGGGCGGCAGGCGGTCGACGACATCGAGGCACTGCGGCAGATCGAGCGTGAGCTCGAGGCACAAGGCTTTCTCGCGCGAGCCGGGGGCCGGCTCGAACTGACGCCGAAGGCAGTGCGGCGGCTCGGTGACACCGCGCTGCGGCACGTGTTCGGCTCGCTTCAAGGCTCCGGCCGGAGCAGCGGAGACCACGACCAGCAGGGCGCCGGGCAGGCCGGAGAGCTGACCGGGACGACACGGGCGTGGGAGTTCGGCGACGAACAGCCCATCGACGCGGCCGCGACGGTGCGCAATGCCATCTTGCGCAGTACCGGTGGCGACATCCGCCTCCGGCCGGAAGACTTCGAAGTCGCGGAGACAGAGCGGCGCAGCGTGGCCTGCGTGTCGCTGCTTGTTGACCTGTCCTACTCGATGCACCTGCGCGGGACCTGGGGTGTCGCCAAGCAGACGGCGCTGGCCTTGCACTCCTTGCTGCGCACGCGCTTCCCGCAGGACGCGCTGCAAGTCGTCGGCTTCTCCAACTACGCGCGCGAACTGCGCGAGACCGAACTCGCCGGGCTCGGCTGGGAAATGGTGCAGGGCACCAACCTGCATCACGCGTTGCTGCTGGCCGGGCGGCACATTGATCGCCACCCCGAACACGAGCCTGTGGTCATCGTGATCACCGACGGCGAGCCGACCGCACACCTGCAGCGCGACGGCCGTTACTGGTTCGACTGGCCGCCATCACCGGAGACCGTCGAGCTGACACTGGCCGAAGTGGACAAGATGACCAGGCGCCACGCCACGCTGAACGTTTTCATGCTGGCGGACGACCCTGGACTGAGCGCGTTCGTGGAGAATGTGGCCAAGCGCAACGGCGGTCGCGTGCTCCAGGCGGATCCAGAACATCTCAGTCAGTACGTCATCCGCGACTTTCTGCACTCCCGGCGGACCATTCGACGGTAGATTTTCCTAGTCGGCCGGGGAACCTAGTGACCTGATGCCGTAATACCGCTCGAACGTACGTCCGTACAAGGAGAAAGAAAACCAGTGAGCGCAGTACCGTCTGACAGCTCGGCGTCCAGCCGCAAGATCGTCGCGATCATCTGCATCGTTCTCGCCGTTCTGTTCATCGTCCTCGGCCTGGTATACGCCATTGAGCCGGCCAAGTCCCTGCCCAGCATCATGGGCCACAAGAACTCGACGGGCCACCACGCGCTGCGCATGGCCGCGTCGTTCATCATCGGTATCGTGTTCGTCGCCGCCGCGTGGATCGCGAAGGCCTACAAGCCGAAGCCGCAGGTGCCGACCAGCACGCCGGACAACAGCGCCCCGGTGAGCCACTAATCCGGTTACGCACGCTTGCGCCAGGCCCTCGGAATACCGAGTGCCTGGCGCAGATCGTTCTATCTGGGGAAACCCCCCTTGGACGGCTATCCCAGTGCTTGCCGCAGGTCTTCGCTGAGATCGTCGCAATCCTCAATGCCGACCGAGAGCCTGATCAGGTCCGACGGCACCTCGAGCGCAGAACCCGCGGCCGAGGCGTGCGTCATCCGCCCCGGGTGCTCGATCAGCGATTCCACTCCGCCCAGCGACTCTCCCAGCGTGAACAGGCGGGTCCGGCCGCAGACGTCAATCGCGGCCTGCTCGCCCTCGGCCAGGCGGAACGACACGATCCCGCCGAACCCCTTCATCTGGGTGAGCGCGGTCTTGTGACTAGGGTGGCCGGGGAGCCCTGGATACAGGACGCCGGAGACCTTCGGGTGGCTGGTGAGCATCTCCGCGATGCGGGTCGCGTTCGCGCAGTGCCTGTCCATCCGCACCGCGAGCGTCTTGATCCCGCGCAGCGTCAGCCACGCGTCGAACGGCCCGGCCGCGGCGCCGGTCGCGTTCTGCATGTAGGCGAGCCGTTCCGCGGCGTCGGTGTCCTTCGTGATGATCGCTCCCCCGACCACATCGGAGTGCCCGCCGATGTATTTGGTGGTCGAGTGCACGACGAAGTCCGCGCCGAACGCGAGCGGCTGCTGCAGATACGGGGACGCGAACGTGTTGTCCACCACGAGCTGGGCCTGCGCCGCGTGCGCGACATCGGCCAGCTCGGCGATGTCCGCGACGTTCAGCAGCGGGTTCGTGGGCGTCTCGACCCACACTATTCTCGCGCCGGTCGTCTCGAGCGCCTCACGGACGGCGGCGGGATCGGTGACCGGGATCACCGTGTGCCCGATACCCCAGCCGGAGAGAACCCGGGAGAACAGCCGGTAGGTGCCGCCGTACGCGTCGTCGGGGATCAGCACGTGATCCCCCGGCTTGACGATGGTGCGCAGCAGGCAGTCCTCGGCGGCCATGCCGCTGGCGAAGGCCAGCGCCCGGGCGCCCCCCTCGAGGGCGGCCAGGCACTGCTCGAGGGCGGTCCTGGTCGGGTTCGCCGTGCGTGAGTACTCGTAACCGCCGCGCGTGCCGCCTACGCCGTCCTGTTTATAGGTCGAGGTCAGGTAGACCGGAGGAACGACCGCGCCGGTCAGCGGGTCGGGCTCCTGGCCGGCGTGAATGGCCAGCGTCTCGAACGAGTCCGTCATCGTAGGGTTATCCGTTCTGTGCTGCCAGGAAGGTCAGCACGTCTTGGCGAGTGAGGAGGCCGGACGGCTTGCCGTCCACGTGCACAACAGCGGCGCCCGCCTTCTCCAGCGCCAGCACCGCCTTGGAAACCAGTTCTCCGGAGCCTACCGTGGGCAGCGGCGGCGACATGTGCCCGCCGACCTCGTCGGTGGGTCTGGCCCGGCCGGCCACTAGCGCGTCGAGAAGATCCCGTTCCCCTACCGATCCGACAACCTCGGCCGCCATCAGCGGCGGTTCTTCCTTCACGACCGGGAGCTGCGACACGTCGTACTCGCGCAGCAGCGCGATCGCGGCACCGACCGTCTCGTCCGGGTGGACGTGCACGAGTTCGGGAAGGCTGCGTTCCCTGCTGTTCAGGATGTCCACCACCAGCGGCTCGGTGGTCTGGGCGTTCAGGAAGCCGTAGTCCGACATCCACTCGTCGTTGAAGATCTTGGACAGGTAGCCGCGGCCCCCGTCGGGCAGCAGCACGACGATGACCGCGTCCTTGTTCTCCGGCCTGGCAGCGACGCGCAGCGCCGCCACCACCGCCAGCCCGCACGAACCGCCGGTGAGCAGCGCTTCCTCCCTGGCCAGGCGCCGTGTCATGCCGAACGAGTCGGCGTCGCTGACCGCGATGATCTCATCGCACACGTCCGGGTCGTAGGTGGCCGGCCAGATGTCCTCGCCCACGCCCTCGACCAGGTACGGGCGCCCGGTACCGCCGGAGTACACCGAGCCTTCCGGGTCGGCACCGACGATCTTGACCGCGCCGTTCGAGATGTCCTTCAGGTACCTGCCGGTGCCGGTGATCGTGCCGCCGGTCCCGATGCCCGCCACGAAGTGGGTCACCGTACCGTCGGTCTGCTCCCAGATTTCCGGCCCGGTGGTGGCGTAGTGCGACGCGGGATTCTCCGGGTTGGAGTACTGGTCGGGCTGCCACGCGCCCGGGGTCTGTGCGGTAAGCCGCCGCGCGACGCTGTAGTAGGAGTCGGGGTGGTCGGGAGCGACCGTTGTCGGGCACACCACCACCTCCGCGCCGTAGGCGCGCAGGACGCTGATCTTGTCCTGGGCCACCTTGTCCGGGCAGATGAAGATGCACCGGTAGCCACGCTCGGAAGCGACGATGGCCAGTCCGACCCCGGTGTTCCCGGAGGTGGGCTCGACGATCGTGCCGCCCGGCTTGAGGATGCCCTTATTCTCCGCATCGATAATCATTCGCAGCGCGATGCGATCCTTGACCGAACCGCCCGGATTGAAGTATTCAACCTTTGCGAGCACCGTGGCGCCGGGGATCCCCCGGGTCACAGACCTGAGCCGTACCAGCGGGGTGTTGCCGACCAGCCCGCTCAATGAGTCATATACCTGCATGCGGTTATCCTAGAGAAACATGGTAGTTACCGAGCAGTAGGAGGGCCCGCTATGCCAGAGGCCGTGATCGTCGCGACAGCCCGCTCGCCCATCGGCCGCGCGTTCAAGGGGTCGCTGACCGGCATCCGCCCGGATGACCTCACCGCGCAGATCGTCAGCGCCGCCCTGAGTAAGGTGCCGCGGCTGGATCCCGGCGACATCGAGGATCTCATCCTGGGCTGCGGACTGCCAGGAGGCGAGCAGGGCTTCAACATGGCCCGGGTGGTCGCGGTGCTGCTCGGTCACGACAAGCTGCCCGGCACGACGGTCACCAGGTACTGCTCCTCATCGCTGCAGACGACCAGGATGGCGTTCCACGCGATCAAGGCCGGCGAAGGCGACGTGTACATCTCGGCGGGCGTGGAATGCGTCAGCAGGTTCGGCAAGGGCAGCAGCGACTCGCTGCCCGATACGCGTAACCCCCTGTTCTCCGATGCGCAGATTCGATCAGAACAAGCATCCGATGGCACTCGCGGTCCATGGCACGACCCGCGGCAAGACGACCAGTTGCCTGACGTCTACATCGCCATGGGCCAGACGGCCGAGAACGTGGCCGAGATGCGCGGCATCTCCCGGCAGGAGCAGGACGAATTCGGCGTCCGCTCGCAGAACCTGGCCGAAAAAGCACTGGCCAACGGATTCTGGCAGCGCGAGATCACTCCGGTGACACTGCCGGACGGATCGGTGGTGTCCGCCGATGACGGGCCGCGGCCGGGGACGACACTGGAGAAGGTGTCCACGCTGCAACCGGTGTTCCGCCCGAACGGGACGGTGACGGCGGGCAACTGCTGCCCGCTCAACGACGGTGCCGCCGCCGTGATCGTGATGAGTGACGTCAAGGCCGCTCAGCTTGGCATTACGCCCCTGGCCAGGATCGTGTCCTCCGGGGTGACAGCCTTGTCCCCCGAGACCATGGGCCTCGGTCCGGTCCAGGCATCGAGGCAGGCACTGACCAGGGCCGGCCTGGCTGTCAGCGACATCGACCTGGTCGAGATCAACGAGGCGTTCGCCGCCCAGGTCATCCCCTCCTACCAGGAGCTCGGCGTGGATCTGAGCAGGCTCAACGTGAACGGCGGAGCGATCGCCGTCGGGCACCCGTTCGGCATGACCGGCGCGCGCATCACCACCACGCTGCTGAACAGCCTGCAGTTCCACGACAAGACGATGGGGCTGGAGACCATGTGCGTCGGCGGCGGCCAGGGCATGGCGATGATCTTTGAACGACTCAGTTAATTTTTGGTAACCGTTAGGGGGTTGTCAGGGGGTGGATAGTAAGGCACGCTCACGGTAAGAGCAGCCATCCCTCGGAGGTGCCAATGTCACTGACCCACTCGCCGAGCATGCACAGTAGCCTCATCGCACGCATCCCGGTCGTAACCGGCCGCGACCTCGCTGAGTGGTTCAGCCGCCTTGAATCCGGTCCCGCGTTCCTCCGTCGTGAAGAACGAGCTCATTGGCTAGCCGACGACGCCGGCATCTCCTGCGGCTACGCGCACGCCATCGTGCACGAGTACGAGATGCGCCGCCGGATCCGCCTCAGCGGCGCCTGACCTTCCCCTCCTGTTCGGTCCCGTAGCGCGTCCGCTTGGCGGTAGCGCGCCTGCGCGTGCCGTGCGTGCCTGAAACCGCGCGGCGCCCGCACCGGGTTGGCGTGCGCCTGCCCAGGCGCGCCGTGCCCGCCTTCCCTCCCACGTCGGGTCGCGCCGTAGCGTGCCCGTCGGCCCGTCGTGCTTTAGCGTGCCCATCTCGCCGTAGCGTGCCCGTCCGGTGGTGTCGATCATCTGCTGCCCCAGCACGCCGTTCCGGCGGCTCCTCCGGGCCTTGTCACCCGCTATGTTGCTCCGTCACTCGTACTGGCGGGTAGAAGTGGCATTTGTCCCGGTATCCAGCAACAGAACGGGTGACACGACTACTTAACGGGTGACACGGGTCGCGCGTGGGGGCCGCCAAAGGCGGGGACGGCGCCGTTCCGCGACCGCCGCCGAGATAAAGGGACTCGCACCGGGCCCTTTAATGGCGGCGTTTTCATTGCGTGCCGCGCGGGTGCATGCGAGCGGGGAACCGTCGCCCGTTTTGATCGAGATTGCCCTTTATATCGCCGGGCTACTATGCGGGTTGCCGCCTCGCCACGGCGAGTGCGATCGGCCCCTGAACTGGGATCGCGACGGTGCTGCACTTTTAATTGCACGTGCGTTTCACATGCGTTCCCTTGGATCGCTTCGCAGCCTTCAAGTCGCATTGCGTCCAATTGCGCACCAAATACGAGAAGGCCTCGGCCAGTTTCCGCGCCACCGTTCGCACCAGGGCCCGCACGCGCCGGACCAGCGCGAACACGCTCGCAATGGTGCACGGACACGGCACCGGGGCCGTTGATCGGACTTGCGGGACGTCGTCCGCACAGGGTCTACGCAGCCGCTGAGCACGCGTCCGGGCTTCGGGCGCACTACCGGACAGGAGTGCGCCCGCGATCTGGTACCCCCGGTCGGAGTCGAACCGACACTGGGGACCCTTTTAGGGGGCCGGCCTCTTCCCTTGGGCTACGGGGGTGAAGACATAATACCGCCCAAATAATTGCGTAACTACAAAGTGGCAGAGAATAGTTGCATTCAATCTTGCGCACTTTCGTATACAAATTGCGGAGCGTAGTAATTGCTTGATCAACAACAGCGCTAAGTAATCAGAGGCGATTAGCATGCGAAGTGGCACGCGTCAATACCGCGTCGAGCATTGCCGGCGTGACGCGCCCGGTGAATGTGTTCTGCTGACTCGGGTGGTAGCAGCCGAGCAGCAGCACAGGCGACCCGGTTTCGGAAGCCTTGACCAGCGGCACCTCGACCCCGTGCCCGAACGCCGGCCTCGGCCTGGGCACTACGAACCCCGCCGAACGCAGCGCGGGCCACAGAGCCTGCCAGGCGAACCCGCCCAGGCAGACGATCGAGCGCACGCTGTTCGCCACCATCGAGACCTCAGCCGCCAGCCACGGCTCACAGGTCGCGCGCTCGGCCGGAGTGGGCTTGTTGTCCGGTGGGGCGCACCGCACGGCAGCCACCATGCGAGCGCCAATCAGCCGCTGACCGTCGTCCGCAGACACGCTGGTCGGCTGCGCCGCGAGCCCGCACCGGTACAGCGCCGCGTATAGGAAATCGCCGCTGCGGTCGCCCGTAAAGATCCGGCCGGTGCGGTTGCCGCCGTGAGCGGCGGGCGCGAGCCCGACGATCAGCACGTGCGGATCGTCCGCTCCCCAGCCGGGGATCGGCCGTCCCCAATATCGTTCGGCCATAAACGATTTACGCCGCCGCACGGTGAGTTCTTCGCGCCACGCGACCAGCCGCGGACAGGCACGGCATACCGACTGCCGCGCGGTCAGCTCAGCCAGATTGGGCGCACTCGCCGCCAGTCCCACGACCTCTCGCGCGTCCCGGGCCACCGGCGTGTCCGGTCCGGCCGGATCCTGCGGCCAGCCCGTGCCCGGCGGAACAGGGCCAGAGGGCACAGGGCCACGCGGAACAGGGCCACGCGGAACAGGGCCAGGCGGGGTCGGGCTGGCCTGGTCCACTTACTCGTCCTCGGTCAGCGACCAGGCGATCCCGTCGAGGATGTCGTGCTCGCTCGCCAGCACCTCATCGAAACCGAAACGACGCATGATGCGGTCGAGCACCAGCGCGCCGCCGCCGATCACGTCGACACGGCCGGGGTGCATGACCCCGATGACCGCGCGCTCGGCCCTGGTCTGGGCAAGCAGGGAGCTCGTGACCGTGTGCACGCCGGCCGCGGACACTTTGGCGTGGTGAATCCTCGCGGAGTCGTACTCGGGCAGGCCGAGTGCGATCGCCACCACGGTGGCGACCGATCCCGCCAGACCGACCAGCGTCTGCGCTTCCCCGGCCGGTACCACCCGCGCCGCCGCGTCGAGAGCGGTGTCGATATCGGCGGTGGCGGCGGCCAGCTCGCGTTCATCCGGCGGGTCGCCGTGCAAGTGCCGTTCGGTCATCCGTACGCAGCCGATGTTGACCGAGATCGCCCGCGGCGACCGGTCGCCGGGGACACCGAGCACCAGCTCCGTGGAACCGCCGCCGATGTCGGCGACCAGGTAAGGAGCACCGTTGGTGTCCAGCTCCGCTGTCGCCCCCGCGAAAGAGAGCCGTGCCTCGGCGTCGCCGGTCAGCACGTCGGGCGCCACCCCGAGCACCTCCTTGACCCGCCGCACGAAGTCGGCCGAGTTCTCCGCGTCACGCGTCGCGCTGGTCGCCACCATGGCGACGGGGCCGGCGCCGGTCGTCGCGATGACGTCCGCGTAATCGCTAAGCACGGCCGTCATCCGGTCCAGGGCCTCAGGTGCGAGGCGGCCGGTCCTGTCCACCCCCTGGCCCAGCCTGATGATCTCCATGCGGCGCGACACATCGGTAAGCCGGTGCTCAGCAGTGTCCACATCGGCGACCAGGAGCCGCAGTGAGTTCGTCCCGCAGTCCACCGCGGCAACGCGCTGCTTCATGATCCCTCCACGGTGACGCACGGACCGTCGGTCCACCATTGGCCGATGGCGTCGAGTGCCTCGCGGCCGAATGGGTTGACGCCGCGACCACCGGTCGCGAGCTCGTGGGCGGCGAGGGCGTGCAGGCACTTAACCCGGTCAGGCATGCCGCCCGCCGACTGCGTGCCGGACGGCAGCGGTTCGGCTCCCGCATCAGCGGCCGCGACGTCCCGCCGCGCCAGGTAGTCCTCGTGCGCGGTCTGGTAACGCTGCCGCAGCCCATCATCGTCGGCTAGCCGTGCGGTCATATCCCGCATCAGGCCGCCTGCTTCCAGCTTGCTGACCGCGGCGGCCGCCCTCGGGCAGGTCAGGTAATAGAGCGTGGGGAAGGGGGCGCCATCGGGCAGCCGCGGTGCCGTTTGCACCACATCGGGCAGCCCGCACGGGCAGCGATGGGCGACGCTCATCTGACCACGCGGAACACGGCCGAGCTGAGCGGCAACCGCCGCCTCATCGCGGGGCGCGATCACCGCGTGCCGCTCCCGGCAGACGCGCTGCTCGCGGCGGCCGGCCTGGTCCGGGCGCCTGCCGACCGGGTAGCACCGGCCGACCGGGTAGCACCGGCCGACGGCGTGGCGCCGGGGTGTGCGGCCGGGCTGCTCGCCGGGGCGACGGCGGGCGTGGTGTCCGACTGCTGCACCGAGTGCCACAGCTTGGAGTACCACGGCGCCGACACCGGCTGCGCCTGCTTTGGCACGCCGATGACCGACTGGCCGCTCTCGATGACATAGCACTGGGCGGCGGGCAGGCACATGTGCAGCTCCTGCTCGGCCATCTGCTCGATGTACACGGGGTTGGAGTACATGTCGCGTTTGGCAATCAGGCTCTTGACCTGTGCTTGCATCATCTGCTGTTCCGCGACGAGCTCGTCGATCTGCCGCCGCTGGGCGATGTACTCCCGCACGGGGTAGGCGAGGCTCAGCGCGATCGCACAGATGACGACAGCGAGCACCGCAGCCCGGCTAGTAAGCCGGGTTGTCCTTGGAACAGCCGCCGGCGGGGCCATTAACCCTTGCTGGCGTCGAACCGCGGATACGCGTCCGCACCCGCGTACCTCGCCGCATCACCGAGGAGCTCCTCGATCCGCAGCAACTGGTTGTACTTGGCCACGCGCTCGCCTCGGGCCGGGGCGCCGGTCTTGATCTGGCCCGAGTTGACCGCGACCGCCAGGTCGGCGATCGTGCTGTCATCGGTCTCACCAGAACGGTGACTGATCACCGTGGTGTAGCCGGACCGCTGGGCGAGTGATATCGCGTCGAGCGTCTCGGTCACCGTGCCGATCTGGTTCAGCTTGACCAGCAGCGAGTTCGCGGCCTTGTTCTCGATGCCACGGCGCAGCCGCACCGGGTTGGTGACGAAGAGGTCATCGCCGACGATCTGCACCCGGTCCCCGACGCTGGCCGTCATCTGCTGCCAGCCGTCCCAGTCCTCTTCCGCGAGCGGGTCTTCAAGCGAAACGATCGGATAGGCGTTCAGCCAGTCGGAGTAGATGCCGGACATCTCGGCGGCGGTCCGCGGCTGGCCGTCGAAGGTGTAGCTCCCGTCGCTGTAGAACTCAGACGCTGCCGCGTCCACCGCGAGCGCGATGTCCTGGCCGGGAGTGAAGCCTGCCTTGCCGATCGCCTCGACGATCAGGTCAAGGGCCGCCCTGTTGTGCTCCAGGTCGGGGGCGAATCCGCCTTCGTCGCCCACGCCCGTGGACAGTCCGCGCTGCTTGATAACGGACTTCAGCGCCTGGTAGGTCTCCGCACCCCAGCGCACCGCCTCGCTGTACGTGGCGGCGCCAATCGGGGTGATCATGAACTCCTGGATGTCCACGTTGTTGTCCGCGTGGGCACCACCGTTCAGGATGTTCATCAGCGGAACGGGCAGCAGGTACGCGTTCGGACCGCCGAGATAGCGGAACAGGGGCAGGCCGCTCGAATCGGCCGCGGCACGCGCCACGGCGATGCTCACCCCGACGATGGCGTTGGCGCCGAGCCGTGACTTGTCCGGCGTCCGGTCGAGATCGATCAGCGCCTGGTCGACCAGCCGCTGGTCGTCGGCCTCGTGGCCGAGCAGTTCCGGCTGGATCTCGTCGATGACGGCCTGGACGGCACGGCCCACAGCCTTGCCACCGTACTCACTGCCGCCGTCTCTGACCTCAACAGCCTCGAAGGCACCGGTCGACGCGCCGCTTGGCACACCGGCACGCCCCACAGTCCCGTCGTCGAGGGCAACCTCTACCTCAAGAGTTGGGTTTCCCCGGGAATCCAGGATCTGCCTGGCATGAATCGCTTCGATGGAGGCCACCGCCGGCTCCTTGCCTGTGTATGTACCGCTGTCTCAACCGCGCGCATGTCTCGGGCCGAACCCACGCGCTCTCCCGCAGAAGAGCCTAGTAGAGCCTTCACGGTACGACGCACGGGCCACGCCGTCCCAGATGTGGAATTGCCGGATTGCCGCCCACCTGACCGCTCCACGGCGGACCCTGACCGCTCCACGGCGGGCGCTGACCGCTCGACAACGGACGCTGACCGCCGCACGGCGGACGCCGAACGCTGCACCGCGGAAGGCCGGACGACCTGCGCCGCCTGCCACCCGTGCGCGCACTCACCGGCGCGGACTCCCTCGGGCCGGACGTGACGGTGGGCCCAGCCGGTGCCTGCGGGCTCCGCGTGGCCAGGAAACAAGGTTCCCTTCGGACGCGGTGCGCCGGGGGCGGCCGCCGCCTGCTCGGCGGAGAAGGGCCTTGCCGAACCCGGGGCGCTCGCGGTGGGCGGCACGGACCGGGCAGAAAGCGGTGCCGCCGAAAGCGGGACCACCGTAACGGAGGGGGCGGCGGTCGCTGTCGCGACCGTGCCTGGCGTCCGGTATGCCGCGGCGACCGCGTGGTGACGCGGCGCGATGGCGCGGGCGCATTCAGGGCTGGCCGCTACCCGCGGGGCGGTGCCGCTGCTACCGGTCGCGCCATGCTGACCAGCCGGAGTGCCGCTGGAGATACCGCTGCGGCTGACCCCGTCCGAGGGAACGGGACTGACGCTGGTGGGCGGAGTAATCCGCGCCCATGCCTGGGCGGCCGCCTGCTCCGCGGCGATTCCCACGTAGGGCGCGGGCACCCGGACCTGTGCGATTTCCCGCGATCGCGTCGCACCGGCGGCATTCCACGCATATGCGAGCAGGACTCCAACGGCAACCGGGGCGATCGCTGAGACAAGCCCGGCTCCGCCTTTTTTTCCCAGCCGTTGACGCACCTTTATCCCCCAGTGCCCGATAACGCTTCAGCGCACGAAGAGTGAGGGTACCAGCCCCCCGCCAACCGGCTGCCGTCGTTCACATCAGGGGAGCCTACCCTGTATATGACCAGCTAGTCACTTGAAGTATCAAAATGACTACCTACAGCCAATCATTACCGCTGGCGTATGGATCAGCAGCCTCGGTGCACGATCAGTGCCTTGATCAGCGCGCCCCACTGATAGGCGATCTGATAGGGCCAGTCGGCAGCGGCAAGCGGAACGGTAACCACGTACACGGAACCGTTGAAGCAGCGCCCCACGAGCACCCTTGCGCGCGTGTCCTGCGCGGTGGAGGTCACCAGAACAACCGACGTCCAATGGTATTTCTTGGCCAGCCGACCGGTGAACTCCGCCTCGCCGCGGGTGTTCTCAGGATCTGGGTAGAAGCAGATGAGCTTCACACCCGCCATCGGGGGTGCGCAGGATCCTGAATGGCCACTCCAGTCTCGCGAGATAACTAGCACCTTCGCACGGTGCTCCTCGGCGAGGCGCAGCGCCACGGGCGGGCGGTCACCGGGACCCGCGAGCATCACGATCGCGCTGACCCGCGCGGGCATCCCCTGGGCGGGCCACACGAAGAGCCGCACGGTTACCACGGCAAAGACCAGCACTGTGCTGATGACAACCACGAGCACGGTACGCCACCGGTGGCGACGGAATGGACGTGGCTCGACTGCGTCTTCGCGGCTCCTGCGGAGCTTCATGCGCAGCCGCCCCGCCGAGCAGAAACCTTTGCCGGCCGGAACCAGCCTGGTCGCGGTTTTATACGGCGCATGAGGCGACAGGTGTCAACACGGACTCCAATGTTCACCGAACGGATTATCGTGATCGCGACACCGGCAAGACTGCGGTCGTCGCACATGAATAACTGGGCTTCGACTCGCCGCGCGAAGTTATCGTCTTAACGCCGATTGATGACCGCCTCACACGAGGCGAAGGCGCCCGTTCGTTGCCATCTAGCCATAGCCTTCGCCCATGTCTCATATGTCAGGCATTCGGCGCTTGATCTCCTTTGTCAACCGCATCTCCTTTGTCAACCGCTCGGAACGTCACCGAGCCGTCATCCGGCGGTGGGAACTGGCGCGTCTGCGGCGGGCTGACTGGCGCGGGCTGTGCCAGGGTGCGGTGCGGCTGCCTCGACTGGCCGCCGCTGGACAGGCTGCGGCTGACGAGTCTGCTGGCGACGAGGGTGATGATGATGGCGACAAGAAGGAGACCGAGGATCTGTGCGGTCCTTGCGGACATGCCGATCCTAATGGAGAAGCTTTCGCCGGCCGGCGCCGCCGCCGAACTGCCGCCATCGGCCTGGACGTCAGCGGCTGGGCTGGACCCTATGGCGGCACCTGGCGCCTGCGTAGGCAGCGCCCCGGTCCGTACTGCACTGGGGGCGGGCTTGGCCGGATGAACGGCCCCGGTGACCGTGATGCTCTGGCCGGCGTCGGGGACGGCGGTGAGCGGCGGGTCGGTATCGGCCGAGGCGACGAGAGTGAGCATGCTAGCCGTGCTAGCGGCGGGAACCGCTATCTGTGCCTGCAACTGGTAGGAGGTAGGGGTAACAGCGGTACCCATGTCGCCTACGGTGCATGTGCTGGCTCCGCCCCCGCTGGGGCAGGAGCCGGTGAATACCGGGGAGAACCCGGCCGGGGACGCGCTGACGGTAACGGTGACCGAGGTGGCCGGGCCACCTCGATCCGATACCTGAATCGTCCAGGTGGCGGTCTTGCCACGCTTGATGCTGTCCTGTGCGGCTAGGACGTTGACGCAAATAGACGCGCTGGAAAGCGGGCTCGGAGAACTGACCGGCGTGGCGGACGGGGATGCGGCTGTACTGCCGGAAAGACTCTTGCATTGTGAGGCGGCGATGGCCGTCGTGCCGACGGGGGCCACGGCAGTTGGCGTGTGCAGGCGAAAGACCGTTCCTTGCATGCCACCGGTGAGATGCCACGCGGCGTACAGGGCGACGAGAGTGGCGGCCACCGCCACCCGCGCCTGGCCTTTACCCATCGGGCTTCACCATCCCTTCACCGGTGACGGGTATTCCCCGGCTTACTCGGCGGCCAGATCGAGGACCTCCCTGACGTAACAGGCAGCGTGGTTATGGTCGTGGACCGCCTGCGGCAGGGGCGCCGTGCCGCCGAAAGGGCGCCAGGTACAGCGCGGACTGGTGACGGGCGGGAGCCCTGGCGAGCAGCCGATCAGGGGAGCAACGCACGGCCATAGTAATCACCGCTATCGAGAATGCCTGGCACGGCGAAGAAATAACCGCCGCCGAACGGGCTGACGTAGTCGACGAGCGGCTCATCGATGAGACGCGTCTGCACGGTCTCAAACTGGCGTTTTATATTCTGTTGATAGCAGGTGAATATGAGTCCCTGGTCCAGGTTGCCGACCACGTCCATGCCCCGGTCATAGTTGTAGGCCCGGCGCAAGATCTGGTTGGCGGACGTCTGCGACGTGCGCGGGTTGGCCAGCCGAATGTGGGCATCGAGCGGGATTACCGCGCCATCAGGGTCGGCCGCATAGTCCGGCGTCGCGAACTCGCTGTTGGCGTCCAGCGGGGCGCCCGTGTCCCGGGCCCGGCCGATCATATTCTCCTGCTCGGTAATCGAGACGCGATCCCAGAACTCGACAAACATCCGGATCAACCGGATAACCAGGTAGCTGCCACCCACGGTCCAGCCGGGCTCACCGCTGGTCCCAGCCCGCACCCAGACGAGCTGGCTCATCTCGGTGGCGCTCGCGGTATCGGGGTTGGCGATACCGTCCTTGAAGCCCAGCAGGTTACGGGGAGTGCCAGAGGGCCTGGGCGGGCTGGCGAAGCCATCCATGCGCCAGCGGAGCTGCATGCCACCCCTGGTGTGCCGGGTGATGTCCCGCAACGCATGCAGCAGCGTGTCTGCGCTTCCCGCGGAAAGCTGCACGCTCAGGTCGCCCCCGGACTGCGCCGGATCGAGGTTGTCGTTGGGGAAAGGAGTCATCGCGGTAAGGTGCGCGGGTCTGCGGGACGCCAGGCCGAACCGTCCGTCGAACAAGGACGCGCCCATGCCGACGACGACCGTTAGCCCGTCAGGGACGACCGTGGGCCCCAGGATGCCCGAATCGGAGGGCGGCCCGGTGGCCCCGGCCGGTGTGGGAATTCCGCCGGAGGTCAGGAACCGGCAACGCTGCGTCAGCGTTTGCAGCAGGTCCGCGAGCTCACCTCGGTTCCCGGCAACCACGTCGAAAGCCATCGCGATCGTCTGGCGCTGTGACGGCGGCAGGATGCCGGCCTGGTGCACACCCTGGAACGGGACCGGAGCGAGCCGTCCTTGCGGGTCGGCTGGCCCGGCTACATCCGTCTGTGTCGCGGACGACTGGCTGGCCGCGTGGGCTGAGTGCACGTCCGCGATTCCCACCGCGGTCCCCGCCGCCCCGGCCGCGCCCAAGCCGACGACGCCGCGCAGGAAAGTCCGGCGCCCTGGCCGCGCGGACCGGACAGGGCAGTCGCCCACGTCCGGGTTTGACGCCGGGTTTGACGCCGGGTTTGACGGTAGCGAACGGTCGTCTCCGGTGGGCCGACCATGCTCACTCACGGGATAGGTCTTTCTTGCTCAAAGATGACCGGGATCGGCGAAAGCAATTCGACCGTCTGCCCGGCCGCGGCGTCAAGCCGTTCCCGCTGCGGCGAGCTGAGGTCCCTGGCGGATGTCCAGCCGTGGCTGGTCTTTTCCGCGTCGATAAGGCGCTGGAGCTGGTTCAGCGAACTGAACAGGGCGGCCGTCTGCGGATAGCGGCTTGCCAGCAACGGCCGCAAGATGCCCAGCTGCGCTCGGGTCGCGTCTATGCCAGCCGCGAAAGTCGCAAGCGTAGTGCCGCTGCCGAAGTCGTCCAGCCCACTGAGCTGGTTCTGCATGGCGTCCTCCAGGATCTCGTGCGTGCGCAGCGCCAGATCGCCCACGGCCAGAGTGGGCGGGAGTTCGATGCTGGGCCAGGCAGTCTGCAGCGCTCGCACCTGGACACCGAGCTGGCTGGCCGGACCGCTCAGTTCGGCGGAGGACTGACCGTGCCACAGCCCGTACTCCAGACGATAGAACCCGGTGAAGCCGGGGGCGCTCACGCCACCGGCTACGCCGAATGGCAGGCCGTCGATCGCGTCGTCATAAGAGCCGAACATTCCATAGGCGCTGCCCAGTCGTTCCCAGGTGAGGTGCGCGGTCAGCCACGCGACCCGGGCAGCGGACAAGTTACCCGTCCGGATATCGGTCACGAGCGCCGCGGTCTGAGCCACCAGGGCGGCCAACCCGCTCGCGACGTAGGCACGGGCCCGCGTGGTGATCGAGTTCTGCTGATCCTGGTCCAGCACGAGAACCGCGGTGCCACCGCCGGCCTTCCCCGGGACCTGGACGACCGGCCCGTTTCGGATGCCGTAGTCCTGACCGGTGCAGGTGAACGCGTACTCGCCGGACCCGACATCGACCGGCATCGACCGTGTGGTACCCGGCCCGATCCCCTCCACCTGGGCGTACACCGCGCCATTGGATGGGTCGACCATCTGTATCTCAACGACGGTGCCGGATGAGTTGCGAATCTGGAGAGTTTGCGGACCAGCGGCAGGGTGCCGCCAGCCGGTGCCACAGGAGGTTGCGGAAACCGTGATGACATTCGCGGCCGGACTGGCTGCCTTCGGTGCGCCAGGGCTTCCGCTGCATCCCGCTAGCAGCCCAACAGCAAGCAGGCCACCCGCTACGGGCCTTAGATTGGGCACACTTAAAAGACTCTCGACTGGTTCGATTCGTTTACGCATGATTTCATAACTACAGTCGGCATGTCCGCCGGCAGACGCTGTTCCTTGCCACGTCGGCAGCGCGGCGGCCTCAGTGCGGCCAATGCTCGGGCCTCCGTGGGGAGCATAGCACCAACCCAGCTAATTCCGTAGAATCAAACACATATGCAGACGTGATACCCGGGCACGGACCGGCCCCGCTGGCCTGATATGCGATGAGTCTCCTGGTCCGGGCTGGGGGTATGGCCGGAAAGGCGCTACCTTCGCCCTATGAAGGCCCTGGTTCTCTCTGGAGGTGCGGGCACCCGGTTGCGTCCGATTACCCACACTTCCGCTAAGCAGTTGCTGCCTGTCGCCAACAAGCCCGTGCTCTTCTACGGTCTCGAGGCGATCGCCGCCGCGGGTATCACCGATGTCGGGATCGTCGTCGGGGAAACCGCTCCGGCGATCGAGGCCGCGGTCGCTGACGGCTCGGCGTTCGGTCTCAGCGTCACGTATATAAAGCAGTCCGCGCCACTAGGTCTGGCGCACGCGGTCCAGGTCGCCCGCGATTACCTCGGTGACGACGACTTCGTCATGTACCTTGGCGACAACTTCATCGTCGGCGGCATAAGCGAGCTGGTGACGGAGTTCCGCACCGAGCTGCCGGATGCGCAGATCCTGCTCACGCACGTACCCGACCCGCGGGCTTTCGGCGTGGCCGAGCTCAACGCGGACGGCAAGATCGTCGGGCTAGAGGAGAAGCCGCAGCGCCCGAAGAGCGACCTCGCCTTGGTCGGGGTTTACATCTTCCGCCCCTCGATTCACGAGGCGGTCCGCGAGCTCAAGCCATCCTGGCGCGGTGAGCTGGAGATCACTGAGGCCATCCAGTGGCTGATCGACCATGGGAATACGGTCCGTTCCTCGATCATCTCCGGGTACTGGAAAGACACCGGAAACGTGACCGACATGCTGGAGGTCAACCGGATCGTTCTGGAGACCGCCGAGCCGCGTCTCGATGGCGTGGTCGACGCGGCTAGCGAGATCATCGGCCGGGTCGTGGTCGAAGCTGGAGCCCAGGTCAGCGGCTCTCGCATCGTCGGTCCGGCCATCATCGGCGCCGGAACGAAGGTGACCGGCTCCTACGTGGGCGCGTTCACGGCCGTCGCCGAGAACTGCGTGATCGACGACAGCGAGATCGAGTACTCCATTGTGCTGTCGAACGCGTCAATTCGAGGGGTGCGGAGGATCGAGGCGTCCATAATCGGGCACGACGTTGAGGTAACTCCGGCCCCTCGGGTGCCCAAGGCACACCGGCTCGTGCTCGGCGACCACAGCAAGGTGCAGATCAGTTCATGAGAATCCTGGTAACCGGGGGAGCGGGCTTCATCGGCTCGCACTACGTCCGGACCCTGCTGACGGGCGGTTATCCCGGTTTCAGCGAGTCCAGCGTGACCGTGCTGGACAAGCTGACGTACGCCGGCAACCTTACGAATCTCGCGCCCGTCTCGGGCAATCCCCGGCTGGAGTTCGTGCACGGCGACATATGCGACGCCGCGCTACTGAAATCCGTGCTCCCCGGTCACGACGCGGTGCTCAACTTCGCCGCCGAGACGCACGTGGACAGGTCGATCACCGGTGCCGCCGATTTCGCGCGAACCAACGTGGTCGGGGTCCAGACCCTGCTTGACGTCTGCCTGGATGCCAATGTGAACACGGTAGTGCACGTCTCCACCGACGAGGTTTACGGGAGCGTGGCGTCCGGCTCCTGGACCGAGACTGCCCCGCTGGCACCGAACTCCCCGTACTCGGCGGCCAAGGCCGGCGGTGACCTGATGGCGCTGGCCTACGCCAGGACCCACGGTCTAGACGTACGGATCACCCGCTGCTGCAACAATTACGGCCCTTATCAGTTCCCGGAAAAGGTCATCCCGCTATTTGTCACGAACCTGCTGGACGGTCAGCAGGTGCCGCTTTACGGGGACGGCGGAAACGTTCGCGGCTGGATTCACGTGGACGATCACTGCCGCGGCATCCAGCTGGTGCTCGAGCGCGGAGAGCCTGGCCAGGTGTACCACGTCAACGGGGATGCCGAACTCAGCAACCGCGAGCTGACCACCTCCATCCTGGAAGCCTGCGGCGCCGACTGGAGCATGGTGATGCCGGTAACGGACCGCAAGGGTCACGACCGCCGATATTCACTGGACGACTCGCTGCTAAGAAACCTGGGCTATGCGCCGCGCATCGCGTTCCCGGACGGTCTGCGCTCGACAGTTCGCTGGTACAGCGAAAACCGCGACTGGTGGCAGCCGCTGCAGCGCCCTCAGAACACGACCTATGCCAAGCCGGTGACAGCCGGCGCGGACAGCGGGCAGCGGCGGTGACTTCCTGGCTGGTGACCGGCGGCTCAGGCATGCTCGGCAAAGACCTGCTCGCCCGGCTAGCGCTGGACGGAGAGAACGCGACCGGCTTTGGCCGCCGCGAGCTAGACATCACCGACGCCACAGCGGTAGCGGCGGCACTCGACCGCGGCCAGCCCTCCGTGGTGGTGAACTGCGCGGCCTGGACGGCGGTCGACGACGCCGAGGAACACGAGGACGCCGCACTCGAGGTGAATGGGCACGCAGCGGCGGGCCTCGCCGCTGCGTGCGCCGAGCGTGGCATCGCACTGGTGCAGGTTTCCACGGACTACGTGTTCGACGGACAGGCGCGGCATCCGTATCCGGAAGGTCATGCCCCGGCGCCGGGAACCGCGTACGGGCGGACCAAGCTGGCCGGCGAGCAGGCGGTGCTCGGCCAGCTCGACGGCAGCGCCTATATCGTGCGCACCGCATGGCTTTACGGAGCCCGCGGGCCGAACTTCGTGCGGACCATGATCGGGCTGGAGCGCAAGGCAGATACCCTCACCGTGGTTGACGATCAACGCGGGCAGCCCACCTGGGCCTTGGACGTGGCCGGGCAGATCGTCGCGCTTGTCCGCTCCGGTGCCGCCGGGGGCACTTACCATGCGACCAGTTCCGGCGATACAACGTGGTTCGGGCTCGCCAGGGAGGTGTTCAGGCTGCTCGGTGCCGATCCGGACCGGATCAAGCCCGTGCCGAGTAGTGATTATCCGCGCCCCGCGCCGCGGCCGGCCTACAGCGTGCTCGGTCATGACCGATGGCCGACGGTAGGCCTGGCCCCCATCGGCGACTGGCGCGATGCGCTGAGGCGGGCGTTCCCGGCGCTGCGCCAGTCCGTGTGAGCCGAGAAGGCCACGCATTAAGCACTCTCTTCGATGCGGGTGCTTCAACGGCGGCAAATGCCAGTAACCGGTTACCGGCGAACTGGACAAATCCACCCCCGGCATACCGAAGACGCATTCTCGCATCAGCGCGAAAGGCTCAATAACGGATCTACAACGGACTTGCCACTCATGTCATCTGATTCCCCTTGCCAGGCGTCACACACGTACTGGATAGTGCACTTGGAGCCGCGAGGCGCCGGGATGCGTGAGCGAGGTCCAGTACTTCTGGGGCGGGAGTGCACATGGGTGTCCATGGCTGTGTCCATGTGGCTGGAGCGTCGACGTGTGCTACGCGTTCGCGTCATGGCCGAACAGCTGCCGGGTTCGCCGCGTGAGCGGCACGCCGCGCGTGCGTACACGCGCGACGGTACTCATCCTCGTCCAGAACCTTCCGGTGCCGTTCGACCGCAGGGTCTGGCAAGAGGCACTCGCGCTGACCGCCGCCGGCTACGACGTGCACATCGTCTGCCCGCGTACGAAGGGCTACCCGCGCCACCGCGAGGTGCTCAGCGGCATCCATATCTACCGGTACTCCCCCGGGCCGGAGGCACGTCGTGCCGCGGCCTACCTGGGCGAGTACGGCATCGCCATCCTCGCCCAGCTCAGGCTCGCTTTGGGCATCCGCCTACGGCGCCGTATCGACATCGTGCATATCTGCAACCCGCCGGATCTGCTGTTCCTCGTCGCCCTTCCGCTGGTCGCGACCGGGGCGCGGCTCATCTACGACCACCACGACGCGACCCCGGAGCTGATGGTCGCCAAGGGTCACCGGGAGGGCGGCGGGCTGGTCCGTCTGACCACGCTCCTCGAGCGGCTGACCTACCGGATCGCGCATGTATCGATCGAGACCAACGACAGTTTCCGGGAAATCGCACTGGGGCGGGGCGGAATGCGCGCCGAGGACGTGTTCGTGGTGCGGTCGGCGCCCGACCTCGGGCGGTTCGCTGGCGCCGAGCCCGACCAGAGGTGGCGGCGCGGGCGCAAGCACCTGGTCGGTTATGTGGGGATCATGGGCAGCCAGGACGGCCTGGACTACCTCCTCGACGCGGCTGACCTCGTTATTAACACCTGGCACCGCGACGACATCCAGTTCGTACTGATCGGCGACGGACCCGAACTGCCCCGGCTGCGTGAGCGGGCCAGCTCCCTCGGCATCGAGGAATACATCGAGTTCACCGGGCTGATTTCTGTCAGCAAGGAACTCGGCACGATCCTCGCTACCGCAGATGTCTGCGTCAGCCCTGACGAGGCTAACCGGATGAACGACATCTCCACCATGAACAAGATCATGGAATACATGGCACTCGGCAAGCCGGTGGTCCAGTTCGACCTGCACGAGGGACGGGTCTCGGCCGGAGAGGCCAGCCTGTATGCCACCCGCAACGATGTTTCCGCGCTGGCAGCGGGAATCGTCAAGCTGATCGACAATTCCGAGCTGGCGGCGCAAATGGGCAGTGCTGGCAAGCGCAGGATGGTGACCCTGAGCTGGGAGCAGCAAGTTCCTAAGCTGCTCGCCGCGTACGAGCGGGCGCTGAGCAAGGGCCGGAAGGCAGCAACGGGAAGATGAGCGAGTTCGCATGCGGCTAACAGTCCTTGGCATCGGCTATCTGGGCCTCACCCACGCCGTCTGCCTGGCCGACCTCGGTCACGAGGTCATCGGTCTCGATGTAGACGCCGAGAAGGTGGCCAGAGCCGCCAGCGGTGAGGTGCCATTCTTCGAGCCCGGCCTCGAGCCGCTGCTGCGCAAGAACCTCGACGCGGGCAGGCTCAGGTTCACCACCTCGTACCAGGAGGTCGCCGAGTTCGGCGAGGTGCACTTCCTGTGCGTAGGCACGCCACAGGCGGCGGACGGGTCGGCGGACCTGAGCCAGGTCATGGGCGCAGCGGACGCACTCGCCCCGCACCTGTCCGGACGGTGCCTGCTCGTCGGCAAGTCCACCGTGCCGGTAGGGACGGCGCGCACGCTGATGGCACGCGTCCAGGCGAACGCGCCAGCCGGAGACGACGTGGAGATCGCCTGGAACCCAGAGTTCTTGCGGGAAGGACTGGCGGTCCAGGACAGTCTGTCACCCGATCGGTTCGTCTTCGGCGTGGGTTCGCAGCACGCCGCAAACCTGATGTGCGAGGTGTACGCGGTCCCGCTGGCCAGCGGTGTCCCCTGGCTTGCCATGGACCTGGAGACAGCGGAATTGGTCAAGGTGTCGGCCAATGCCTTCTTGGCGACGAAGATCTCGTTTATCAACGCGATGGCGGAAGTCTGCGAAGCGGTGGGCGCCGACGTCACCCGGCTAGCTGACGCGCTGGGGCACGACCCGAGGATCGGCGCCCGCTTTCTGTCCCCCGGCCTAGGCTTCGGCGGCGGCTGCCTGCCGAAAGACATCCGGGCCTTCAGGTTCGCGGCCGGGGAACTCGGCGTCACGTCGGTAGTCAACATCCTCACCGAGGTGGACTCCATCAATGTGAATCGCCGGGCCCGGGTAGTCGACCTCACCCGCAAGGTGGTCGGCGGCACCCTGGAGGGGTGCCGGGTGGCGGTACTCGGGCTGGCCTTCAAACCGGGCAGCGACGACGTCAGGGACTCGCCGAGTCTGGACGTGTGCGGGCTACTTGCCCAGGAAGGCGCGCTGGTGACCGCGCACGATCCTGTTGCCATCAAGAATGCCGGCAAGATCCGCCCTGAGCTCCGCTACGCGGACTCGGTCTCCACCGCGGCGGCCGATGCCGACGTGGTCCTCCACCTCACGGAGTGGGCGGACTACGGCGCTATCGATCCCCGGCTGCTCGGTACTGTCGTGGCCCAGCGCAACGTGATCGACGCGCGGTGCACCCTGGAAGAGGCGCCTTGGCGAGCGGCTGGATGGTCATTCCACTGCCTCGGGCGGCCGTCGGCAGCGCTGCCGAACGGCAAACCGTGATCAGCGTCATCGTCCCTGCCTATAACGAGGGCCAGGTAATCGGCCGGCTGCTCAGCCGCCTGACCGCCGCACCACCCGGCGAACTCGACGTGATCGTTGTCGTCAACGGATGCACCGACAATACCGCTGAGGTAGCGGGCGCGTTCAGCCCGCCGGTCCGGGTGCTGACCATAGGATCGGCCTCCAAGCCGAAAGCGCTAGCAGCGGGCGATCAGGCGGCGCGGGGATTCCCGCGGGTCTATCTCGACGCCGATGTCGAGATAGACCCCGAGGATCTACGTCGGCTCGCCGAAGAACTGGAGCGGCCAGGGGTGCTGGCCGCCGCGCCAGAGCGCGAGTTCGCCATGGCCGGACGGTCGTGGACCGTCCGCTGGTTCTATGACGTGTGGACCCAGCTTCCTGAGGTCAAGCGCGGGCTGTTCGGCCGGGGCGTCATAGCGGTCAGCGAGGAAGGTCACCAGCGCGTATCGGGCTTGCGGCCGGTGCTCGCCGACGACCTCGCCCTCTCGCTGGCGTTCGCACCGGACGAACGGGCGATCGCTGGCCAGGCACGGGTCCTGATTCACCCACCGCGAACGTTCTCCGACCTGCTCCGCAGGCGAGTCCGGGTGGCGGAAGGGATTTCGCAGTTGGACCGCACTGACGGCATGCCTCAGACGGACGCCAGCCGGACCCGGGCACCCAGCCTGGTAACGCTCACCCGGCGGAACCCGAGGATGGTGCCCAGGGTGGGCTTGTTCTTGCTCGTAGGCATGGCCGCGAGGACGCGAGCCGTCCGCTCGGCGGTGCGCAACGACTATTCCGTCTGGCACCGGGACGAGAGCAGCCGACAGTAGGTCACGCTACCTTGCGCAGCCACAGTGAGCCCGGTTCCTCGGCTGCCAGAGCGGCCGGGACCAGGCCGTGGTGGCAATGCCAGAACCACGACGAGAAGAACATGATCTCCCAGGCCGTGTTTCCGATCAGGAACGCATGGACCAGATAGGCCTCGGTCCAGTCCCGGCCTTCTCTGAGCCACTGGGCGGGATAGTCGAACGGCCAGAACACGTCGTGGATGTGGACCACCACGCCGGGAGCTAGCTGGGGCAGCACATGCAGCAGCAGCCACACCACGTCCGACCCCGGCTTCACGACATGCGTGGAGTCGATGAACAAGATGTCCTTCGGTCCGAGCGCTGTGTAGACCGCCAGGTCCACCTCCTGCACTGGCTGGCGGATCAGCCTGACACGGTGACTGTCAGCCGGCTTGAGCAGTCCGAGCAGCCGGTCAGGAAACGGCTCCACGCAGGTGACAGCGAGCGGAGCAAGGTCGGCCTCGCGGTCTGCCTCGTCCAGCACCACCGCGGTGGAGTAGCCGGAGCCAACCTCGATGACACGGGCCGGGCGCAGCTCACGGAGCATGCCGCGGTAGACGGCGGCGTCGGCCGGGCCGTACATGCTGTTGGCCGCCACGTAGCGTGGCCCGGCCGAGGACTCGGTCAGTACCGGAGCGAGCCGCGCCGCTAGCGCCAGTTGCTCTTTCTCGGCAAGGTCGACACCAGGTGCGCCAGTCCAGCCCAGCGCGCGGTCGACGTCCCGGCGGGTGGTGAGCGGTGAGTAGAAATGGCCTGGTGCGACATATGGCGGCCTGGCAACTACTGCCCTTACAGCACGGGCAGTACTCACCGCTCGGTGGATCAGCGGCCCGGACAAAGTTTCCTCCTGGTGGCGAAGGGTTTCGGATAGCGAGGGCCCGGCAAGGCGCTGCCTATGTGCCGGACGAGGCGGGACTGCCCGTCCAGCCCCCACGCCAGCTGGCGCGAGCGTCCCAGAGCGCTTGCCAGTCTTCGCCGGAGGCCGTCGGCCGTTTCCCGCGTGACGGCGAGACCAGGCCGAGCCGCTTGCTGGCACCGGCGCGCAGCAGCACGCCGGTCAGCAGCAGCCCGACGCCCACGCCGCGCAGACCCGGCCGGAAGTGACGGCGGATCAGCGTGGACTTGCCGGTGAAGAGCAAGATGAGCTTGCCCGCGCTGGTCGAGGACTTCCCGCCGGCATGGTGGCATACCGCCTCGGCGCTGACCATAGCGCGCTCGCCGATCCTGGCGGCGCGCAGGCAGAAGTCGGCGTCCTCTCCGTACATGAAGAAGACGGGGTCGAAGCCGCCCAGCCGGTCCCACAAGTCGCGGCGGATGAGCATGAAAGCCCCGCAGATGACCGGGACTGTACGCACCTCGGCCCCCGCCGCCCGCCATTGCCTGGGAGCCTCCGGATCGAAGACGCGGTTGCCCGCGAAGACGGTACTCAACCCGGTAGCGAAGCAGAACGCAGACCACACGGTCGGCTTTCCCCACCAGGAACTGGGATCCTCATTGTCGCCATCGGGTACGAACCGGCCACCGAAGATGCCGGCGCCAGGATGCTGAGCAGCACAGGCGAGCAGCTCGTCGATCGCGTCCGGGGCAATCTGGGTGTCGGGATTCAGGAACAGCAGCCAGCCCCCGTGCGCGGCGTCCGCGCCAGCCGCGCACCCGACGGAGAATCCGCCGTTCCCTGACCGCACGATGATCGTCGCCTCCGGCGCCGCCGTCCTGGCTAGCTCTACCGTCTTGTCGCTAGACGCGTTGTCAACGACGACCACCTCAACCGGTGTACCGATGGTGACCTTGGCCACCGCGGCCAGGCACTGAGTGATCACCGCCGCGTTGTGGTACGTGACGATGATGACCGAGACACCAGCCCGATCGCCGACGACGGCCGCATCCTGGCTGGCACTCTGAACACCCGCTGCATCGCTGAGTCCTGACATCGCCTGGTCCTTCTCGTGGACGCTGTTACTCCTGGCCATCGGCCTCGAGCACGCTCGCCCAGTTCGTATAGTAGCTATCCGGGTTGACCTGGTAGCGCACCGTCGGTACCGGTACGTGCTCGACCGGCATCCGGCGACTGAGCCGGTACACCAGTTCCCAGTCCTCACGCGGGCGGACGCCAATCGGCCGGCGGATTCTGCTGAAATGCAGGTCAGGAAACCGCCTGAGTACCAGGGAGTTGGTATCGACGAAACCTTCCCTGGCCAGTAGCCGACGGTCGAACGGCCGGGACAGCACGTCCATCAGCCGTCCGTCGGGGAAGCTGCGGCGCAAGGCGGTGTAGACAAGGCCTGGCGGCCGTCCCGGCCGGTCCGCTTCCAACGCGGCTAGCGCCACCTCAAGGTGCTCGGGTTCCCATTCGTTGTCGTCGTCGAGGAATGCCACATAGGTCGAGCTGGTGAGCCGGATCCCGGCGTTCAGCACCACTCCGAGAACCGCCGTGTTCACCGACAGTGAGCACGACCCCAGCCGCGGGTCGTCGGGGAGCTCAGGGAGCCCGCCACCGTCGTCCACCACGATTACGACAATGTCGCGCACCGTCTGGGCGAGGGCCGAGCGCACTGAGGCCTGTAGCAGATCAGGGCGCCGGTAGGTGGCGGTGACGACCGCGACCCTCGCTCGCGGCAGCGTCAGCTGGCCTGCCAGCCGCTCGACCTCGGCGTCTTCGAAGCGGCGCAACGCGATGGCACTGCGGCCCAGCACAATCTTGTTTCGCAATTCACGGACCGGAAGGCGCCGGCGGCCGAGCACCCGCCGCGCTAGGTCATGTGCGACGGATTCGAGCCCGTTTCCGATCTGTCTGGTGGTGCTCACGCGGCGGGCTCCTCTTCAAGTACAACGGAATCTTGGTCCTGCCGATGCAGCAGGGTCCGCATCGGCAGGACGACTGGCAGGTAGACAGCGCTGCCCGCGACCGCGGCCAGCATCATGCCGGCTAGGTTCCGGCCGATCGCATACAGCGCGAGCTCACAGAACAGGACCATCAGAATGCCGCCGATGAGCGGACGTACCGATGCGGCGAGGATCTTCCGGACCGGGATCCCGCACCGGGACAGCGCCCAGGCGAAGGCCGGCCCGACGAGCAGCCCCGCCACGATGACGTGACCGGCGCCTACTCCGACGATGCCGCGCAGCCGCGCACCGAAGATCAGCGCGGGGCACAGCGTTGCCAGCCACCAGCCTTGCACGGCAAGCAAGGTCGGACGCCTTCCCGCCGCCGCCAGGCAGTCGTAGCTGATCTCGTAGATCACTCGCAACAGTCCGAGTACTGACAGCAGGGTCAGCACCGGCGCGGCTGACGTCCAGCGCTGGCCGTACAGGAACCGGATCAACGGCTCGGCGAGCGTGCCGAGCAGCACACAGGCCGGGACGGCCGCGGCCATTACCAGCCCGATCGCGCGTGAGTAGACATCGGCGAGTTGTTCGGCGGAGTCAGCGACCCGGGAGAACCCCGCGAACGATACCCGGCGAGCGGCCTCAGAAATGGCCCGGACCGGCCAGCTGGAGATGTTGAAGGCGAGTGCGTACAGACCAAGGGCGACCGGGCCGAGCGTAGCGCCGACGACCATTGAGTCCACGTTGTACACGCCGAGCAGCAGCAGGCTGGCACCAGCCAGCGGCAGACCGAACCGCAGCAGCCGCCGGGCCTGGTCGGCATTCCAGCCAGGCAGGACGAAGAACGGCGCCGCCACGCTGGCGGCGACCAACGACACGAGGCAACCCGCCACCGATCCCCAGGCGAAACTTATCGGACCGTGCCCGGCGAAGGCGAGCCACAACGTCACGCCCGTGCTCACGATGAAGTTGAGGCCGTTCACGAGCATCAGGCGGCGTTGCGCGAACGCGCGGGTGAGCAACGCGAGCTGCACGCACACCAGGCCGTCGATCACTACGCACAGACACAGGACCCGGACCATGCCGGTGGCTCCGGGCGAACCGAGCAGCCGCGCGAGCTGGGGGGCGGCGACGTACAGCGCTCCGTACAATAGCGTGCTGGACAGCATACCGAGGGTATAGACGGTGCGCGCGAAGGTCCGCACGTCACCGTCCCAGCGCACAATCGCCAGGCTGACCCCCATCTCGTTCGCGCTGAGCAACAGGGCGAGGATTACCTGCGATACGGCATAGACACCGAAGGCCTGGGGTCCGAACACTGTCCTGGCGAGCAGGATGGTCGTACCGAAGTTCGCTATCCGCAGCACCAGCGTGTTCAGCGTGCTCCACAGTGCGCCGGATCTGACCTTGCTGCCCAGGCTGACCTGTCCGGTAGCATCCGGCTCGACGGAGAGCGTTCCTGGCGCTCGCTCCGGCGGATGCCCCGGCGGGTGGATCAAGGTCAGTGCGGGGTAACGCATCGGCTCGACGGTGGTCGCCAGGATCGAGACGAGGACATCCGGCGCCAGCGACCACCGGGCACCCGAGCTCGACTGACGCAGCGCGTTGAGGATTCGCTGGTTGCGGCGGACCAGCAGGGCCGTGATGCCCAGCGAAATGACCGATGCGACCGCTAGCACCGCCCGCCCGCGCGGATCGCTGCCCAGCCGGACGCTGAAGGCGAGCCAGCCGATCGCGGCTAGCACCAGCAACCGGATGCCGAGCCGGGCCGCCAGTGCCGGGAAGCTTCGGGCGCTTCGACGCTGCCCGGGTAGATAGCTGACGACGAGAACCGGCACGCACAAGATGACCTCGGCGACAGCCGCGCCGACCAGTCCGTTCCTGTGCAGGCCGATGAGGACGGCGGGTACCGTCGCCACCAGGAACCCGAATTGGAACGCCAGTGCGGACAGGAGAGTGGCCCGGGCGGACAGATAGCTGACCGAGAGCTCGCCGCAGACTCGCAGCACCACGAGCGGCACCAGCCAGGCGAGCACTGGTGCCACCGGTGCCCAGTGCGGGCCGTACAGCACGGCAACGATGTTCCCGGCCGAGCTGATCATCAGCACGCAGATGGGTACGGTCAGCCAGGCGATCAGCGACATGGCCGACCGGAACGCGGAGTCCGCCAGCTGCGGGCTGCGCCGGAATTTGGCGAACGTCGCTGGGGCATGATCTCGGACCGGCTGCGTGCACAGCGCGATGGGCCAGCTGGCCATGGAAAGAGCGAGAAAGTAAAAGGCCAGATCGGGACCTGGCCTGAGACGTCCGATACAGATCAGATCGGCGTTGCCGATACCGAACAGCAGGAGGCTGAACGCAGCCAGCGGCAGCCCGGCAACAAGCATGAGCCTGGCGATCTTCGGATCGAAGCCGATGCGCAGCGCACGGGGGGCGAGCAGGACGGACAGCAGTGCCGCGGTTGCGCTGCCTGCGATCCGGCCCGCCGCCAGGCCGGTCAGGGCGTGACCGTCAGCGGAAAAGCCAATGGCCACCCCGACCGCGACCCAGTTGTCGATGGCCTTGGTCATCACGCTCATCGCCCTGGGCGAGCGCCTCTGCAAGATGGCCGCGGGGGCGGTCGCCAGCGCGCTGATCGCCACGCTGACGGCCAGCCACCGGATCGGACCGCTGGCCGCCGGCTCGCCCATCGCCGCCGCGTAGCGCGGCGCCATCGCGTAGGCGACCTCGCAGACCACGGCCCCGCTAAGCACAGAGATCAGCGTGACGGTCGGCGCTACCTCGTAGGGATCGCCGCGCCAGGCCGCCATCGCCCGGCCGACGCCGAGCTGCTCCAGGCTCTGGATTCCTAGCAGTGCTACGACGGCGACCGCAAAGGCGCCGAAGGCGCCGGGGTTCATCGTGCGGGCGAAGACAAGGCCGATGACGACCGTGCCTAGCCGCGGCGACGCGGTGTTCGCGAACACCCACCAGATCGCGCGGACGAACACGCGTGCGCTCCGAGCCGTCACGGGACCTCGGACAGCACAGACCTTGCCGGGCTCGCCCGCGACGTGGTGCGGCAGCTGAGCTCATGGATGACGGCCACCACGGCGTCCTGCTCTTGCTCGGTCATGTCGTGGTATAGCGGGAGGATCAGCGAGCTGGACGTGAGCATTTCGGTCACCGGTAGCGGCACGTGCGGGTGACCGGCGTAAGCCGGTTCCAGGTGCGCGGCCATGATGCCCCGGCGGCCGGCAATCTCGGCCTCGGCCAGCGCGCTTAGGACCTCGTTCCTGGTGACGGGAAAGCTTGCTGGCAGGGCTATCCAGAATGACTGGAAGTTGGTGGTGCCGTAATCTGGGTCGCTGGCCGTCCGCAGGCCGGGAATGCCGGCGAGCAGTTGCTGGTACCGGCTCGCCAGCTCGCGCCGCCTGGCTACGACGCGGTCCAGCTTGCCGAGTTGGACCAGGCCGATCGCTGCCTGGATGTCCGTCATCCGGTAGTTGAAGCCGACCTCGGCGTACTCCTCAATGACCGGCTGCCGGCTCTCGTGCCGCCGCGCCGCGCTGACGTTCATGCCGTGTTCGCGCAGCCGTCGCATCCTCGCGGCCATGGCCTCGTCTGACGTGGTGATCATGCCGCCTTCACCGGTCGTCAGCAGCTTGCGCGGGTGGAAAGAAAAGGTGGCCAGAGCGGCGCCGGCACCGACCGGCCGGTCGCGGTAACTGGCACCCGCGGCACACGCGGCGTCCTCGATGACCGCTACCCCGCGAGGACCCGCCAGCTCCCGCATCGCGTCAAGATCCGCGGGTATGCCGGCCTGATCGACCAGGATCAGCGCCCGGGTACGTTCGGTAAGCACCGGCTCGACAGTGCCTGGCGTCAGGTTCTGGGTCACCGGGTCCACATCGGCGAACACCGCGGTGGCGCCTACGTAGCGGACCACGTTAGCGGTAGCTATAAACGACAGCGACGGGACTATCACCTCATCGCCCGGACCGATTCCGGCCGCGACAAGCGCGAGATGCAGCGCCGCGGTGCAAGAAGATACGGCTACCGCATGCTCAGTCCCGATGGCCGCCGCGAAGGCACGCTCGAACTCGGCTACCCGGGGACCCTGGGCGACCCAGCCGGATGCCACGGCGGCGGCGGCGGCCTCTACTTCCTCCGCGCCGAACCATGGCTTGATGACCGGTATCACTGCTCGCTCCGCCACCATGCGACCAGACGGCGCAGGCCCTCGTCAAGACCGATCTCGGCCTTCCAGTCAAGCTGGCGGGCCGCCGCGTTGACGTCGGCGAGGCGCCGGGGCACCTTGTTCACCGCCCTTTGCGGCCCGAACTCGACATCCAGGTCCGATTCCATGACCTGGAGCAGCATCCTGGCCAAGTCGGCCAGGCTAGTCTCGACGCCAGTGCCGATATTGAAGACCGTGTCGGTGACATCGCTGACCGCGGCCAGCACGTTGGCGCGCGCGATGTCGTCGGTGTAGACGAAGTCCATGCTCTGGCTGCCGTCACCGAAGATGAGCGGCGGTTGTCCCGCGGCGATCCGCTCCATCCAGCGGATCAGCACCTCTGTGTACAGGCCGTGGATGTCCATCCTGGGGCCGTACACGTTGAAGTAGCGGAGCGCGACGTAATCCAGACCACGCATCGCGTGGAAACTGCGGAGCAGCCCTTCATTGAATGTCTTGGCGGCTCCGTACAGCGTGTCGTTGGCGTACGGATGGTGTGATTCTCCGGTGGGGAACAGCTCCGCGGCGCCGTAGACCGAAGCGGAAGAGGCCGCGATGACCTTACGGACACCGGCCTCGGCAGCCGCCTCGATGACCTCATAGGTGCCGTTTACCAGCACCTCGACCGCTAGCCTTGGCTCTTCCGCGCACTGGGTAATGCGGATGGCAGCCTGATGGAACAGCAGGTCGACGCCAGTCATCAGGGAGCGCACTAGGTCCCGGTCCCTGATATCGCCATCGACCAGCCTGACCTTGCCGCTGGCTTGCGCTCGGCGGAGGTTCTCCGGACGGCCGCGGACGAAGTTGTCGAGGACGACGATCTCCCCCGCGCCGGCGGCTACGAGCTGGTCCACGATCGTCGACCCGATCGTGCCCGCGCCGCCAGTGACCAAGCAGTGCTGACCTTCGATCATCTCACTGGCTCCCAATTGCTCTTCGATCGCGTGCTGATGTCGCCGCATGCTACGGCGATCAGATCCCACGGCGCTGCCATGACTGCCACCACCACCAGTTATGTGCCTTCCTGGCCGCTGCCGTCAGGATCAGCGGTTGCAGGTAGGGCATGACGGCGGGGCCAATACCCTGCCGTGCCCGCAGCCCCCAGAACGAGCTCAGGGTCCGCACCTCAGGCCAGCAGTCGCGGGCGAAGGCGATCAGCCCGTCCACCGGAATCTGATCTGTCCGGCCGCGATCGTATGCACGGGCCGCGTACCACAGCGCCTGCCAGGCGAGCTTGCGATGCACGGCATCGGACAGCTCCTCGCGCCGCCCGGCCAGCACGCCGGCGCAACGCTCAAGCGTGACCTCGTACGCCAGCCGCCGTTGCGCCAGGTCGCCGAGCACGTCGCGGGACTTGGACATGTTGTGCGCGTGCACCCGGTAGCAGGCCTGGTCAACGCCGCGCACATAGCCGACATCGGCGTACGCCGCGAGCCGCATCCACAACTCGATGTCACCGGTATGCGGGAGCCGTGCGTCGAATCCGCCGACCCGCTGCAGCAGCGAAGTGCGCATCACCACCTCCGGCGAGGTGATGCATCCCTGGGCGGCACGGAACCGCCGCTCCAGCCACCACTGGCCAGGCCAGACCGACCAGCCCTTGCCGTGCGTACGTGCTGGCGGAGGCGGACCCGGGTGCAGGAACTGAAGCGGATGACCGTAGCTGAACCCGATCTCCGGATGCGCGTCGAGCAGTGCACAGGCACGGGTGAGCGCACCAGGGGTTAGCTGATCGTCGGCGGATAGCAGCACAGAGTAGCTGCCGTCCGCCCAGCCGAGCAGCCCCTCGTTATAGGTCGCCAGGTGCCCGGCGTTCGCCTCGTGCGCGATCACCTCTATCCGGCTATCGCTGGCGGCCATCCTCTTGGCCACTTCGGCGCTGTCATCGGTCGACGCGTCGTCGATCACCAGCACTCGGACATCTACCCCGGGTTGCGCGGTCAGCACGCTGTCCACACAGTCCGGCAGGAAATGCCCGTAGTTATAGCAGGGAATGACAACACTGACCGAACTCATCTGCTGCCACGCAAACCGACCGTCGCCCCGTGCAGCGACATGCTCCGAGAGGCTGCCTCCAAGATGTCCAGCACCCGCAGCCCGGACTCTCCGTCGGTGAGAGGGGTCCGACCGGTGCTGATGCAGTCCGCGAACTCCTCCACAACACCTTGCAAGGCTTCACGTTCGGGCAACGCCGGGGAGACCACGTCGCCGGAGCGATAGGAGATCATCGCGTTCCGGCGGGCCTCTTCGGGCACCTCGCCCCGCGGCACCATATCGACCCCGCGATCGAACACCGTCACGCGCTGGACCGGGTTGAGATCGTCCCACAGCACCGCGCGCTTGGAGCCCCCGATAAGCGTGGACCGGACCTTTGTCGGCGACAGCCAGTTCACATGCAAGTGCCCGATGGCACCACCGGTGAGCTGAAGGGTGACGAACGCCACGCAGGACTGCCCGGCGCCGATCGGATCCGCGCCATGGGCCGTCACCGCGAGTGGCTCTACGCCGGGCGGCAGGATCGAGTCCAGGATCGACAGGTCGTGCGGCGCGAGGTCCCACAGCACGTCGATGTCTGGCTGCACCAAGCCGAGGTTGATCCGCACCGAGTCGAAGAAGTGCAGGTCACCTAGCTCGCCCGAATGAAGGATTTCACGAATCTTGTTAACAGCGGGGGTATAGCAGTAGGTGTGATCGCACATCAGGACCAGTTGGCGCTCCTTGGCCAACGCCACCAGATCACGGCCCTGCGCGTACGTGGCGGCCAGCGGCTTCTCAACGAGCACGTGTTTGCCGGCTTGCAACGCGGCGAACGCGACGCCGAAATGAGTACCCGCCGGGGTGGCGATGGCCACCGCATCGACCGTCGGATCCGCTGTCACCTCGGCGAAGTCACTGGTGACGGCCACCGTGGAGTACGGTCCGAGCACACTCTGCGCGCGCTGCTCGTCGAGATCACACAGCCAGCGCAGGTCAAAACTACGGCACCTGGCGAAATTACGGACCAGGTTCGGTCCCCAATAGCCAGCGCCAACGATGGCCACACCGATCGGTGCGCTGCCACGGGACGCGACAACCTGAGCTGGACTCACGTCCCCCCTTTGAACTGACAAACCGGAACGCCGCTACAGCGGTGGCCGGCCACGGGCAACCTCGCCGACCCCTTCCCCGGCCAGTCAGGCTTGCCTTACCCACAGTAGACGCGCAACTGCGCATACTGGATTACTTTTGACCCAACTTTTGATTGCATTCACGTTCTGGCCAGATAGGGCAGCCTATGGGCAATGTGGCGGCGCCGCGACGCCATGGCCGACCACCCCGTGTCGTGCGACTTTCCGTTACGGTAGCGACATGAACGGCGCGCCAGGGGACTAGGCACACGACACGATGGAGCAAGAGCAGGGCGGCGACCTCGTCCTTATCGGCGCGGGCGGATTCGGCCGCGAGACCGTCCAGGCGATCGAGGCGGTCAACCAAGCTGGTGGCCGCTGGCAGCTGCTTGGCTTTCTCGACGACGACCCCGCGCGGCGGGGCACGATGGTGGAGGGCACACCCATCCTCGGCGGGCGGGAAGAGCTCCGCAGACTGCCGGGCGCGAGGGTGGTGGTATGCACCGGGCGTCCGTCCGACTACACGAGCCGGCTCCGTCTAGTGACCGCGCTCGGCCTGCCGCCCGAGCGCTACGCGACCATCGTCCATCCGAGCGTCGCGATCTCCGCATCCTCGTGCATCGGACCCGGATCGGTGCTGCTCGCACATGTGGCGCTTACCACCGCGGTACGGGTCGGTGCCCATGTCGCGATCATGCCCCACGTCACGCTTACCCACGATGTGGTCATCGACGACTTCGTGACGATCGCCTCCGGCGTCCGGCTCGGCGGCGGGGCGAGGGCGGCCCGGGCCGCGTACCTGGGAGCCGGCTCTATCATCGGCGAAGGCCGGACCGTCGGGGAGTTCTCGCTGGTCGGCATGGGAGCGGTGGTTACCAGGAATATCCCGGCCAGCGAAATCTGGGCGGGCGTGCCCGCGCGCCGGCTGCGCGGCGCCGATGTCACCGTCTGACCTGACTCCCGCCTCGGCGTTAACGACGGCGGACACCGATTGCTCAGCGCAGGTCCCGGGCATGCCGGGCGGATTTGATCGGCACCTGGGCCGCGTAGTCGTGATCCCGGCGCCGCAGCTTGCGACGGCGCAGGTACTGGTCAGTCCACAGTGCCGCGGCGACGGTGACGATCGCACCCAGCATGAAGACGGCGAGATATGCCTGGGACGGACGGCCGGTTTCCGCCACCGAACCGGGCGAGGCCAGCACCTTTTCGGTCAGGTAGAACTGAGCCGGCACGTGCGCCGCAACCTCCCTGGAGCGCAGCAACGCGTCGAACTCGGCCAGGACCGCGTTGCTCGTGCCTAGCGCCACCCCGGGATCGGTCGAGGTCGCGCAGACGTCCATCTCCGGTTCCGAATACGCGGGCGTCTCGGTGGTCCCGGTGTTGTGGACCTGCGCCTGGAAGGCTCCGGTCGCCCCTTCTGCCCTGAGCTTGCTCTGCACGGTCGCGGACTGGAGCTCGTCCGTTATCAGCCCGGTGGCGGCCACTAGCGAGCCCTCAGTGTTGTTGTAGACGTTCGGGCTGGTCGGCGTCGCGGGCGCACCGACGATAATGCTGCCGCACGCCTGAAACGACACCGGCCTCTTGTGGATGGCGTACATGATGGAGATCGTGCACAGCATGCCGACAAGCAGGACCGGCCACCGGCGCAGCACGGCAGTCAGCCACTCCCAGATCGTCACCGGCGCCCTCCGGCCTCATGCGGGCATCCCTGGCTATCCAGCGAACGCCGCTGATGCACATACATCGTAGGAGACGTTACCGTCGCGACGTAATCGGTGCCGAGCGGTCACAACTAGGTGACGTCCGACCTCGGGGTTCGGTGTACATGCTTAGGTAATCCGGTGCCCGGTAAGGACGGTACCGGGCCGGGGCGGGCTAGCGGCCGCACTGGTTCGGGCCAGATTTGGGCTATATGGTAATCCTGCGTACGCAGTCACACGTCTACTGACTGTGTAAGGCAGTCCGGATTCCGGACTGCCGGGGAGGGTTGGAATGGACGTCGGGGAACTTCTGGCGCTGCTACGCCGTCGGTGGGCAGTGCTGGTTCCTATGCTGGCAGTGACCGTCATCGCCGTCGCCGGTGCTTTCGCGAAGATACCTACGCAATACCAGTCCCAGGTTCAGCTGACCATGCTGAACGCGCAGAAGGTCACCAACCAGCCAGGAAACGACGGCAACCCCTTCCTCGCCTTCGACTCCACGCTTGGCGTGGACGTCGATTTCCTGGCCCGCAACGTCACGTCGGGTTCGTCCGCACAGCAGCTGGCGGCGCTCGGCGTGACCGAGACGTATTCCGCCGCGATCGCCGACAACGCACTCGGACCGTTCATGCAGCTGAGTGTGACCGGCCGAGACGAGCAGCAGGTGACCCGATCGTTGCGGACGCTGGTTAACTTCACCGAACAGCGCTGGCTGAATCTGCAGAAGGCCAGCGACGCCCCGCCCAACAGCATTATCGGCATGGACGAGATCGCACCGCCGAGTGCCCCCTCCCCGGTTTACAAGCGCAAGATCGAGGCGGTCGCCGGGGTCGCTGCCATCGGAATCGTCTTGTCCATCCTGATCCCCGTCGTGGTCGACACCATAATCCGGCGGCGGAAGGGGCGGTACCGCCCGCCCGAGCCCGCCAGGGTCGAGCCAATAGCGGCCGGCCCGCCCACACCCGAGCCGTCCACGGCCGAGCCGTCCAGAGCCGAGCCATTCTGGGCCGAGGCACCCAGGACCGAGCCGCGCAAGGCCGAGTCACCCAAGACCGAACCCTTCCGGATCCAACCCGCTGGGGAAGAGCCGGTCCAGCGGCGTTCGCCGATCCCATGACCTACGCTGGCGACGACGACGCCACCATAGTGTTCCCCGCCGTCACCATTAACATCTCACAGGTCGACACCGTCCGTATGCTCACCGCATACGCCGTCCTGCTCTTCCTGATACCGGCCACCTTGATCTTCGCGCCGCTCGGCGGCGAGGGCACGCCGGCCATGGTGTTTTCGCTGTGTATCTTCCTGTGGTACCTGGCCTCCTGGATTTCGGGCCGGATCGAGCCGACAGGCGGCGGCCGGACGGTCCGTATCACGATGCTGATCTTCGCGATCGCGGTGCTAGCGAGCTTCGTCGCCGCCATGACCCGCGATATCACGCAGACGGAAGTGCTGGCGGCGGATAGCGCACTGGTATGGCTAGTCTCCGGCGCGGGGCTCGTCATCGTCATCACCGAGACCATGCGTGAATTCGACCGGCTCGAGGTGCTGCTGCGCCGCCTGGTGGTGCTGGGCAGCGTGATCGCAGCCATCGGCATACTGCAGTTCCGCGGCATCGACCTGACCACTGTTCTGCACATACCGGGCCTCACAGTGAACAGTCAAGATGTCATCGCGCTCATGGACCGGGGCGGCTTCATCCGGCCGCAGAGCACGGCCAGCCAGCCGATCGAATTCAGCGTGGTCATGGCCCTGCTTCTGCCGCTGGCCATCGAGCAGGCTTTCCGGCACGAGTACGGTGGCTGGCTCCGCCGGTGGGTGCCCGTTGGCCTGATCGGCTTCGCTGGCCCGCTCACCGTCTCCAGGTCCGGGATCATCGGCATCGGCGCGGGGCTGCTGGTCCTGCTGCCAACCTGGAAGCTGCGCAGGATACTCGGCGCTCTGGGGGTACTAGCCGTGGGTGTGGGGCTGATGCGGTTCCTCGCGCACGGTCTGGTCACCACCTTCCTCAATCTGTTCCAGGGCATCTTCAACGGCCAGGACTCCAGCGTCAACGCGCGGGTCGCCGACTATTCTGGCGTGTCACAGTACATCGTCGAGCGCCCCCTTTTCGGCCGCGGATTCGGCACGTTCCTCCCTCAGCTCTACCGCTATACCGACAACATGTACCTGCTCGCGGTCGTGGAGATCGGGGTGGTGGGCGTGATAGCCATCGTCATCTTGTTCTGCTCCGGCATACAGTCCGCAGTACTCGGCCGGCGGCGCACCCGGCTTCCGCAGCAGCGGGCGACCGGTCAGGCGCTCGCCGCCTCGATGGTGGTCGCGCTGGTCACCAGCGCGACCTTTGATTCATTCACATTCCCGATGTTCAGCGGTCTGTTCTTCGTGCTCATGGGCTGCTGCGGCGCCTACTGCACGATCATGACCAGGAACAGCGGCAGCCCATTCCTCACCGCCGTGCCTGCGCCCATCCCGGGCGGCCAGGTTGTCCGGGTGAACGTCGGAGCAAGGTGACCAATGGACACAACTGACTCGACGGCGACCGTGACCAACGTCCCGTTCGTCGACCTCAGGGCCTCCCACGCGGAGGTAGCCGACGAGGTCACCGAGGGCTTCGAGCGCGTGCTCGCGGATGGCGCTTTCATAAAGGGCGCGGACGTCGCGGCATTCGAGCGTGAGTTCGCCGCGTTTGCGGGTGTGGCGCACTGCGTCGGCGTCGCGAACGGCACCGACGCGCTGGAGCTGGCCCTGCGGGCCGCTGGCGTGACCGCCGGGTCGCGGGTCTTGCTTCCCGCCAATACGTTCGTGGCCACAGCCGAGGCGGTTGTCCGTGCCGGAGCTACGCCGGTCCTTGCTGATGTCGACCCGGATTACCTGCTGCTGGAGCCCGAATCCGTGCCCGCCGTCAGCGGCGACCTGGCCGCGGTCATTCCCGTTCACCTCTACGGTCAGATGGCGCCCATGGCCGGGATCGCTGACGCCGCGAGTGCCCGCTCCGCTGTCGTGGTTGAGGACTCGGCCCAGGCGCATGGCGCCGCCCAGGACGGGCGGCCGGCCGGATCGCTCGGGCTACTAGCGGGCGTCAGCTTCTATCCCGGCAAGAACCTGGGCGCGTACGGCGACGCGGGCGCTGTCTTGACCCAGTCCGAAGACCTGGCCAGAGCCATCAGATTGCTTGGCGACCACGGCAGCGAACGGAAATACGAGCACGGCACGCTGGGCTTCAATTCACGGCTCGACACGCTTCAGGCTGTCGTGCTGCGCATCCGGTTGCGACGGCTGGCACAGTGGAACGCCGCGCGCAGGCGGGCCGCAGCGCGCTACGCCGAACTGCTCGCCGACTTGGCAGAGGTAGACCTGCCGCGGGTCATGCCAGGCAACGACCACGTCTGGCATCTATACGTGATCCAGGTGCCACGCCGGGAGCATGTCATGCGGTGCCTGCACGAGCACGGTGTGCAGGCCGGCATCCACTATCCGGTGCCGGTACATCTGCAGCCAGCATTCCGCGATCTGGGATACGCTCCGGGCGATTTCCCGGTTGCCGAGGCCGCGGCCGCACGAATCCTGTCCCTGCCTATGTATCCTCAGATCACCGCTGAACAGCAGCGAAGAGTAGCCGGAGCGATACGCTACGCACTGCGATAACGGTCCCTGACAGCGGAAAGGGAGGGGGTCCGCACAGATGGGAGAGCCTCGCGGATACGGAAACCGGCGGTCGCGCCGATCGTTGCTTATTACGGCGGGAACGATCCTGCTAGTGGCCGCTGGGATAGTCGCCGCTTTCGTCGCGACGAATGGGCCGACACCCGCGCCGTCCCGGGCACAGTCCAACTCGGAGAGCACCTCCGACCGGGGCATCTGCCCGGCGAACCCGGCTGTCTATTCGGCCGCTTCCCGGTCGTGGCCTAACTGTGCGAGCACCGGCGTGCCCGCGGCGGCAACGATGGCCAAACTCGTCTCGCCCGCGCCGTCAGGCGATGGCGACGACACGGTCACCGAGATCAGGCAGTCGGGCACGGTCATCAAGAACGTGGAACTGACCGGCAGCATCGACGTCTACGCCAACGATGTGACGATCGAGGACTCGGTCATCAAGTCGCGCAACTGGTGGGGAATCAACCTACGGGAAGGGTTTCACAATCTGCGGATTGTGCACTGCACCATTGTCGGGCTTCCTGGCGCAGGACCAGACAACGGTTACGAGAACTACGGCGTCTCATCGGGTGGCACAAACGTGGAAGTCGGCTGGTCCAATATCTCTGGTTTTGGTGACGCTATCTCACTGGGCAGTGGCAATATCCATGACAACTACGTGCACGATCTGCAGTCGTTCATAGCGGCTCACTACACCTACTACAACCATGATGATGACGTAATATCGAACGGGGGTTCGGGGCTCAGCATCCAGCACAACACGCTGCTTGACCAGCTAACCCCGCAGAAGGGTGCGTCATCGGCCATTGGCCTTTACGACGATTTCGGCAAGGTGACCAACGTCTCCGTCGTGAACAACTTCCTGGCCGGCGGCGCGTTCACGCTCTACCCGGCAAGTCTCACGAGTGCGCATATCCGGATCACCGGAAACGTATTCTCCAGCATGTACTGGCCGAAGGGAGGGTATTACGGTCCGGTAGACACCTCCTACTGGGACGCTACCGGTACTGGCAATAAATGGTCGGGCAACTCCTGGGCGGACGGCTCCAGAAAGGGACGCCCGGTCACACCGCCGTAGCCGTAGCTCAGTCCTCCGGGGAAGGCTGATGCCGGGTCCGGGCTACAGTGGTCCGCGCCTGACGGTACCCGGCACGCAGTCGCTTAGCCCCCCGCAGAGCCCTAGTGTGCCGTCGTATCGCCTGGACCGCCCAGCGGCGAGCGGCCCAGCGAGCCACGTGGGCCGCGGCGAGCGGCGAATGAGTGGTAACCACGCCCTCACCGACGAATAGATCGCCGGTCTTCAGTTCGTCCTTATAGCGGTTGGCGCCGGTACCCAGGTCGATGAGCCCGACCCCATCCGCTGCCGCGCCCTCGGCTAGCCGCAGATGAAAGATGAGCCCCGGCGAGTAACGCGCGAAGTCCGTGTCGTAGGCGGGAAACCAGTGGGCCAGCACCTGACCGCAGCGGATACCGAAGTGCGCCGCTACCGGAACATCCCCCGCAAACAGCACTGAGAGCAGACCGCTCATATGGTTGCCGGTAGTGCTGAAGAGCGCCTCGGTAAGTCCTGCTATCCAGGGCTGCGCGAACAGATCCGCCTGGTTCGTCCGGCGGTACTGGGCCGACTTCCACGCCATCAGCGTGCGAAGCAAGGCGGGGTCGGTGCTGGCCAAGACGAACCTGAGCTCACCCACCTCGCGGCCCAACTTGCGCGCCCGGCGTGGCACGTTCTTTCCTAGCTGAGAATCTCCAGCCGTCAGACCGCGAAAATAGGCTTCGAATCCTCCGCTCAGCTCGATGACCGGCGACGGGCGCTGATCGGTACGAAACTTGTCGAAAGAGCGCTGGCCGCCGACTAGGTGGTCGAATTGCCAGACGGAAACCTGGCATGCCCGGAGCAGCTCGCGTCCGTCCCATTCAGCCCCGGGAGCGTGCACCAGCCCTTGCGCATCGGTCAGCCCGGCGGCGATCGGGACACCCACGCCGAGCCCGGTCCGCTCGAAAGGAAAAAAACCGACCGTGGCAGGTCCGTCGGTGAGCACCGCCACCCGGGCCCGCGGGCGAAACCGGCCCGCCGCGATCGTGAACTCCGGCGAAAGGAACGGGTTGGCGAGAGCCGGGGTCGAGCGCTGCATAGCGCGCCAGCGGTCGACGTCGTCCTCTCCCAGGTCACCTGGACGGATAACGGATATCCGCACCAGCGCTAACCTCCGTCGCCACAGTAGACGGACTCCGCCAGCACTAGGTAGGGCCCTAGCGCCATGCCTTGACCTTGGAAGTGGCAGCGCGGCGGGTACGTTCATGCAGCGGACGGGCCGTCAGCACATGGTCGCGGACCGTTCGGACGGTATCGTGCGCCATCATCGCGTAGCGGGGCTGCAGCCAGGCGCCTGCTCTGGCCCGGCGCCGATCACTGGTGAAAACCCGCTGGTAGCCGTATTCACGCAGCGTGCGAAGCACCTTCCGGTCATAGGATCCGAACGGGCAGGAAACCGACGTCACGTCCGCACTCGCGGCCTCGGCGATCAGCGACCTGGCCAGCACGAGTTCCTCGCGCTCGGCTTCAGGGTCTAGCCCGCGCCAGGATCGATGGCGCATTCCGTGCAGGCCGATCGTCATTCCGGCGGTGTTCAGTGCCCGCAGGCCGGCCAGGTCAACGAAACCTGGCCGGCCAAGCCGGGCCGCTACTGGAAAGAACGTGGCGGACAGGCCGCGTTCCGTCAGCGCGGGCAGCGCCGTCTCCACATCGGAGGCGAATCCGTCATCAAATGACAGCTCGACCTCAGGGTGTGCCGCGAACTCATCGAGCAGCAGCAGGAACGTGTCCCTGGTAACCGCGTACGGTCGCTCCGCGGCGGTCAGGTCCGCCGTGGGCAGGCCGATCGCGTGAAAGCTGATGCCGATGATTTCGCCGGATGGACGCTTACCGATCACCACCTGATATCCATTCGTCCTAAGGTTCGGTAGTCGTGAACACTACATCAACCCAGTAGTTGGATCCGTTGTAGCTGGACGACGGGAACGCGGACGAGCCACTGTAGAGATAGAGGCCGTCTCCATTGGCGTACGCGCCAGATGCCAGCGCGTGCAGCGGCGAATTGTCGATTCCCGCGTTGTTGAACTCGCCAGAGGTCACCGAGTAGCCACCGTTCGGAGCGTAGTAGGAGGCTACATACGTAGTATTCGCGGTCACCTGGATAGGACTGGAGAACGTGGCCGTCTGCCAGCCCGATGCCGTCTCATTCGTGAACGTGACCTGGCCGAGCAGAGTACCGGTCGAACTCCACAGGCTGCCGACATGCGTGCCGGTGTTGGCGGCCCCCTTGTAGAACTTGATCCCGGTAATCCATCCGCCGGTGTCCGCGGTGAACGCCACGCCGAGGTTGACCGCGCCCGTATCGCTGGACGAGACAACCGACGGTGTCGCATCGCTCTCGAAGATCGAGCATGGGCACTGCGTCGTTCCCGACGTGGTGAACGTCCAGTCTTCCGGACCGGACATCGCGATGCCGCCCAAGGTCGTCGCACCGCTCAAGGCAGCCGAGTACTTGGTAGCCGCTGTGAGCGGCGAGTTCGGCGTAAACGTGAGCACAGTGCCCGCGCTACTGAGCGACGAACTGCCCGCTATCGAGTTTCCTTGAGAGTCGGTCAGCGAGAAGACGGCCGTACCTGCCTTGATCGCCTTGCTGAAGGTCATGGTGACCGTCGTGCCGACCGCCACGCCGGTGGCTCCGGCGGACGGCACGGTAGTGGCCGTAGGCGCCGTCGTGTCGGGCTGGAAGTCCACGTCGACCCAGTAGTTCGCGGAGTTGTAGCTGTTGTCGGGGAATGTTGTGGACGTACCGTAGCCGTAGACTCCTCCGCTGGCCACTGCGGTCAGCGGGCCATTAGACACCGCGGACGACAGGCCGCTCGCAGTGTCCGCGTAGTGGCCGGAACCGGTGTGGTACGAGGCCACGTAGGTCGTCCCGGCTGTCACGGTGACCGGGGTGGAGAAGTCGAGCTCCTCCCAGCCCTGGCTGGACTCGTTCGTAAACGTGCCGGTCGCTAGCTCGGCACCGGACGAGCTCCACAGCGTTCCGGTATGGGTTCCGGTGTTGTCAGGAACCTTGTAGAAGCGGACACCGGTGATCGTTCCGTCGGAACTCGGCGTGAACGTGACGCCGAGTTCTACCGAACTCGAGTCGCTGGCGTCGGTGACGTTCGAGGGCGCCACGTCCGGCCAGATCGCGCACGGGCAGGCGCCGCTCACATCGAACGCCTTGCTCGTGGTGAACGTGTACGAGTACGGCGTCATCGTCTGGCTGAACGCGTCCGTGGCCCCGCTCACCGACACCGAGTACGTCGTATTGGCGGCGAGCGGACTGGTCGGCGCGAAGGTCGCCACCTCATCGGTGCTGTCGAAGGTGACATGGCCGGGCACCGGAGTCCCGCTTTGCGTCACGGTGAACGACACCGAACTTGGTACTACCGGCTCGCTGAACGATACCGAAGGCGAGAGCGGCAGCGGGTTGCTGGAGGAGCCGGCGACCGGAGTCGAGCTGACCACCGACGGCGGAGCACCCTTAGGCTGGCTGGAATCGAAGACCACGTCGACGCCGTAACTGGTGCCCGCGTACGAATGCGTCGGGAAGCCAGGACCGCCGGAGTTATACACGCCGTTACCGGCGGTCGAACTCATGTAGTCCGACGCGGGCGCGATGAGCGGTGGCGTATTGAGCTGCCAGTCGAACTCGTCCAGATCGCTGGCGTAATCGCCGTCGGGATCGTAGTAAGACACCACGTAGGTGGTGTTCGCGCTTATCTCTATCGCGTTGGCGAAGTCCAGCGTCTGCCAGCCACTGGCCGTCTCACTGGTAAAGGTACCGGTGGCAAGCAGGGTTCCCGAGGCGGTCCACAGCGACCCGGTATGCGTGCCGTTGTTGCCCGCGCCCTTGTAGAACCTGACACCGACTACCCAGCCGGGCACCGTCGCCTGGAACTTCACGCCGAGCTCGTAGGGGGTAGTGTCCTCGGTCGACGTGGTGGCCGGCGTGTAGTTGGCACCGAACAAGCCGCACGGGCAACCGACGGTTACCGACACGCCTGGGCCCGGCTTCTCGGTGTTGAGGCTGTCATCGGTCGCCCGCGACATGATCGTCACCTTGCCGTCACCGGTCGCCGGCCACGTGTAGCTCCAGGTCACGCTCGCGCTGTCGGTAGACATAGTGGTCACCGGGTGCCACGTCGAGCCACCGTTGGTGGACACTTCGACACCCGCGACGACGCCGCCGCCGCTGTCGGTAGCGGTGCCGCTGATCGTGACCGTGCTGCCGTTCTGGATGCTCGCACCGGCCGACGGCGAGGTGACCGTCGAGGTTGGCGCCGTCGTGTCAGTCAACGCCGAACCGGCGACCAGGCCCGACATGAGCGTGCCGGGCTGTGCACCCATCATCGCCAGCAGGTTCACGGTCGCTTGCTGCATCGCGGTGTTCGTGCCGTTGTCGTCGCCGTCGTGGTTGTTGTTGAGGCCCCAGGCCCACTGGACGGTCCCGGCGTCGAACACCAGGGCACCACTCGCTGCCCGGTACAAGGTCAGGCTGTTACAATCCTCAGCCGGCCCGATGTCCTCGTTGACGGTCAGCAAAGCTTGCGACGCGTCTTCACATGTCTTGGACATGTCGATCTCACCCGGTGGCCTGAGCCCGTTGTCGACATCAGAGTCCCACTCATAGCCGAGCGTCTCGTCCGGGAAGGTGTACGTCTGGGTGGGCGACAGGTTGGCCACGGCGGTATGCGCCCAGATTTTCAGCTTGGCATACGCCCCGGTAACCGAGTCCGCATAAGAACAGCAGTTCACCGTCCATAGCTGGCCGGTCAGCGCGTTCTCCGGCTGCCCGCCGTCACCGGGCGGACTGAACCTCGGATCTCGCCACGCCCCAGTCCATGTCGGCGGATCTCCAGGATCGCTTTGCGTGTTATCCAGGCTCTCCTTATAGGTGATCAGCGTTCGGTACGGCTCATTGCCGTACTGGCTGTTCGCCCACCGGGTCTTCCACCACATGAGGTTGCCGGAGAAGAACGCGAGGTTGACGCCTGCGTTTCTGGCATTGGTGATACTGGTCCGGTCGCCCGCGTCGAAGTATTCGGAGTGGCCGGCCGTCATCAGCGTCTTGTGCTGCTCGATCGTGGATGCTGCGCCTGGAGCCGAAAGCGCCGACTGGCTGGTGTAGCTGATGTTGTAGCCGTTTTCCTCGAGGTTCTCGATCATCGGGAATTCGGCGTAGAAGAAGTAATCCTGTCCGTTCGGGGTGTCGAAGCGGGTAGCGAACGGCCGGTTGTAACTGACCTGGACGGCCCGGCCCGGGTCGAGCTCGCTGCAGCACCAAGGATTGCCGGTGGCGTCGCCGACATACAGGCTGTAGCCGCCCCAGTCGTTGTACGCCTGCCACGTCTCGTCCGAGGTCATGTACAAGATGTCAGCGGTGCTCGCGTTGTTCGTCACCACGAACGGGATCTGGTTCTCATCGCTGGTGCCGTCGGTCCGCTGGATGTGCGCGAAGTAGACACCAGAGACCGCGGTGGTCGGCACGCTCCAGGAAGCGGAAACCCCCCAGTTTCCGCAGTCGACCAAGCCCGTCGTGGTGTTCGTGTTACAGGCGGGCTGATTCTGCGACACCGTGATGTTCGGCGTGATGCTGGTAATCAGCCGCGCCCCGTCGCCGCCGTAATAGCCCATCCGGTAGATGTCTACCGTGTAGCTCTTGGCGGGCGACTCGATCTTGAAGTTGATCGTGCCTCCGACGTTCACGCTGAACGGATCGGAGAAGCCCTGGATGGTTTTCCCTTCGCCATCCCCCACATCCCAGACTGACTGTGGTGTCCCTGGCAGTTCGTTCTCGCACACGATCGGGTTGGCGCATGTCGTCGCGGCCGACGCCGTCGCGCCCGAGACGTTGGGGATCACCGCGCCGGTGAGGATGACGGCACTCACCCATGCGAACAACTTCAGGCGTTTACCCGGAACCCGTGGCTTGATGCGAACCGGGAGGATCCTGAATCGTATGTTGCGTAGCCGTGGGCTCTTCATTTCCATCCCCACCTCAATGCTCGGGCTACGGCGCGAGTCCGGGCGAGGCCGCACCGGATTCCCGCGATCGCATGAGCAAAATGACTTCTACTGTGTGAGACACGGAGCCGGGCCGTTTGGATGGCCGCAGCTATTGGATTTCTAATTGCTATCCGGAAACATTTATGTTTCAGATCGGCAAAGATGCCGCCGATCCTAATCTGCTGTTGTCATCGGCTACGTGTCACAGCATTGATCAGAGGACAAACCGGCTGACCTGCATTTGCATAGCGCGAATCATCGCTGCTGGTAAAGCTACCATTGGTAGCAAGCCTCCGTCCCTCTCGTGATATGTCTCGCCGGTAGCCGGACACCGCCATTGCCCAGCGGACATCTCGAGCAGCCGGACGCCAGCCCGGCCGACCCAGCCAATCCGGCGGGCGGGCACGCCGGCCACCAATGCGAAATCAGCCACATCCCTGGAGACGACGGCCCCGGCGGCCACCAGCGCCCACCGGCCGATCTCACAGCCGGCTACGATCACCGACCTGGCGCCGAGCGATGCTCCCTGGCGGACCACGACACCGCGCGCGTCCCAGTCCGCCGTCCGCTTCAGGCGTCCCTCGACGTCAGTCGAGCGAGGGTACAGGTCGTTGGTGAGTACGGCAGCCGGGCCGACGAACACGCCGTCCTCAAGCACTGCGGGCTCGTAGACCAGTGCATAGTTCTGCAGCTTGACGTTGTTGCCAATGCTCACTCCCGGGCCGACGTACGCACCCCGGCCCACGATGCAGTCGCTGCCCAGCTTGGCGTGTTCCCGCACCTGAGCCAGGTGCCACACGGTGGTACCAGGGCCGAGCACCGCGCGCTCGTCCACATCGGCCGTCTGCTCTATCTGTATCCGGAGACTGTCCATCGCGCTGCCCTCCCGCCGTCAATCAGTGCGCTTCAGGGCATCGATATCGCCGGTAGCCCGGTAGAGATCGTCGGCCCCGGCCGATAGCGTCGACATCGACCGCCGCAGCGTCTGCGCGTCCTGCGGTGTTTTGAAGTACTGGTGTCCCTTGGATATCGACGCCTGGCAGTTGGCCGCACCGCGGCCGAGGTCGGCGAGCGCCGTCTGATACAGGTGCTGCATCGCGGCATCGGGAATCGGCGCGCCCGCCCGGGCAGCGCTGACCCCAGCGGCGAGCTTGACACAGGCACCACGTGCCGCCGCATACTGCCGCAGCCCGACGGCCTGCAGCGCGACGCCGACTTGACCGGACACCACCTTGAGCGCGGCACCACCGGGCCCGGAGTCCCATGCCTTGACCGAACTGACACGCGCCTTCGGCACCGAGAGAACGCCGGTACCGGACCGGGTGGCCGCACTGGCGGCCGCCGTAGGACCACTTGGCGCTGAGTTCTCGCCAGCCGCGCCCGACGTTGCCTGAGCACCAGGAGCCGAGCTTGCCGCAGATGGGCTTGCCGGGCTGGAGGTGCAGCCGACGGTCAGCCCGATCATTGTGATACATACCGTGGTGGCCATTGCCGTCAGGGCAGAACCCTTCCGCTGGAGCCTCGCACTCGCCATCAGATCTACCCTCCTCATGGCACTAGTCCTAGCTGGCCGGTCCGCTCACTCAGCGCTTCTGGCCGGTTGCCTCGATGGCCGCGGTGGATCGGTACAGATCCTTAGCTCCGGTCTTGAGGTCCGCGGTCGCGGCAGCCATTTTGGCCTTGCTGACCGAGGTCTGGATGTACTCGTCCCCCTGGTCCTTCTGGCTGATCGCTGCCTGACAGTCCGCGGCGCCGGCGGCGAGATCGGAAAGTGCCACCTTGTACAGCTTCTGCATGGCCTGATAAGGGATGGGCGGCCCTGCCTGAGCAGTCCGCACCTCCCCCGCCAGGACCTTGCACGACGCCTTCGCCGCGACGTACTGCCGCAGCCCGATGGCCTGGGTAACGGCACCGATCTGCCCTGATATGGCGGACAGGTTGGTCCCGCCGTGGCCCTTGTTCCACGACTCGACCGTGGTTTTGGCGCTTCCCGGCGGGATGATGGCGCTGCTGCCGAGCGCGGCCAGGGCTGTGGTCCCGCTCTGGCCACCGGGCGGAATGACCGTGGTTGACCTGGAGGAGGGGGCGGCGCTGGCGGATCCTGTGGCCGCGGCGTGCTGGGCACCGGACGCGGACACGCCCGGGCCGCCGCCTAGTGTCAGGTATGCCGCGACGCCGCCCAGGACCAGCACGGCCAATGCCGATGGCGCGACGATGTAGGTCAGACGGCTACGGCCGCGCAGTCCCCGCCGGGCGGCCATGTGCTGGTTGTGGCGCGTCGATCTCGGAACCTTATCCGTACTCATCATTACTTCCCTACACGAGCGTATGAACTAGACGTCTGGCGCCGCGATCCGGTGTACATGCCGCGCCGCCGTCAGGTGACCGGCTGGCTGGCATCGTCCCGCAACCGGGTGGTGTACGCGGCACAATCCGCGTAGCTGGGTAGTAGTCCATCGGACAGTGCTTGCGCCAGCGTGGGCGCGGTGGCGTCCTTTGCCGACAGAACGGGTTCTATGTCATCTGGCCAGCGGATCCCCAATGCGGGATCCAGCGGATGCAAGCCATGCTCCCGGTCGGGCGCGTATGGCGTTGAACACATATACATAACGGTGCAGTCGTCGGTCAGCGCCATGAACGCGTGACCGAGCCCTTCCGCGATGAAAAGCGATTTCCGGTCCTGATCGTCGAGCCGGATCGCTTCCCAGTCTCCGAATCCCGCCGACCCCACCCGAAGGTCGACCACCACATCGATGATCGCGCCGCGCACGCAGCTCACGTACTTCGCTTGCCCCGGCGGCACATCCGCGAAATGAACTCCCCGCACCACACCCCGTCGCGACACCGAGCAGTTGACCTGCGCGATGCCGAGCCGGTAACCGATACCCGCGGCTAGCTCGTCATCGCAGTAGTTCTCCAGGAAACTCCCGCGGTCATCGTGGTGAACGCGAGGTGTCGACACCCACGCACCTTCGATGCCGAGCGAGTCCATTCCGAACCCCTTCTAGTAACAACGACGAACTAATGCTGACCAGGCGGAGACTTTTCTCAGTACGCGCCAGCCCCCCGCAGGAGAACCGAGATCGTCTTCCAGAGAATCTGCAGATCGAGCGCAAACGACCAGTTCTCCACGTAACGCAAGTCCAGCCGTACCGACTCTTCCCAGGACAGGTCCGATCGCCCGTTCACCTGCCAGAGACCGGTCAGGCCCGGCTTTACGACAAGCCTGCGCCGGACGTGCTCGGCGTATTCCGCGGCTTCGTCCGGAAGAGCGGGGCGCGGCCCGACCAGAGACATGTCACCCAGCAGGACGTTGAACAGCTGCGGCAACTCGTCGATGGACCAGCGCCGCAGGTGCGCGCCCACCCCCGTCACGCGCGGATCCTTGCGCAGCTTGAACAGCACGCCGTCGAGATCGTTGTTCGCGAGCAGCTGCGCCCGCCGCTGCTCGGCGTCTACGACCATGGTGCGGAACTTATAGATACGGAAAACCCGGCCGTCCCTGCCGATCCGCACCTGCTTGAAAAGCGCGGGGCCACCATCGGATAGCCAGATCGTCAGCGCGAGTGCCGCCATTAGCGGAGAGAGCAGAACGAGCGCTATCGCGGCCGCACAGCGGTCGAACACGTCCTTGACCACCTCGCGGATGCCCCCGAGTTGCGGGTGATCCACGTGCAATAGCGTGAGTCCTGCCGTCGGTCGCACTTTGGTTCGCGGGCCGGCCACATCCAGCAGGGCCGGGGAGAGGCACAGGTCCGTGCCGGTCTTCTCCAGCTCCCAGGCGAGGCGGCGCAGCTTTACCCCATCCATCTCCGGGCAAGCCAGCACGGCAACGGTGCTCGCCGAATACTGGTGCACAGTCCTTGTGACGTCGTCGAGGCCGCCGTGTATCGGGACTCCTGCTATGTCGGCTATATCCATGGCCTGCTCCGGCAGCCCTGCCACACATGCGGCCACCACGGAGAGGCCATGATATTTCTCGCGGCGGAGCTCGGTAATCAGGTTGGTGACCGCGTCCGGGTGACCCACGGCCACCACGCTGAGCATGCAGTCGCCCGCCGCGCGGCGGCGGTGCAGGCGTTTGCGCATCAGGAACCTGGTCATCATGTCGAACAACGTGACGCTGGGGACCGCGATAACCAGATAACCGCGCGATAGTTCGATATTAGTCGCGTACGAACAAATCGCGGTGGTCGCGGTGAGGCCTACCCCGGCATTTAGCACACGCCGGAATTCATCCGAGCCCGTGCCGACAAATCGAACGTCGTAGCCGCCGGCGAGGGAGAGCGCGATCATCCAGCAGACAGGAAGGGCCAGGCTCAGCGTCGCATAGCCGGCGGTTACGTCCTTGCCGAATCGAAGTTCGAGAGCCAGAAAAGCGCCAGCAATCGAACAGCCGAAGTCGGCTATTGCCGTCCAGCGCAAGTAGTCCCTGGTCCAGGCAGTTTGACGTACTGCCGAGAGACGTCGGAATCGACTCCGATATGTGCGCGCGATTGAATAATAAGACATGCCCTGCCCCCTCGTGACATACCTTTAATACGGCACACCACGACCCATAAATCCCGCTCAAATCCCGCTCATTTGGAACCGGCTAACCCAGGAAACCTCCCACAGGCGGTAACTCTCCTACAACTAGACGTCTCCGCCCATCCCATGGTTTACATGTCTACGACGCGCCCTATCGTTACATACAGCGGCGAGTCCCGCTACACACAGAAGTAACAAAAACGCAAACTATCCGCGGCTTTTTGCCAAGTGAGTAACATCAGAAACAACAGTCACACGGGTCACCGATTTTCAAACAGTTTGCGACGAAACCAACACCGGCAGAAACCAGGCTCTTCGCTCTAGGTGACAGTGACCACAGAGCTAACAGGACCTGTAGCCACCGATCGTTCTGATCGGTAATCGTTTATCTCTCGCCGCCGCGACCCGGGAAACTGGCGCGGACTTTGCTGACCGAGCCCGGTTGCGCGGTCCCGGACGACGAACAGCGAAGCAGCACCAGCAACCCCGGCGCCACCAGCGCGGCCACGATCAGCTGACTAACCAGGACCGCCACACCCGCGCCCACGATGCCGATCGCATTCGTCAGCACCAGAGCCAGCCCAAGAATGAGCACGGCGCGCACGGCCTGGATGAACGCGATCATCTTGGTCCGGCTCAGTGCGCGCAGCGCGCCGAGATACATCTCGGTCAGCGCCTTAGGCAGCGTCGCCACGGCGAGCAACTGGAGAATGCGGGCGCCGTGTGCCGCGTACTGCGGCCCGAACAGCCGCAGGCCCGCCGGAGCGCCAACCGCCACCACCACCGCCACCGGAACCAGGATGAACAGCGTCTTCCGCAACGCCGCCCGGCAGTTGGCTACGATCGTCGCCTCGTCGAACGCACCCTCGACGGTGAGCGACGTCGCCATGTTGACCGCGAACAGGTCCAGCGTCCCGCCCACCATCCAGGCCACATAGAAATAGGCATTGACGCTCGGCCCGATGCTCGCCGCCACCGCGACCGGAACTAGGTTGGATACGGCCAGGACGCACAGCGCTCCGGTGTAGTCGCCAGCCAGGAACCGGCCGACCTGCCTGGGCGATGGCGGAATCCGGGCACCGGTGGCGTGCGCGTGCCGCGGCGCGAGCCTGGCGAAGATGAGCCCGTTCACCAGCGGCAGCGAGATAGCGACGGGAAGCATCCAGGACAGCGGGATGCCGAAATGCGGTGCGCTCGCGGCGAGCGAGAGCAGCAGCACGATTTTCACGATGCCGAACGTGCCATTCTCGACCGGGACCCAGACGGCGCTGCGCAGCCCGACCAGGACGCCGTCCTGCAGGGTGAAGATTCCCCAGCAGAGGATGGACGCGGTGAAGAACGCCCCGGCGGTGATGCCGCCGAGCTCGGCAAAGGAGGCACCGAAGTGACCGACGCAGAGCAGGAACGGCACCGCCACCAGCACCGAAGCTAGCGAGCTGAATAGGTAAGCGCGCAGGATCAGCCCCGAGGTGCGCCCGCCCGACTGAGGAATGAACCGAGTGAGCGCGCCCACCAGGTTGAACGCGGTGAATCCGGACAGCAGGTTCATCGCCGAGTAGGCAGCCGATGCCCGGCCGACATCCGCCGCCGGATAATGCCTGGCGGCCAGTAGCCAGTAGACGACGCCGAGCAGCCCGGTGGCGCCGGTGTTGACCATCAGGGCGTAGCCGTTACGGAACAGCGGATCGGCGACCTGCCTGCGCGCGGTCTTGCACGCCCGGTGAAACAGGCTCGGACTCGGCCGGATCCCGGCTGTGGTTTCACCCATTGAGGGACATACCAGCGACGATCGTCCTGCTCCGCCGTACCAGCGCATAGCCCTTTGTCAGCAGGTGGTCGGCGCGATACATCCGGTGAATGTCGTGCCCCCGCACGGCACGACTGAAGGCGTCAAGCCCGGTCGAGTCCTTGACCGTCAGCCTGGGCAGCGCGAACCGGTCCTGCCCGGATTCCGCGATCAGGTTGGCGACCGCGAACGCGTAGCCATAGCCCGCTCGCGTCACTGCCTGACGGACCGCGGAGCTCGAATAGCCGAACGGGTAAGCCAGGCCGGGGACCTCCATTGCCAGCCCGTCCTCAAGCAATGACTTGCTGACGGTGAGCTCGGTTCGCAAGCGATCCTTGCCCAGCTGATCGAGCTGAGGATGCTGGTGGCTGTGCGCGCCTATCTCTATCCCGGCGCTCGCTGCCTCCCTGAGCTGGCTCCAGCTCAGCATCGGCCCTGGCCCGCGCCCGGCACTATGCTTGCCCGCGTCGGCCATCCATCCTGTGGTCACGAACACCGTGGCGGTGAAACAGTACCGGCTCAGCAGCGGCAGTGCCCGGTGATGGAAGTCGGCGAAGCCGTCATCGAAGGTGAGCACCACGGTGCGTTCAGGCAGCGCAGCACCGCTGGACAGGGCCGCCGCAATCCCGGACGCCGTCATCGTGGTGAAGTCGTGCGTGGCCAGAAGGTCGAGTTGCGCCTCGAAGGCCTCCGGCGGCACCGCGAGACTGCTCGCGGTCGCCGGCCTGGCCGCGATCTCGTGGTACATCAGGACGGGGGGCATAGTCAGGCGCCAGCCCCGCGGATCGATCCCGCCCGGTAACCGGCCCAGTAGCCAGCAAAATAACCAGCGCAGTAGCCCGCCCCGGCCGCACCGAGCCCGACGACGATGGCGGCGGACCTGCCGAGGCCGCCTAGATCGCCGCGGACAGCGGCGGCTATGCCGCGCCCCGCTCCAGCCGGCAACGTGCGCGAGGTGTAACTGCGCTCGGCGCAGAGCCCGTCTCGTACACCAACGCTACGGGTCACCATCGCCTTGGACAGGCCCTCTGCGTAGCAGCGGGACAAGAAATACCTGAACCGCGCCCGCACCGCGGGTACCTTGTGCCATATCACCGCCCGGTTATCAAACATCAGCACGGTGTCCGGGCGACGTTGCCTGAGCCTGATGCAGAGCTCGGTCTCCTCGCAGCCAAGCGGCCGCTTGCTCGCCGATCTGCCGATGCCGGTACGGAACCCGCCTACCACGCCGAATACTTCACGGCGATAGGAGGCGTTGCCGCCAAGCACGTTCCTGACCGGAGCGGGCACGGTCGGCATGCCGACGTAGGTACAGCCAACGACCCAGTCGAACTCCGCGGGGAACCACGACGGCCGCCGCGTGTCCCAGGACGGGAGGGTTAGCCCGCCGACCCCAGCCACGGCCGGATCGGCGTAGGCCTCCGCGAAGAACTTCAGCCAATCGGAGTCGGCCACCGCGTCGTCGTCGAGAAAGGCGACAATGTCAGCTTGTGCGGCCGCGATCCCGGTATTGCGCCCGCCGGAAAGCCCGCGTGCCTCCTGGTTCTCCAGGACAGTCACGCCGGGCAGTTCGGCCGTTAGCAGGCGACGCAACTCCGGATTGTGATCGACCACCACGATGATTTCGGCGGGAGCCAGGCTCTGCCGCCGGACCGAACTGACCGCCGCGATCGTATCGGGCAAGCGCGCAACCAGATGCGCGCAGATCACCACCGATATGCCGGGCTCGCCTGGGCCGGCCTGAGTCATAGCGACTCCAATTCGGCGTCCGTGCTCGCGGTCAGCTGGGCCGGACCGGGGTAGCCGGTACCGGTGGTCGTGACCGCCCCGCCGAACCTCTCGCGCAAGATCACCCGCAGGATGCGACAGCCATCCCGTATCGCCCGCAGGTTGCTTGTCCCGTGCAGCCGCCGGTACTCGTGGCTCGGTACTTCGTGGATCCGCAGCCCGGCCTTGACCGCGCGGATGTTCATCAGCGCCTCTACCTCGAACCCGTCGCAATCGACTGCCAGCGCGTCGAGATGCTTCGTCCAGAACGCGTTGTAGCCATAGCAAAGATCCGAGTACTGCGTACCGTACATCCGGTTGACCAGCCTGAGCAGCGCCCGGTTGCCGTACCGGCGGCTCAGCGTGAGATCGTCACTGCCGCCGCCACTGGCGAACCGCGAACCCTTGACGAAGTCGGCACCGACGGCGAGCGCGCTGACGAACTGGATGATCTCGTTGCCGTGAGTGGAACCATCGCCGTCCATCGCGACGATGATGTCGCCCTCGCACGCGGCGAACCCGGCCAGCAGCGCGTCGCCTTTCCCGCTGCCGGACTGGTCAACCACCTTGATGTCCGGACGGAGCCGCCGCGCGACTTCGACAGTATTATCTGTCGACCGCCCGTCGACGAGGACGACCTCGCTTACCCAGTCCGGAATGGTGCCGAACACGTGCGGAAGGTTCGCCGCCTCGTTCTTGACCGGAATCACCACGCTCACGCTGAGCGCGAGCGCCACCTCAGCGGATACTGGCCGGTACCGCGGATCGCCCGGGCGGGTTACCGCCGCTACGACATCGGGTGCGAGATCGGTCCGATCGTCCGGCAATTCAAAGACTGCCATCGCCCACCATGCCCATCCGGCCCCCCCGGGCTCCACTGGGGTGGCACTTGGCCACACTCGAGTGCCGACAAGCCGCGGGCGAGATCTGGACGGTCGCCACAATCAGCACCATTTCTCCCCCTATCGGCGTTAAGTCAGTTTTTGTCGCAAAGAAGTATCCGAGCAACACACATAACATAACAGGACAGACACCCCAGAGAGAATAAGCAGCTCGAAATCGGCCAAACCGCTACCAGGCTGCTACCTGCGGCGTTGCGGCCAGCAGGCGCCAGGCGGGCCGAGGAGGCCAGCCCTGCGGGCAGCGCAGGGTCTCGCCCTACAGAGGTTGAACTGTGCGGGTCCGCGTCGCCCGCGGCGATCAGGGCCAACCTGGCCACGCCGCCGCACCCGCATCGTCGGAAACCGGACAAACCGCCCGCACTCCGGCGGCATCGCGGTGATCGTGCGCGTGGCGTTCCGGTTTCCCGGAACGCCACGCGCACGATCATGAAACCAGCCCACCAGCCGGGCTCCGTCCAGCCCGGACCCGGCAGCACCAACCCGATCGCGAGGCATACCACCCAGGGCCGGGCAGGCGGACTCCGCCATTTCAATCCCTGTAGCTCATGGGCGTGGGTGGCAACGCCTCCCGCGCCTAGGTGCCGGAACTGATGCTGACGCCGCCGCCTAGGACCCTCGCGGCGCCGGGTCCGGACACCTGGTTGGCCCCGAAGGCCACGACCAGCGAGTGCGGAGTCCCGTTGAAATAGAAGGCTTGGTCCGCTTTCGCTACCGTCTCGATCACGTTCGCGTATGCGGACACGTGGCCAGTACCGGAGTTGGCCTTGGTGACCGCGATGTACCGGTGGCTAGCGCCGTTCCGCTCAGCGACCAGGCTGAAGACCTTGTTGCCGAGCAGGACCGATCCAGGACCGTCCTGGGCGGTGCCGACGATCCCACTCCAGGTGCCCGTCCGCTGACCGACGCCGAAATCCTCGATGTAGTTGCTGGAGATCGTCGTTCCGTACAGCCGGGCCGCGTCGATGCCGTCACCACCGTCACCGTAGAGATGGTTGCCGGAGATGTTCCAGCCCTCAGCGTTCTGCAGATAGACGCCGTCCGACCCGGAATCGGCAACCTGGTTGTCGGTGAAGAAGCCGTCCGTCACGGCGTTGACCGGATCGATCACCGCGAAACCGTATTGTCCGCTGCCGGTAACGAAATTATTCTCGAAGCGGCTGTTGACACTGGTATTGGTGATGGGCTTGCCGTCCGCGGGTACCGAGGTGTCGACGATGCCGGACCCGCCGCAGTCGTGCACATTTACCTGGCTGACATCCACCCGCCAGTTCAGGATCACGATGCCGTCGGTGCGGCCGGTGCCATCACAGGCGAGGGTCAGATCCCGGATCTGGAGCGGGTCGCCAGTGGTGGTCGAATTGCCAGCGTAGTCGCTGGACGCCAGCATGAAGGCCATCGCGGCGCCTTGCTTGAGCACGGTCCCCGTCGTGGACCCGCCGGCGTACGTCCGGTTGCCAGATAGGACGACGTCCCTGGTCAGCAGGCAGGTGCCGCCGCCAATCTGAATGGTCGCGCCCGGCTCGCTCTGGCCGATCACCGCCTGGATCCTGGCCGCGTCACCGGAGTTGCCCTGACAAGTCACGCTCGTCGCCCCGCCAGGCGCGGAGCTAGAGCAAGCGCCTAGCGCGAGGCAGAAAGACAGGGACAGGCACGCGGTGAACGCGCGGCGCGCGGTATTCACGAGATGACGATAAACCGCAGGACCACGATGACGACGAACGCCACGAGCAGCGGCAATGAGGGGAGTGTCAGCCTCCGGATGAGGCGCCGGGGCGCGCCGAGACAAACCCGGACGTACTCGCGCGCGACGAGTACCAGCAGGAGCAGGACCAGGACGGCCAGCCCGATGGGGGTCAGCACGGTACCTTTGGACACGGGATTGGCGGTCGCTATGACCGGCGGATTCGCCGGGCTGCCCGGTGGGAAATCGAGCGCGTAGATGACCGCGTCGGCGTTCGCGTAGACGATCCGTACGCCAGGCGTCGCCGCCATCCGCGCGCGGAACGCGGCGCCCCAGCCGGGAATGTAGTTCGCTTCCTGGGTCAGATAGCTTTCCTGAGTGCTGGTGGTAATCAGGTAGCTATCCGGTCCCTCCCCGCGGAGGGTGGCGATCAGGCTGGTCAGGCTGGCCGGATTGCGCGGCGCGAGTTCGGGCAGGAACTCGATCTTCTCGATGTCCTGGTACTCCCACGGCATCTGCGGCGTGTTGTCCACCGCCGGAGCCGGGCTGAGCCACAGCAGCCTGATCGGGCCCTGATCGTGCTCGTACAGATAGTCGAAGGCGGATACTTCCCCCGATGGCGTCTGCTCGAACACCTCGTTGCCGTACCTGGCGACGAAGAACGCCATCACCATGGCAACCGCGCACGCCGATACCGGCACCAGGGCGCGCCACTGATATCCGCTCTCGTCCCGCCCGGAGGGGAAGAACAGGTAAGCGGCGAGCACGGCGGCGGCCGGCAATGCGAATAGATAGACCCGAAGCGCTATTTCGCCGCCGTAGCTCTGCGTTGCGAACGCGAGGAACGGCATGCACAGGAGCGCGATCAGAATCCGGTCGTCGATGGCCCGGTAGCGACGGCGCAGCAATCCGCCCGCCCCCATCGCCAGCATCACCGCCGCGAAGCCGGACCGGATCTCGAGCACCTGCCTGTGCTGCGCCGTCCCCGTTATCCGGTCCGCGACACTGGAGGTGAGGTTGCCGCCGAAGTTACCCAGGTCGCCGAAGAGCGCGGACAGGTGACCGGACCAGAATCCGACCGCGGCGAAACTTACCCACGCGGTCACGATCACCGCCATCAGTACCGGCAGCCCGGTGACCGTACAGCGCCGGACGGCCACCAGGCCAAGGCACGCCGCGATCATGTCGAACGGGGTGAGCTGGTGGCTGGTCGTGGAGAACACGAAGAGGCCGAGAACGATGGTCAGCAAGATCGCGCGCTGGGCGCGGGTCGTGGGCCCCGGTTCGGTCTCGCCCCGCTCCGGGACGCTGAACCAGGGGCGCCACCAGGAAAAGACGCTGATCCACGAGCGCCACCAGGACAGCCAGTCGCGGAGGGTCCGTTCCCACCGTGGCACGGGCTTTCCGCGCGCCGCCGCCTTCCCGCGCGGCACGGGAACCGCGAGCGGCATGGGCGAGCGGAACCAGTTGAGCAAGATCGCGATCAGCGACAGGTACAGGAAGTAATTGAATGCCTGCGGGGAGAAGTAGTCCTGGCCGACCCAGTTTCCCGCCTCGAAAGCGAACGCGGCCAGCCACTTGGCCCGCCAGCTTGCCCGCAGGTTGCCCATGATGAGGCAGAGCGGCACCAGGCAGGCCATGTCGACGGTGACCGGCCACCAGCGCAGCACCGGGATCAGGTCATGGTTGCCGGTCACATGCTGCAGGAAGGCAACCGCGGCGAACAGTCCCGGCCAGCTGAAGTAGGCGTCAAGGCCGGGCGCGGCGTGGCCGGTCCTGCTCACGTACTCGACGAAGCCGGCGATCTGGTACGAGGTGGGAAAGCGCGGCTCCGGCTCGGTGAACACGGTGACCGCATCCAGGCAGATCACGATCCCGGCCAGTGCGATACCAAGCACGGCCGGATAAGCCCTGGGCAAGCAGAGGCCGACGGAAAAGGCGATGACGGCCGCGGCGATGCCGAGCAACGACAAAACCGGCAGCACCGAGATCAGCCCGTAGCCGTTGAACCGGGCAATATCGACCCCGCCCAGCGGGGCGAGGAAGAGCACCAGTCCAGCTACCGCGACGCCGCCGAGGACGGCGCCTTGCCACCATGGATCTGGCCACCACCGGGCCCTGTACGAGGCGATACGGTCTCCAGACGCGGCCGGGAGCGTATCGGGCGGCGCAGCCGTCACATGCGCTCCAGCCGGTCGGCCACGGAGCGGACCGCTTCCGCGCATGGGCGCGACCGGTCACGCACAACCGGCAACTGGACTGCCCGCAGGACCGCGGCTATCACGACCACTACGACCAGGCCGGTCCGCGCAGACCAGGCCCCGATGGCGAGCATCGTCTCGGCAACACAGGCATTGATGACGATCATCGCGACGCAGGAGACGAATACCCGGGCGGCGACGTCCAGCCCGCGCAGCAGTCCGGCGACGGCCATCGCCGGGGCAGTCGCCAGGAACAGCAGGACAAGCGGCGATCTGAGCGGCGAGCCGGAGCCGGCCAGCGCGAGCCCCACGCCGGCCAGCCCGGCCACGACGATGGCGCAGGCCAGCATACGCAGCGAGCTCGCTCGGTAACGCACCGTGTCCATTCAAGAGATAATAGGCGCCGTGTTCCCGGCCGCGACCAGGCGGAGCTTGGGCTGGGAGTCCCACGGGTCAAGCCAGTCGTCCATTAGCCGTGCGGTGAGCCCGTACTTAGCGGCCAGGCCGGTCAGCGTCTCGGTCTTGTAATAGAAATCCTCACGGTGCACCTGGTACTCGGAGTCGCCGGTCCGGTAGAAGGTGAAGTCGAAAAACGCACCAGGCGCCATGATGCGGCCGACATGGGCGAAGCATTCCTCGATGATCTCGATCGGGCAGTGCGTGAACACGCTGTTGGCATGGATGACGTCGAAATAGCCGGCTGGCAGGAACGCGAACCTCAGATCGCCGGTGTACGTCAGCCGCGGCACCTTGTCCTGGACATGGTTCTCCGCGAGCACCTGCTGCGCCGACAGGAGTATCTCCGGCGAGATGTCAATTCCGTAATAGTTGCCGGGCTCCAGGTAGTCGATGAGGAACTTGCCCGCGCGCAGGTTCCCGCAGCCTATTTCCAGCAGCCGGTCCGTGCTCGCCAGGCCGTGGTCGACCAGGTACCGGAACTGCATCTGGCCGAACTCGGCGCCCTGCTCCGGGCTCCTGCTGCCCACCGCCAGGTCCAGGCTCCGGCCGGCTTTGTACCGCATCACCGCACGGTAGTAACCGACATGGCCGGCATTCCCCGCACGCAGCCGCGCGTCCACCCACACCCGGCGGAAGTACGGCAAGATCTGGCCCGGGTGCCTGACGGCGAAGGCCAGCTTGTAGGCAAGCTTGGCGCGGTTCTTGCTGGTCGCCATCGCTGGTCAGGCTTCCGGAGCCGTGGCCCGGCCGGAAGCCGGCGCCGCGCCCAGCACCGCGCCGCGGACCCGCGCGCCATGCCGCAGCACCGTGTCGGCGGCACTGAACAGTGCCGGGTTGGCCCTGATCCGGCGGACCGCCCAGGCTTGCGGGGCGCGGCGGGCCCAGTGCGCCATCCCGAGCGGCGAACGGCTGGTGACGATGCCTTCGGCCACGAACAGGTCATGGCTCTTCGTGCTCTCCTTGTACTGCATCTTGCCCTTGCCAAGGTCGATCAGCCGGACACCGGCGTCCGTTACCTGTTCGGCGACCTTCAGCTGCAGCATCAGGCCCGGCGAGTATTTGGCGAAGCTGACGTCGTAAGCGGGAAACCAGTAGGACAAGATGGGTCCTGCCTGGAGCCCGAAATGGGCGGCCACTGGCTTCCCGCCCGCGTGGAGCACGGACAGCAGACCGCGCAGGCCCGTGCCCCGGGTGGCGTGCAGCGAGTCAAGGAGGTCGATGATCCAGGGCTGGCTGAACCGGTCAAGACGTCCGGTACGCCGGTACTGGTCCGATTTCCAGCCCATCAGCGTCCGCAGCGCGGTGAGGTCCCTTGAGTCCGTACTGACGTACACATCGCCGGCTTCCCTTGCCAGCTTGCGCTCCTTGCGGCGCAGGCCGCTGAGCAGAGCCGGCGAGGTAGCACCCAGCGCGGCCAGGTAGGCAGTGAACCCGCGGGACAGGTCCATGACCGGCGACGGATGCAGCGCTGCCTGATAGGGCGAGAACCCCTGCTGCCCGGCGGTCAGATGGTCGAACTGCCACACCGAGATGCCGCAGGCCTTCAACAGCGCCTGCGCGTCCCACCGGGCGCCCGGCGCGTGCACGAGACCCTGGCAATCGCTCAGTCCCCAGGCGATGGGGACGCCCGCGCCCAGCGCCTGCCGCTCGAACGCGAAGAATCCGGTGATGTGCTGCCCGTCATCAATGACCGCCACCCGGGCGGCGGGCCTGAGCCGGCCCACCGCAATGGCGAATTCCGGGCTGAGGAACGGGTTGCCGAGTGCCGGGGTCTGGCCTTGCATGGCGTGCCAGGCAGCGATCTCCGTCGGGCCTAGTTCGCCTGGCCGGACAATCGTGATCGTCACCCGGACGCGGCATCCGGATAGCGGGCCGCGACCGCCCCGGCGACCCGGCGGGCGGTGAACCCGGCACCGCACACGAAGCGCATCACCGGGCCGAAGGTCTGCGCGGCTGCCAGGCTGGTGAAGAACAGACCCGGCACGGACGACTCGAACGAGGCGCTTAGCTGCGGCCAGCCGCCCACGCAACGAACCTGGTCGCGCAGCCCGGCGTCGAGGAATTCCAGCCGGCGCAGATCCACCCGGTAGCCGGTGGCGGCGATGACGTGATCCACGGCGATCTCGGAACTGCCCGTCGCCGCCGCTACGGACAGCACCACCTTGCCGTCCGCTGAGCCAACCGCTGGGCGCACCCCGGTCACCCGGTGCCCGTCCAGCACGGGCAGCTTCCCGTCCACCCGCTCCTTCAGCCACCAGGCGCCGAGCGGTCCCAGGACGCCGCGGACCAGGTTGATCCTGGTCTGCTCCGGCAGGTAGCGGAACATGAACGGCGCGTGGCTGAACGGGTAGATCCGCCAGGTCGGGCCCAGCGGGGAGTTCGGCTCGGGCAGCACGCTCAGCGCCCCGGTCCGCGGCGGCTTGGGCGGCAGGCCCCATCGTGCCTGGCCCCGGACCAGCACCCGGACGCTCGCACCGCCTTCGTGCAGCAGCGCGGCGTCTTCCAGCGCGGACTGCCCGGCGCCGATCACCGCGACTTCCTTGCCCGCGAACATCGACAGATTGTCGTGCTGTGAACTGTGTGAGATCTGGCCGTGCGGCGACAGCCCGCCGGGCCCGCCGACGGCGTCGCTGAGTTCTGCCGGGACGTGCGCGAAGCCGTTCAGCCCGTTCGCCATCACCACGACGTCGGTGGATAGCTCCTCGCCGTCGGCGAGGGTCAGCTGGAAGCCGTTCCCGGCCCGGGTGAGCCGCTCCACCCACCGGTTCTCCACCTCGGGCACCACCTGCTGCTGGAACCAGGTGCCGTAGCGGATGAACAGTTCGGCGGGCACGATCTGGGTGCCAGTGACCGGCCTGAGCCCGGTGGCCGCGCAGAAGTCCGTGAGCGTGTAGCCGGGAGCGGGCGCGGACAGGCTGGACGCGTCAGGGGTCGACTTCAGGCACATGCCGGCCGGCATGTGCCTGCGCCAGCTGGACATGACGTCCCCGAATACCCGCACCGGCACGCCGCGGCCACGCAGGTGCGCCGCGACCGACAGTCCGTAGGGCCCCGCGCCGATGACAACCGCCGGCCGGGTCACCGGGCACCGCCCTTGGCGTGCCGCCGGCTGGACCGGCTGCCGCCGGCCAGGCGGGGCAGCATCGCCAGGAACGGCAACGGATCGTCGGCCGCGAGCCAGGCCAGTTCCCGTCCGCCGCGGCCGCGCGCCCGCGCAACCGGCGGCGGGGCGGCCGGGTAACCACTGGTTCCCCGGTAGGCCAGCCGGGCGAATCCGTCGATGTGCTCGACGAAGAGCCAGCGCCCGTCGGGTACCGCGCCCGGCGGTACCGGGCGGCCAGTGAGATCCAGGTGTAGCGCACGCACGACATCCACTCCTTGGGCTGTCTCGAACAGGCGGAACTGGTTGCCCATCCTTGGATTGAAATCGACCAGCTTGTAGTTGCCATCACGCAGGTCCAGCCGCCAGTCAAGGTCGCCGATACCGCGGAAACCGACCTTCTTGCAGAACCCGGCGGTGAGCTGGGCGAGTTCCGGATTGGCCAGGTGGTAGGAGGCCGCGCTCGCGCCGCTGTGCGGCGGCCAGGACCGCACCTTCACCCCGGTGAACATGCACAGGCAGTCTGAGTTCGCATCGCAGTACAGGTGGGTGAACCAGTCTTGCGCGTGCTCGCGCGGGATGTACTCCTGCAAGATCACGCCGGGCCGCCCGCTGGCCGGGATCATGGCCAGAAGTCCGCGGGCGTCGCGCACCACGGTGGTGTGTCCCGCCACTGGCGCCCGGCGCCGGACCCAGGGCTCGGCGTCTTTGACGACCACGGGAAACGTGGCGGTCTGCGCGAACGCGGCGACCTCGGCCGCGCTAGCCGGGAAGGCCGTGGCCGGCGTGGGAACGTCGTGCCGACGGCACAGCTCGAACAGGCGCTGCTTGCTGGCGAGCTCACGAGGCAGCCCGGCGGGGACCGCGGGCAGGAAGAACCACGGGGCCAGCGACTCCGCATGCTCGGCGACGAGCACCGCCGCCTCGTCGTCGGCCGGCACCACCACGGTACGGTGCCCTATCCGCTCCGCGACCGATCGGAGCAGCGCGACCAGATGCTCCGGCTCCTCGCGCCCGGTGACCCGCCACACGAAGCGGCCCGCGCAATATCTTGAGACCGCGGTGGGCGTCCACCGGTCCTCGGTGACGGCATACACCGGCACGCCGAGCCGGCCCAGTGTCCTGACCACCGCCACGCCGCCCGAGTGCAGCGGATACCGCCCGATTTTGAGCAGCAGGGCAGGCACCGATCGGTCAGCCGCGATACCAGCCAAGCTCGCCCACCCCCATGACACCATGTCTCACTAGTGCATTTGTGCATCATAATGCACTGGACTAGCAATATGGGTGGTTTGTGGTGTGGAATCCGGATTTCGCGTGGCTCAGGCAGGCGTACCGGTGATAATCCTGGCGATGCGAGGGCCCGCCTGTCCGTCCCAGAGCGGCGGCAACTCACCCGAGTAGAACCCGTCGTCGCAGGCCTTCAGCGTGGCCGCGGCCAGTTGCCCTGACGTCACGAGGCGATTACTGCCGCTGGTTATCGTGATCGGCCGTTCGGTGTTCGGCCGCAGGGTCAGGCACGGCACACGGAGCAGCGTGGTCTCCTCCCGCACGCCGCCCGAGTCGGTGATCACCGCGACCGAGCTCGGCGCGGACGGCCTCGGTATCGAACCTGGACATGTTCGCCAGCAGGGTGTCGATCATGGGATTGCCGACGAAGTGCACGGCGGCTGCCGGGCGTGGCTGCCCGATCCCACGCCCGGGTTCGCGTCCGGCTTGGTAAGACCGAGCTGGACGAAGAAGACCTCGGACATCCTCTCGTCATAATGCTGGCCGGTGTGCACGATCCGCTGGTCGTGCCCGAGATCGGCCAAGGCCCTGATCACCGGTGCCGCCTTCATGAAATTCGGCCGGGCACCAAGC
>DASXDG010000166.1:0-1681 GCA_036490795.1 Streptosporangiaceae bacterium
ACCGGTCATCGGTCAGGCGGCCTGCTTGCGGAAACCGCGGCTCGTCCCCCCCGGCATGAGCGGAGCCACCACCCATCCAGTTCCAGCAGCGATCGGCACCGCGACGCCGGTCCGCTTGGGTGCCGGAGGCGGCGGTGCGGCAGCGACGGTGGTCTGCGGCACCGCGACCCCTAGGGGCGCCAGTCGCGCCATAATATCTATTTTTCCTATCAAATTTATTGACAACGTCGTCCCTGGCGTGCTGTCCTCATTCGTGTAGCCGGGGAGCGAAGCCGGTGGGGGAGCGGGGCCGCGTCGTGGTCATAGCGCTGGCGGCTCCGCTCTCATGTAGCGCAGAGCGTCGCAGCTACGGCGAGGTACCGTTACCCGGCCTCGCCGCTGATTCGGGAAAGCTCTTCCCCGGCTGCGACCGCACGCGGGTGATCCAGGCCGAAGTGTTCCTGCCACGCCGCTCGGCCGGACGCGTTCGAGCATAGGCTCCCGAACGGTGCAGGTCAGGGGTACGGGCGGCATTTCGGTACCTGCAACCCGCCTTTCCGGGGCCGGATCTCCGTGACTGGCCGCGCTCAGGGCTCGCGGACATGCGGCAGTACCTCGTCGAGGAACAGCCGGAGGCTCGGCTGCATCGTCTCGCCGCCCTGGCCGCCGTAGTCGACGTTCCACAGGCAGACGTCCGCGGCCAGTTCCGCGCGCAGCTCCCTGATCTGCTGGACGACGCTGTCCGGGGTGCCGATGACGGCGCTGCCCTCGTGCCGCAGTGCCTCGTCGGTGATCTTGGCGAAGCCGTCGCGCATGTTCTGGTAGCCGCGGTAGTTGTCCGAGTGGACGTTGGTCCACGAATCGGCCGCCTCAGCGCTCACGTCCAGGTACTCCCGCAGGTGCGGGAGCGCGGTGTCATAGGCGGCCGCCTCGGTGCGAGCGACGTACAGCGGCACGCTGATCGCTACCCGGGGGCGCAGGCCGGTGCCCAGGTGCCGCTCGGCGAAGGTGTCCCGGTACAACTGGACCAGGTCGCGGGTCCAGCCTAGCTCGCGGCGGAGCGGGGACACCGCTACGAGCAGGCCGAAACCCTGCTCGGCCAGCCAGCTGAAGCTCTCGGGGGAGCGGATCGCGGCACCCCACACCGGCGGGTGCGGAGCCTGTACGACGGTGGGCTGAGAGGTGGCGTCGGTGAAGGAGAAGAACTCCGTGTGTTCGGAGACCTTCTGCTCGGTCCACAGCCGGATCACCGCCTTGACGCATGCCTCGAAGCGGGCCCGGCTGGTGGACAGCGGCACGCCGAGCGCGTCGAACTCGTACGGCAGCCAGGCGCGGGCGAAACCGACCTCAAGACGGCCGTTGCTGAGCACGTCGACCATGGCGGCGTGCGCGGCGAGTTGCACCGGATGGTGGAACGCGGGTAGCACGCAGCCGGTCATCAACCTGATGTCCTGGGTCTGCGCGGCCACCGAGGCGAGGAAGGTGAGCGGGCTGGGGCAGTAGCCGCCGTAGTCGCCCAGGTAATGCTCGGTCATCTTCACGTAGTCCAGGCCACCGGCGTCCGCGGTGCGGGCCAGGTCGAGCACGTCCCGGTAGTAGTGCGCCGCGGTGCGGCGGGCCGGCCGGCAGTCGGGCAGCAGCGAGATACCGTGCTTGATGCGGCCCGCTGGGCTGGCGTGGCCGGCCGGGCTGGCGGCGGAGT
>DASXDG010000167.1:0-1808 GCA_036490795.1 Streptosporangiaceae bacterium
GCAGAACAAGCAGTCGGACACGTGGTCGATCCTACGGGGCAGGCCACTCAGGGTGAAACTAAACCGGCCGTAGAGGCGAAGTAAAGGTGTGGAAGTCTCGCGTTTTTTCTGCCGCAAAGTAGCTGGCGGATGCTAAGCCGGCGGCTCATACCGTATGAGGGGTGCCTGAAAGGGCACCGCGGCAGTGACTGTGAGTACCCGGGAGTAATCATGAAGCTAGGGCCTGCAACCTGGCTGATCCCCGTAAGTGCTGCCCAAGTGCACGCTGAGTGGATATTCTTGTGTTTCCGTAACCCTCCGGCGGTATCTGTCGGCATGTCCGGATCGGTACGGGGTAGCACTGCACGGAGTAGCGGGCGGCTAGATGGGTGGGTGGCTTTGGTTAGAAGGGACCGTGGGTTGTGGTCCTGTGACAGCTCGGCGACCCTCTCAGCGGCACAATGGGGGCGGCCGGCTCGTGGGTGAACCAGAAGACGGGGTCGCGCGTCCTACCAACGTGACAGAAACCCTCGTGGCCGGCGCCGCGATGCCAAAAGCCTTCCGTGCTCAGGCAGTCGCGTGGAGTGCTGACCGCGCGGTTACTGAGTTGTACGCCTCGCACTACCGGGGACTGGTGCGCCTTGCCTCGTTCCTGGTGCGGGACACCCCGACTGCCGAAGAAGTCGTGCAAGACGCGTTCATCGCCATGGCCGACGGATGGCAGCGGTTGCGTGACGCGGAGAAGGCTCTGGCCTATCTGCGCCAGGCTGTGGTTAACCGGTCACGATCGGTGCTCCGGCACAGGACCGTGGTCGATAAGAACATGCAGAAGGCACCACCGGACATGCCGAGCGCCGAGCACGGCGCCCTTGTCCTGCTGGAGCGATCAGCCGTCGTTTCAGCTCTGCGCGAACTTCCCGAACGGCAGCGCGAGGCCATCGTGCTGCGGTACTACGCTGACCTCTCCGAAGCTGAGATCGCCACCGCCATGCGGATCAGCCGCGGAGCGGTCAAGAGCCACACGGCCCGCGGCATGGCCGCGCTCAGGGCCGCGCTGGAGCAGGAGTAAACGTGAGATCCGGCCCACCATCCCGTCAGCCACATGACTTCGCGGAGCGTGTGCGCTCTGCGTTGCATGCCGCCGCGGAGCAGGTGGAGCCTCGCCCCGACGGCCTTGAGCGCATCCGCGCGAAGATCCAGTCCGGCCCCGCCCTCGCCGCCGGCGGCAGCACCGCGGACGCGCCAAGCGAGCCCGCTTCCCGGCTGCTGCACCGGCCGGCCCGCGGTGCCCGGACGCGATCGCGCAGGGCCCGGTCCCGCTGGGACTTTCGCGACCTGATGCTGCGCCCCGCGCTGGCCTTCGCCTGCGCGGTGTTCGCCGCGGGTGTCGCCGTGGCGGTACCGCCGCTCCGCCAGGCCATCGTCCAGCTCAGTTCCAGTGTCCTGTCCGGGCACAGTTCCAACGTCGGCGGCGGCAGCGCCAGCAGCGGCGACGCCAGCGCCATCACCGGGGTGACCACGTCGGGTCAGCTGGCGCCGAGCCCGGCCGGACCCAGCCCGCTCAACGGAAACAGCCAGACCGCGACCACGGTGGCCCACAGCCCGTCGCGGGGGGCAGCGGCGAATCCGGCGCCGCCATCTTGCGCCGCGTCGCCGTCCACCTCGCCCGCTAGTTCCCCGGCGAGCTCACCGTCCAGCACGCCGTCGAAGTCCACGTCGCCTACCCCGACGACGTCGGCGACCGCCAGCGCGACGGCTACCGCCACGGCGACCGCCACCGGTTCACCGACGGCCACCTCAAGCCCGGCCTCGTCCCCGACGGTCACGCC
>DASXDG010000168.1:0-18254 GCA_036490795.1 Streptosporangiaceae bacterium
GCACGTAGCAGACGAACAGTCCGGCCGACAGCAAAACGCCGCCGACGATCCACCAGACCCGGGCCCAGCGGCGGCGACCCTCGTCCGCCACTGTTCCCGCCGCCTGCGTTTCCGCGACCGTGCTCGGGGACGTCGCTTGCATCATGCCCACTCCCAGCTGTTACGACCCGGCAAGAGAGTGATAATCGTACACGTACAACTACTCTATGTAGTCGATTTGCGGCGGCTTCCCGGCAACTGGACGCGTACGATCAGCGATCATCGCGACCAGGTGTTAGGAGCGGGCAATGGGCGAGACGGTGGTCGATGTCAGTCCGTCGGTAGACGGCTACGTCGCCGGAGCCGTGGCCCGACGACATTCCAGTTCGTCACGGGTGGTGTCCGGCGCGCCGTCGAGATGGCCCTGAGGCCGCGGGAAACCGGGACGTCGTGGTCGCGGGCGGCGGGCAGATGATCCGGGAGTGCCTGGCCGAAGGCCTCATCGGCGAGATCCGGCTGCAGGTGGCACCTGTCCCATCTCACGTATCGCGTCGGGCGAAGTTAACGCGGAAGATGAGTCCAACGCGGTAAAAAACGCTGCTCACAGCAATGATTTCCTCCGCGATAAGGGGAATTACCGTGCTACGGCGGTTGAACTGCGCGGGTCTGCGTGGGTTTGCGCGCGAGAACAAGCCGGTACCCCGGGCTGCCGTCCCGGCGTTGGCCCAGGGCCGTCAAGGGGACTGTCGTCACGGTGAATCCGGATGCTGTCAGGTCGTTGCGGATCGCGTGCGGCGAGCAGGTGCGGTAGTACATGACGAACGGGGGACGCCATACGGCATTGCGGGCCCGCATGACCACGTCAAATCCGAGCAATGCCCAGTACCAGCTTGAGGCGATGGGCGGCGGCGCGCCGATCGGGAAGGCGAAAACCCCGCCAGGCCGCAGTACTCGGTATGCGCCGGCGAACAGTGCGGGTCGTTCGGCGGGCAGGAAGTGCCCGAGCGCTCCGAAACTGACCGCCAGGTCGAAGGCCCCGGCGAAGGGGAGGGCCCGTGCATCGGCCCGCACCCAGTGCGCGTCCTGGTGCGCGCTCCGTGCCTGCGTGAGCATTCCGGTGCTGAAGTCGACGCCCGTGATCCGTTCATGGCACAGGGATTCGAGGACCCGCATGCCCGCCCCGGTGCCGCAGCACACGTCCAGCCCTTGTCCGAACGGCCCGCGGGAGCGCAACACATCGACGGTCGCATCGAGCACGCTGTCGGGGGTGCGAAACGGCGTGTGGTCAAACTTCGGCGCCAGCAGGTCGTATCCGTCCTCGACCGAAGACAGCGCCTGCATCGTCAGTTCGCGCAGCGATGGTCCTTGAGGCGAGAACATCGGCCAAGGCTACTTCCTCGGTACCTGACTCGGCACCGGGCTCACCTGCGTTCTGACATGGGCGTGAAGGTAACCTCACTGGACATGGATCGTCAGAAGACTCCAGAAGTAGCCCATCACCGGGCCGGGCGCGGCACAGGCCGCGCCCGGCCGGTGAGCCGGGTGCTACCTCGCCGGGAAGCTGAAGTAGTGCAGGCTTACGTAGGGCGGATTACCTGGCGCTCCGGAGGAGAACTCCAGGTAGACGTTGTGAGTCCCGGTGACGGAGGAGATATTCGCCGGGACCGTCTCCCAGGACGACCAGCCGCCGGTGTTCCCTACCGCGAAACTGCCCACCGGCGCGTTAGCCGGGTTGTCAAGCACCACCTCCACTAGGCCGCTGACTCCGCCGGCGGCCCCGGAGGCGACCCGGGCATCGAATTGGGTGGATCCGGATCCGAAGTTGACGCCGGTGTATTCCAGGTAGTCGCCGTTGGCGAGCTGGGCTACCTGGTGCCCGTCTACACCGCTCGGGTTGGTGTCTCCGGTGGCCGACGTGACGCTAATCGTGCCATGGCTGCTGCTGTAGCAGTCAGCGGAGATGTCAGAGGTCGCGGTGGTCGTGCAAGAGGTTCCGGTGGGGGTCGGTGTCGGAGTGGGGGTCGGGGTTGGAGTGGGTGAGGAGCCGCTGCCGCTGGTCGTGTACACGGCCACGTACCCGACGCTCATCGCGGCACCCGAACTGGTCGAGCTCGTGGGTGATGAGCAGTTGCAGATGGCGTTCGGGTACGCGCCGCCGATGCCGACATCGAGGATGAGGAAGAATCCGTGGTCGACGGCGGCCTGCCAGGTGGACGTCCCGACCTGGCTTTCGCTGACGGAGTAGTAAGAGGTGCCGTTGAGATACCAGGTGATGGACTCGTCGCTGGTGTTGGTGCGGTTCACGATGACCGAGTACGTGTTGTAACCGGTCTGACAGCCAGAGCACGACGCCAGGCCGCTGCTGAGGCCCGTCGTCTCGTTGCACGCGCCGCCGGGATCCACGCCGCAGTGCAACGTGCCGGAGTGCTCCGACAGCGCGTTGACGTCCTCCATGACGTCGATCTCGCCAGCGGATGGCCAGTTCGAGCAGTTCATCGTCCCGGACGTGCCCGCACCGCTGGAGCGGAATCCCGCGCCCAGCATCCAGAACGCCGGCCAGTAACCGACGCCACTCGACGGGTTCGGCTGCTTGATCGACGTGCTGACCTCCATCTCGCCGCCCGCGGGAGCCGCGAAGTTATCCGCGACCGTCTCGATCCGGCCCGAAGTCCAGGAACCGCCTGAGTCCACCGGGGTGATGTTCAGGTGGCCGCTCCCGTCTTCGGAGACGTTGGCTGTCGAGCTGGTCTCAGACTCGACCTCGCCGGTGCCCCAGTTGCCGGTGCATCCGGTCCCTGAGTACTGCGTGCCCACGTCGTCGGTCCAGCCGGAGTCCACGCCTGAGCCCGAGGCTCCTGAGAAGCTGTCACTGTAGGTGGTGGTCCAGCCGGACGGCGCCCCGGGCACAGTCGTCGCGTTGGCCGGACCGGCTGCGGTGACCGTGAGGAACGCGGCCGCCGGGATGAGCGCGACAGCCGCCGCGGCGCAGGCCATCCGCCCCTTCCCCCATCGCGTTAGCCAGTTGACATGTTCGCGCATGTCGTTCTCCTTTCGGGGATTGGTTCCGGTCCTCCGCTCGCTAATGGGCCCCGTGATTGGGCAGGCATCCGCAACTGACGCGGATGACGGCGCTGGTCGGAAGCGTCTGCGCCTGTGGCGGAAGCGCACGCTGGTCGATCCTGGCAAGCAGTCGCTGCGCGGCGCGGGTGCCGAGTTCGCGAACCGGCTGGCTGACCGTCGTCAGCGGCGGATCGACCAGGCGGCTCGGGTACACGTCGTCGAATCCGGTCAGCGCTACGTCCTGGGGGATCCTGATCTGCGCCTGCTGGAGTTCATGCAGCACGCCGATGGCCATCTGGTCGTTGGCGCACACGATGGCCTCTGGCATCGATCCGCGGCCGAGCAGTACCCGGGCGGCCGCGGCGCCGCTGCCCTCGGAGAAGTCGCCGTGGATTATCTGCTCGATGACGCTGTCGCGGCCAGCGAGCACCGCCTCCTCGAATGCGGCCTGCCGTTCCCGCGCGTCCGGCGCGTCTTTCGGCCCGGTGACGAAGCACAACCTGCGGTAGCGGTGATGCCCGGTGAGATGCGAGACCAGCGCCGTCATGCCGGTGACGTTGTCCGCGACGAGCACGTCCAGCTCGGACTCATCGCGTCGGCCCGCGATCACGACCAGAGGGATCCGCTTCGCCAGGCCGCGGAGGTCCTCGACGGGCATGACCTCTTCCGCCATGAGCAAGCCGTCGACCTTGCCGGACAGTGACCGGACCCGCTGCTCAAACTCCTGGCCACGGCTGCCGAAGGTCAGCAGCAGAGAGTACCCCGTGCCGCGCAGCACAGCCTCGGCCGCGTGCACGATCTGGTCGACGAACAGCACGCTGTTCTGCTCGATATCCATCTCGGCGCCGCCGCGATCGAGGGCAGCGAACCCGATGACGTCCTTGCGGCGGTTGCTGAGCCCTTGGGCATAGGCATCCGGGACGAAGCCGAGTGATTCGATCACCGCGAGCACGCGCTCTCGCGTGTCCGGGTTCACCAGCGCAGACCCGCGCATGACCCTGGACACCGTGGCAGTGGAAACACCAGCCACGCGAGCGACATCGTAGACGGTCGTCATCCGATCCCAAGCCTTGCAACCGCTTACAGTTCCGCTCAGTTGCGATGCTAGGCATACAATGTAAGCGGTGTCAATGCCGGGCGCTGATCGACTGGACGAATTCGATGATCGGCGACCCGGCCCTCGATCTCGCCCTGCCAGCGCCGCCGCGCGATCGGCGAGTCGGCCGTGGCCTTGCTGGCCGCCTTCACGACATGGCCCGCGCCGGCTCTGGCGGCGCTGGCGACGGACGTTGAGTTCCTGGGCCGGCGCACAGCAGACGCCACGCTCAAGCCTGGCTCCGGAGGCGCTTCCGCGTAGCTGCCCAGACAAAGGCACGGTCCGCTTCGCTCCACTGCTCCATGACGTCCAGGCCCGAATCGGCTGCGGCGCGGAGTACGGCATCGGTGCCCAGACGAGCCCAGGGAAAGGCCGGTCCGCGCCGGCCGTCGGCGTGCTCGAGCCACGCGGTCACCTGCTCGTCGACGCAGCCGGGTTCGGCCTCGATCAGGATCCGGCCGGCCGGTCTCAGCAGCTGGGCGCAGCGGTGCAGGAGGAGGGAGGGCAGCCCGCCGATGCCGATGTTGCCGTCTGCGAGCAGGATGGTGGCCCACCGGCCCTGTCCTGGCAGCGGATCGAATACCGAGCGGTGCAGGGCGGGTGCCCCGGCCTGGCGGACCCGGGCCACCGCTGCCTGCGAGATGTCCACGCCAAGTGCGGGAATTCCCCGCTCGGTGAGCGCTACCGTCAGGCGGCCTGGGCCGCAGCCCACGTCGAGGACCGGGCCGTGGCAGTGGTTGAGCAGTTTCTCGTCGGCGGCGTCGGGTGTACCGCACCACCGTGATACCTGGAGGGGCAGCTTCTGGCCGTGCGTAGTCCGCAGGACCAGGGCGGGCGACTGTTCGTGCAGCGCCTCTTCGTAGAGGGCGATCGCCCCCGCCATCATGCCGTTTCCCTCAGCGCGCTGCCGGCCTGGTCCAGGACCGTCGCGAGCTCCCGTACCCGTGCGGCGAAACGGGTCTGCGGGGCCTGGCGGGCTACCGCCACGGCATCCGCGGCGGTGTCCACATCGCGCAGAGGCGGTAGGCCGGTGACGCGCAGCCCGGCCGCGGCCAGCCGGGCACGCTGGATCGCGCCGGTGGCCGGGACCGACATGGGAACACCGCGTAGCAGGGCCGGATCCGGCGTGCGCAGGCCGAGTGCCCAGAAGCCGCCATCGTCAGCCGGGCCGAAGACAGCGTCGGCAGTGTGCCAGTCCACGGTGAGCATGGCTGGCGTGACCTGCGGCGTGTCCATTCCGATCAGTAGCGCGGGGCCGCGGACAGCGGAGAACGCGGCGGCTAGTCGCTCGTCGAGCGGGCCACCGCATTGCGGCGCGATGTCGAACCCCCGAGGCAGCCACGGGCCGGGGTCGCCGTCGAGGACCAGCACCCGGCGCGCGGCCGGCACCGCGAGGACGGCGTGCAGTGTGTCGGCGAGCGCCGCCTCGGCGAGGGCGGCGGCCTGCTCGTGTGTACACGGCGGCACCAGGCGGGTCTTGACCCGTCCGGGCACTGGCTGCTTGGCGACCACGAGCAGGGTGGTAGCGGGGGCAGTCACTGGGCGAGTACCTGGCTCATGTCCCGCACGGTGCGCGCGCAGCCGCGCACCGTCCCGGTCACCTTGGATTTCCCGATGCGCGGCAGATAGGTCACCTCGACCTCGGACACCCGCCAGCCTGCGGCCGCCGCGTTCATGACCATCTCCAGCGGGTATCCGAACCGCCGGTCGGCGAGGTTCAGGCTGAGCAGCGCCTCCCGGCCGGCTGCGCGCATCGGGCCCAGGTCACGGATCTTCAGTCCGGTGCGACGCCGGACCCGTCGTGCGAGTTCCCAGTTTGCCAGCCGGGCCGGCAGCGGCCACGCATCCGGCCGCGCCGGCGCGCGGCGGCCGAGGACCAGGTCGGCCTCGCCGGCGGCAAGCGGCTCGGTCAGGAGGGGCAGCTGGCGCGGGTCCAGGCTGCCGTCACAGTCACAGAAGCACACCAGGTCGGTGGTCGCCGCCAGCAGCCCGGCGTGAGCGGCTGCCCCGAAGCCGCGCGCCGGCTCGGACACGACCGTCGCGCCGAGCGACCGCGCGAGCTCGGCTGATCCGTCGGTGGAGCAGTTGTCCACGACCACCGGGCGGAAACCGGCGGGCATCTTGCCGAGAATCCAGGGCAAAGCCGGCGCCTCATTCAGGCACGGCAAGATCACGTCAACGGTCACGCGTGCGACGTTATTACCAGTGCCCGGCTTCCATTGGCCGAAAAGCCTTACAAAATAGAGAACTCAAAGCTCCGCGGGCCTCTCGTCATTCCGGCACAGACAAGCCAGCGCATTTATGACAATCTGAAGAAATACCGGAACTGGCGCCTGCCTGCCCTTGATTACTCGCGGACGTTCTTAGAATCGGTTTGTGGAAGCACGCATTCTCGTTGTCGAAGACGACCTGACCGTAGCGGAGGTCGTCGTGGACTACCTACGGCACGCCGGGCTGGAGCCACGGCACGCGGTAGACGGGCAGGACGCGCTGGAGATCGCCGCGTCGTGGCGGCCCGATCTGGTGGTACTTGACCTGATGCTGCCGGGGGTGAGCGGCCTGGAGGTGTGCCGGCGCCTGCGCGGAGGGCGGGACGTGGGAGCGCCGCTGCCGGTGATCATGCTGACCGCGCTCGGCGAGGAAAGCGACCGCGTGCTGGGCCTGGAGAGCGGCGCCGACGACTACGTGACCAAGCCGTTCAGCCCACGGGAACTCACCTTGAGGGTGCAGGCTGTGCTGCGCAGGGCCCAGGCGGCTGACGCGCCGGGGACCCCGCCGCAGCCGGTCCGTTCAGGGCGACTGGAAGTCGACGTGGCGGCACGCCGCGCCCGCGGCGACGGCAGGGAACTGGAGCTGACGGTGCGCGAGTTCGACCTGCTCGCCTTCTTCGTCTCTCATCCGGGCCGGGCGTTCACCCGGTCCGAACTGCTTGAACATGTGTGGGGCTGGTCGTTCGGCGACCTGTCGACCATCACCGTGTACGTGCGCCGGCTGCGCGACAAAGTCGAACGGGAGCCCGCGTCGCCGGCCCAGCTGCAGACGGTCTGGGGCGTCGGCTACCGCTGGGAGGCGAATCCGGAATGAACGCCCATCTCCAGATCGTGCTGATAGCGGCGGGCTGCACCAGCGCCGTGGGATTGACGGGCACCGGTGTCATCTGGCTGCTGCGCCGGGCCTCGCTCCGGCTGTCCATCCAGGCGAGCGGCACCGTGCCCGTGCTCGCGATCGTGGCCGGCACGCTCGGTACCGCCGAGGCCATGTTCTTGTCCCAGCATGACCTCGGCGTCGTCGTGATGGTCTGCGTCATCGCCGGTGTGGTGGCGTCCGCCTTCAGCTGGCTGCTGGGACGGCAGGTCGCATCTGGCAGCGCGGCGCTACGGCAGGCTGCCCGGTCACTGGGTGATGAGGCGAGCCCGTTCCGGCCCCCGGCGCTGCCGCTGGCGGCGGAGTTCGCGGCCGTGTCCCAGGAGCTCGCGGACACCAGCGCGAAGCTGGCGAGCTCGCGTGCGCGTGAGCGCGCGCTTGAGCAGTCCCGGCGGCAGCTGGTGGCCTGGGTATCGCACGACCTGCGTACACCGCTGGCCGGGCTGCGCGCCATGGCCGAGGCGCTGGAGGACGGCCTGGCCGCCGACCCGCCCCGCTACCACAAGCAGATGCGAGCCGAGGCCGAGCGCTTGGCGAGCATGGTCGACGACCTGTTCGAGCTGTCCCGCATCCACTCGGGTAGCTTGCACCTGCGCCACGACGAGATCGCCCTCGACGACCTGGTCAGCGATGTGCTCGCCAGCACCGAAGCGTTGTCCAGGGAGCGCGGCGTGCGGCTGGCCGGCCGGGCGGCCGGGCAGCTCACCGTCCGCGCCGACCCGCGCGACCTGTCCCGCGCGCTGACCAACCTGCTGGCCAACGCCATCCGGTACACGCCGCCGGGAGGCAGCGTCTACGTCGAGGCGCGGCCGGAACAGGAGGGCGCGCTGCTGACGGTCGCCGACGGCTGCGGCGGCATTCCCGAACAGGACCTGCCCTACGTGTTTGACCTGGCCTGGCGCGGCACCGACGCGCGCAGCCCGGAACCAGGCAGCGGCGCCGGCCTCGGCCTCGCGATCGTCCGCGGCGTGGCAGAAGCCCACCAGGGCAGCGTCCGTGTCGTGAACACCGAGGACGGCTGCCGGTTCGAGCTGAGGCTGCCCGCCTGCCGGTGAACCGCGTGCTGTCAGGCGGCTGACCGCCCGGCTGGCGCCGCGGCGAACTCGGCGACCCCCTCGGAGAACGGCACACTCGCCCGCCAGCCCAGCTCCCGCCAGATGCGCTCGCTGGACGCGGTGACGTGACGGACATCGCCGAGCCGGTACTCGCCGGTGACGACCGGGGCGGGGCCGCCGCAGGCGCCCGCCAGCGTCCGCGCCAGCTCGCCGACGGTACGCGCGGTGCCGCTGCCCACGTTGTAGGCGAGCAAGGTGCCAGCCGCGCCCCGACCTGCCACAACCTCCACCGCGACAGCAGTGGCGTCGGCCACGTCCCGGACATGGACGAAGTCCCGCCGCTGCGCCCCGTCCTCGAAGACCTGCGGCGCACGGCCGGCCTGCAGCGCGGAGCGGAAGAACGACGCCACTCCGGCGTACGGAGTGTCGCGCGGCATCCCGGGGCCGTACACATTGTGGTAGCGCAGCGCCACCGCGTGCCCTCCGGTCGCCCTAGCCCAGGAACTGGCCAGGTGCTCCTGCGCGACCTTGGTGGCGGCGTAGACATTGCGTGGCCCGAGCGGTGCCTCCTCGAGGACCAGTTCCGGTGACAGCGGCTCGGCGCAGCGCTCGCAGCGCGGCTCGAACCTGCCCGCGTCGAGATCGGCGGCATGGCGCGGCGGCGGGGCGGCGGCCAGCCCGTGCGCAGCGCATGAGTAGGCGCCCTCACCGTAGACGACCATCGACGAGGCCAGTACCAGAGAGCTGGTTCCCGCGCGGGCCATCGCGGCGAGCAGGACCGCGGTCCCCAGGTCGTTACAGCCGGCGTACAGCGGCGCGTCACCGAAATCGGTGCCGAGCCCGACCATCGCGGCCAGATGGCAGACCGCACTGACGCCGCGCAGCGCGCTGCCGGCGGTGTCCGCGTCGCGCACGTCTCCGTGCACGAACTCGAAGCCGGGGTCGGCGGAGAACGGGGGAACCCCACTGGGGTGGACGCACGGCAGCAGTGCGTCAAGCACCCTGACGTCATGTCCCCCGCGGACCAGGGCCGCGGCGACGCGGGACCCGATGAAGCCGGCGCCGCCGGTAACCAGGATTCGCATGCCCCGAGGCTACGCACGGTCACACCCCGGATCCCGCCGGAACCAGGCGTTCTCTCCAGTTTGTAATGAGGCAGTTCCTTGCCGTACCCAGGGCGCGGTGAATGTAATACACAGCGTGACCTTCACCAGCAGCCAGCAGACCCAGCCGCGTCCACGGAACGCGAGCAGCCCGTTCAGGGCCGCCCTGCCGTGGCTGCGGCATGCGCCGCGGGCCGCACGTTTCGCGGCGGCGCTGGCCGGTATCGCCGCGGTGTGCGCATACGCGGTCATCGCGCTGAACCGGCTGGGCTACCCGTTCACCATCGAGTGGCTGGAGAGCAACTCACTCGTCGAAATGCACCGCATCCTGGCAGGCCAGCCGCTGTATCCGGCACCGGCCGCCGGATACGTCCCCGACGGCTACCCGCCGCTCTACTTCGCTGTGTCGGCCGCGGCGGCCAGCGTGCTCGGCGCGTCCTACCTGCCGCTGCGGCTGGTGTCCCTGCTGTCCTCGCTTGCCTGTTTCGCACTGCTCGGCCGCTTGGTCCAGCGCGAAACCGGGAGCACCACCGCCGGGACCGCGGCCGCCGGCCTGTTCGCCGCGACCTACTTCGCCACGGACACGTGGTTCGACGTCGCCAGGGTCGACTCGCTCTTCCTCGCGCTCAGCATCGGCGGCCTCTACGCCGCCCGCTGGATGCGCGGAACCCGCGGCGCCATCGCCGCCGGGATACTGCTCGCCGCGGCGGCGCTCACCAAGCAGACAGGTCTGGCCGAGGGAGTCGCGGTGATCGCCGTACTGCTGCCGGGCCAGCGTCGCGGGCTCGCCTGCGTGGCCGCGCTCGCCGAGGTCACGGTGCTCGGTATCAGCACGCTCGTGCTCGGGCTGACCAGCAGTGGCTGGTACGTGTACTACGTCTTCCAGCTGATGAGCGAGCACCCGCTGACTTACAGCAGCTTCGGCTGGTTCTGGCGGTCCCTGCTGGCGACGATGGGCATCGCCGCGTTCGCCGCCCTGATCGGCGCGCGCAAGGCGCCGCTGGTGCTGCTCGCGGGCTGCGCCGCGCTCGCGGTCGAGGGCTGCACGACCCTGGTGCACAGCGGCGGCGGCCCCAACGACATGCTGCCCGCCTACCTCGCCGTGGCGCTGCTGGCCGGCCTGGCGCTCGGCGCCAAGCCGCCCGGGTGGGCCAGCACGGCGGCGGCCGTGCTTGTCCTTGCCCAGACGGCACGGCTACTCAGCGGCTTCCACCCGGCCCAGGCGATTCCCGGCAGCGCCGACCGGGCCGTCGGTGACCGGCTGATCGCGGGCCTGCGCGAGTTCGGCGGCACCGTCGCGATTCCCGCCGACCCCGGCTTGAGCCTGCTGGCGGGAATGACGCCGGTCGCGCACCAGGACGCGGGGTACGACGTGCTGAGGGCCACTGACCAGGTCGCGATCGCGCGCCTGAGTGCCAGCGCCGCGGACGCGTTCGCCGCCCACCGGTACAGCGCGGTCATCACCGACGGCCCCTGGCTGCCGCCGGGGATCCCGGCCGCGCTCAGCGTGTACTACCGCCAATGCCCCCAGCCGCTGCTCGCCGGGGTCCCGGCCAGCCTGTTCCTCCCGGTCGCGGGGATCAATGTCCGCCCCGCCGAGGTATGGCTCCCCGATGGAGCCGGGTCCTGCCAGGCCGCTGTCGCCATCCTCGACGGAACCGGTCAGGAGGGCGGCAAGTGAAACTGCCTAAGTCCAGTCCGCCCGGGCCGTTCCGCCGGTCGTTCTGGCGCAGCCCGATTCGCGGCCCGTGGCTGACCTCGGTCTTCGGCCTGATGCTGCTGGCCTCGATCCCCGTCTTGTTCGTGACCGGCCTGCTCTCCTACGCCGCTTACAACCCGGACCTCAGCCCGGTCAACGATCAGACGCCGGGCAAAGGCCTGCTCGGCTTCTACCTGTTCTCCTGGCCGACCCACCCGATCTGGCTCTACCGGCTCAACCAGGGCGTCCACGTCACCCTGGGACTGGTGCTGGTTCCCGTGCTGCTGTTCAAACTGTGGTCGGTGCTGCCGAAGCTGTTCGAATGGCCGCCGCTGCGCTCGCCCGCGCACGCCCTGGAACGGCTCTCGCTGTTCGCGCTGGTCGGCGGGGCCATCTTCGAGTTCGCGACCGGGATCTTGAACATCCAGACGTGGTACAAGTTCCCCGGCTCCTTCTACCCGCTGCACTTTTACGGCGCCTGGGTATTCATCGCCGGCTTCGTCGTTCACGTGACGATCAAGCTGCCGGCGATGATCAGGGCGCTGCGCAGCCGGAGCTTCATCGCGGAACTGCGCACGAACCTCGCCGGGACACACACCGAGCCGCCGGAGGCCGGATACCTGGTCGCCGTGACGCCCGCCGAGCCGACCATCTCCCGGCGCGGCGTCCTCGCGTTCGCCGGGGCGGGTTCGGCCCTCATCGCGCTGCTGTCCATCGGCCAGTCCCTGGGCGGGCCGCTGCGGCGGGCCGCGCTGCTCGCACCGCACGGCCAGGACGTCGCCAGCCCCGACGACTTCCAGGTCAACCAGACCGCGGCGAGCGCAGGGATCAGCGAATCGGAGACAGGCCCGGCCTGGCGGCTCACGCTGGGCGGCTACGGCCAGGCGCCCGTCGTGCTGCGCCGGGCCGACCTGCTCCGTATGCAGCAGCACACCGCAAGCCTGCCCATCGCGTGCGTCGAAGGCTGGTCCACCGACAACCAGGTATGGACCGGCGTCCGGTTGCGCGACCTCGCCCGGCTGGCCGGCGTCACCCGCCCGTCAAGCGTGCTGGTCCAGTCGCTGGAACTCGGCGGCGCGTTCAGCCAGGTGGTTCTGTCAGCGGGGCAGATCACCGACCCGGACTCACTGCTGGCCCTGCGGGTCAACGGCGCCGACCTCACCCCCGACCACGGCTACCCGGCCCGGGTCATCGTCCCCGCCAGCCCCGGTGTGCACAACACCAAGTGGGTCGCCAGCTTGACCTTCCGGAGCTAACATGTTCAGGTTCCTTCGCTGGTACGGCGCCGGCCCGCTGCACCTGCTCACGATGATCGCCTGCCTCGCGCTCGCCGGGTACGCCACGGCCGAACTGCTGCCCGGCAATTACGTCGCCATCCCTGTCTGGCTCGCCGCCGCGGCAATCGGCCACGACCTGATCCTGGTGCCGCTGTACACGCTCGCCGACCGGTCCGCCATCGCGGTCTTCAAGCACCGTCGCTCGAGCCCGGCCGCCGTACCGTGGATCAACTACCTGCGCATCCCCGCGGCGCTTTCCGGCATGCTGCTGCTCATCTGGTTCCCGCTGATCTTCCGGCTGCCCACCCGGTTTCCCGCCACGACCACTCTGTCCCTCGACCCGTACCTATGGCACTGGCTCGCCGTAACGGGAGCATTGTTCCTGCTGTCCGCCATCATGTTTGCCCTGCGGCTGCGCGCACGCCGCATCCGGCCGGCAGCGCCCGCCCGCAGCGCGCGGGGCTCGGCTCCCTGATCCGGGTCAGCTCCCGCCGGGCACCGGGGCGAGCACGCTGATCCGGTCGGCGGCCCGGAGGATGAGGCCGGGATCGGGGTCGTGATGGCTGTGGCCGCGCAGGATCGAGACCAGAACACTGCCCGGCGGCCAGGTAAGGTCGCCCAGCGGGACGCCCGCGGCCGGCGAACCGGGGCTGACGGTGATCTCGGCGACCCGGTAACCAGATAGCGCGGGCGGCCGGGCCAGCGCGGATACCTCCCCGTCACCCGCCTGGCCGGCGCTCGAACGGCCGGCGGCGAGCTGGGCCCGGGCGGCTTCGGTCTGGGCGCTGATCTGGCGGGCGAGCGCGGTCAGGATGCTGGTGCTCGTGACCCAGCCCTGGATGTGCTGCCCACTTGGGGACAGGACGGGCAGCCCGTCGTGGCCGTAGACCTCCAGTTGCCGTAGCGCCTGGGTGAGGGATTCGGTGGCGTACAGGGCCTGCGGGTCGTACTGGCTGGTGACCGGACCGGGGAGGGCCGCCCAGCCGGGTTCCTGGTCGTTCCCGGCGCCGTCGCGGGTGCCCGTGGCTGGGTGTGCCGGCACGGCCAGGGGCGGCTGGAAGGGGTGCATCGCTTCGGTGATCTTCAGGTCCTGCAGGGCACGCCACGGGGTGCTCTTGTCGATGTCGGTGCCGCGGCGCAGCAGCTTGGTGGTGTAGATGGTGCCGTAGGACAGCGCGCGTGAGACGGCGGTAGCGATGGCGACGGCGAGCATGACGGGCAGGGTGAGGGAGAAGTCGCCGGTCATCTCCACCACGGACGCCAGCGAGGTGAGCGGCGCGCGGGCGGCGGAGGTGAACACCGCGCCCATCGCGACGACCGCGTACAGGGCAGGCTGCCCCGCCCCGGCACCGAACAGATGATGGACGATGTCGCCGTAGGCCATGCCGGAGGTGACGCCGATGAACAGGGACGGCGCGAAGATCCCGCCGGACCCGCCGATCCCCATGGACAGGCTGGTCGCGGCGATCTTGGCGAAGGCGAGCAGGATCAGGAACCACAGGGCGTACCCGCCGGCGGTGGTCTTGTACATGACCGGGTAGCCGACCCCGTACATCTGCGGGATGGCGAGCAGAAGCAGCCCGAGCGCGACCCCGCCGACGGCGGGCCGCGCCCATTCCGGGCGGTCTTTCCACAGCCGGTCGCACATGTCCTCGATCTTGTACAGGACGGCCTTGAACGCCAGCCCCATCAGCGCGGCGACAACGGCCAGGACGGCGACGAGCAGGTAGGTGCGGGGGTGGTGCAGTTCGATGCCGGCCGGGAACCCGGACAGGAACGGCTTGTCGCCCAGGAACGGGATCGCGGTGATGTCGGCGATCATCGCGGAGAGCATGACAGTGAACAGAGCGTCGGCGGAGAGCTCCCGCAAGATGATCTCCACGCCGAAGAACACGCCGGTGATCGGGGCGTTGAAGGTGGCGGCGATGCCGCCGGCCGCGCCGCAGGCGACCAGGATCCGCAGCCTGTTCTCCGGCATCTTGATCCGCTGGCCCAGGCCGGAGGCCAGCGCGGAGCCGATCTGCACGATCGGGCCTTCCCGCCCGACCGACCCGCCGGTCGCGATGCAGATCGCCGAGGCGAGCGCCTTGACCACCGAGACCTGGGGGCGGATCCGGCCGCCGTTGTCCGCGACGGCGATCATCACCTCGGGTACCCCGTGCCCGCGTGCCTCGCGAGCGTACCGGTTGATCAGCGGTCCGTACAGCAGCCCGCCGATCACCGGGATCACGACGAAGAAACCCAGACCCAGCCACGGCAGGTGCGAACTGCCTACGTAGCCGGCCTGGCCGAACTGGCTGTGCCCGGTAGCCAGCCAGGTGAAGAAGCCGATCAGGTACCGGAACCCCACCGCGCCCAGCCCCGCGCCCGCCCCGATCACCAGGGCCAGCAGCAGCATGCCGCCCCGCCCGGCCCGCAGCCACGCCGCTGCAGCAGCGCTCGTCATGCTCGTCCTTCCGCGCTGGTGTGACCGTGCTCTCCGGCCCCGGCCGGGGTCCGGGGAGGCGGTGCCCCCTGACCGGCTGGCGGGCTCTCCGGCGGCCACAGGCTGTCGGGAACTTCCCCGGCGGCGTCCGCGAAGTCGCGCAGTGCTTCCGCTATCGCCTGCTGCCGGCTTGCCGGCAGCAGGCCCAAGATGGCCTCGATCAGCGCCCGCCGGCGCGTGGTGGCCTGATCCACGACCAGCCGCCCTGCGGACGTGACCGAGACCAGCACCGCGCGCCGGTCCGCCCGGGCCCGGTGCCGCCGGATCAGCCCCTTGCGTACCAGCCGGTCACACATCCGGCCCGCCGTCGAAGGCGCCACATCCAGGGCCGCCGCCAGGTCCGCCATCCGCTGCGGGCCCCGCGACGCCAGCACCACCAGCGTCCGGTACTGCGCGATCGTGGTCTCCTCCGCCGCCGCGCCCAGCGACTGCGTCGCGATCGCGACCATCGACCGGCTCGCCGTCAGCACCGCATCCACCGCGCCCTGATCCGCCGCGGAACCCTGCGTCACGCCGCCGGCCGCATCCCGTGCCCCAGGCAATGATTGCATATTGCAATAATAGTATCTTGCATCTAGCGGACGTTCTCCCGGGCCGTCCGCAGCTGGCCGGGGATCATGCAGCCCCCGGCAGGCCGGATCCGGGCGCCTGTGCATGACCTTCCCGTCCGTGCGTGGCGGTCGGGGTGGCGGATGCAGGGGAGATGAACTCACGCCGGAATGCTGCTTGGCGGGTGCCTGCGCGTGATCTAAGCTGTTGATCAGGTGAGCCGGGAAGTCTGGTCGGCACGATGTCGCTAATCCGTGAACTCGTGCACAGGAGCGCGCTGATGACCATCCCGGACCCTTTCCCCCGCCGTATGTCCCGTCCCCCGGTGGCGGCCACGCCCGCATCCGGGCCGGCCGCGGGCGCGCCTGCCGCGGCAGCTCCGGCGAGCTGGCGGTGGCGCCGCGCGGCGCTGCTGCTGTCAGGGGCCGCGCAGCTGATCACTATCTCGGCGCTGCAGAGCGCGGATCCGCTGACGGTGACATGGGCGGCGCTGCTGCTGGCGATCGCGCCCGCGCCGCTCGCCGCGCTGGCCGCGTTCGCCCCGGCCCGGATAGCCAGGGTCGCTGCGCCGCTGGCGGCGGTGGTCCTGGTCGCGGGCATTGTGGGTGAGATCGCGCATACCGGGCTGTTCTTCGTCCCGGCGCTGGCCGTGATGGCCGTCGCCGCGGTCATGCTGCGGCGCGAGGGGTCCTGATCATGACGACGCAGGTCAGCCGCGACCGGCTGGCGGTGCTGGCCGGGCTGGCGGCCCCGCTAGCGCTGGCCGCGATCCTGGTGCCGTTCCGTACCGGTTTCCCGGACACTGACGCCGCACTGGCGCTGCAGCTGGTAGTAGTAGGGGTTGCCGCGAACGGGTACCGGCTCGCCGGAATACTCGCCGCCGCCTCAGCGGCGGCGTGGTTCGATTTCTTCCTCACCGTGCCCTATGGGCGGTTCGCCATCACCCGGCGCGCGGACATCCAGACCACCGCGCTGCTGCTGGCGGTTGGCGTCGCGGTGACCGAGATCGCCGTGTGGGGACGCCGGCAGCACGGGGCGGCCGCCCGGCGGGCGGGCTACCTGGACGGGATCAACGCCGCGGCGCGGGCGGTAGCGACCGGGAGTTCCCCGGCGGCGCTGACCGAGCAGGTATGCGGGCAGCTGACCCGGCTGCTGTCGCTGTCGTCATGCCGGTTCCAGGCTGGTGCCGCAGGCATCGGCACTCCGCCCCGGCTCATGCGCGACGGCCGGGTCGTTTCCCGCGGCCAGGTATGGGATGCGGACCGGGAGGGACTGCCGCCGGGCACCGACACCGAGCTGCTGGCTGAGGCCGGCGGCCTGCTCCAGGGCCGGTTCCTGCTCACTCCCGGCAGCGGGAAACCGCTGACCCTGGAGCAGCGCCTCGCCGCTGTCGCGTTCGCCGACCAGGCAGGGGCCGCGCTGTCCGGCGGCCGCAGCCCGCTGGCCCGAGCTTGATCAAGGATCATGCCGGACCAGGCCTCCGGAGTCCATGCCCGCTCGCTGGCCCGCGTTCCCGCCAGCCAGGACCGTTGCACGCGCGAGGTCGCCGCCGCCCTCATTTCGTCCCCCGGAGCGCGGGCGGGACAGCTAGTACCGTTTTCGGGTGGGAGAGGCGGTCAGGTGCGCGGTGGGTGCCGTGAGCTGGCCGCTGTGCCGGCCGGCGTGATGGCCCGGCGGCTGGCTGGGCAGTGATGGCTCCTGGCTCCTGGCCGCTGCTGTTCGTGGCGGGGGTGGCGGTGAGCCTGGCCGCGAGCTGGCTGCTGGTCTCGCGTCTGGAGCGGCTCGCGGAGCGGGCCGGGATGCCCGAGGCGTGGCTAGGGCTGGTCGCGGCGCTTGCCGCTGACGCGCCGGAGATCACGTCGGCGGTGACCGCCCTGACCCACGGGCAGGCCAGCGTTGGCGCTGGGGTGGTGATCGGCTCCAACGTGTTCAACCTGGCCGCGCTGCTCGGGCTCAGCGCGGTGGTGGCCGGGCAGGTCGTGTTCCACCGCCGGGTCGTGCTGCTGGCCGGCATCCCCGGGATATGGGTCGCCGCGGTATGCGTGCTGACGGTCGCAGGAGCGGTGCCGCCGGCCGCGGGCCTGGCGCTGACCGCGGCGGTGCTGGTGCCCGGCACGGCGATCCTGGGCATGCGCCCGGCCCGGATGGAACGGCTGCGGCTGCCGGCCCGGTGGGTGAGCTGGCTGATCGCGGCGGTCCACGAGGAAGAGGACGAACTCGCCGAGGCGATCAGGCCCCGCCCCGGTACCTGGCGGGACGGCTTGGAGGCGGCAGCAGCCCTGATCACCGTGGTCGGGGCAAGCATCGCCATGGAACAGGCCGCCACCACCCTGGGCAGCCGCTACCGTGTTGCGGACATCATCACCGGCGGCCTCGTGCTTGCCGTAGTGACCAGCTTGCCGAACGCAGTCGCGGCGGTCTACCTGGCCCGGCGCGGCCGCGGCGCCGCGGTGCTCAGCACCGCGCTGAACAGCAACGCCCTCAACGTTGGGATCGGACTGCTGGTCCCGGCGAGCCTGACCGGACTGGGGCCGCGGTCCGGGCAGGCCGCGCTCACCGCGGCGTGGTACGCCGGGCTGACCGTCCTCGCGCTCGCGCTTGCCTACCGCGGCCGGGGCCTGGCCCGGCTGCCGGGCGCGGTCATTGTCGCGGGTTATCTGGCCTTCGTGACAGCGCTGGCGATCAGCGTGCAGCAAGCAGGCGTCCGCCCCGCGACCGCTGTCGTTCCCGCCGTCGCCGTCACCGCCGTAGCGATACTGCTGTCGTGGCCACCGTCGGGCTCACTGCCACGCTGAGCGCGGCCGTCC
>DASXDG010000169.1:0-13947 GCA_036490795.1 Streptosporangiaceae bacterium
ACGCCGGTGATGTCGATGACCGCCTGCTCCGAGCCGGTTGCCACCAGGGTTTCCAGCAGTTTCTCCATCACCAGCTGGGTCCGCGCCGAGTCGAGCGTCCCCACCAGCGGGACGGCGAGTATCCCGTCCCAGAGCCGTACCACCGGGGTCGACAGCTCCATCATGGAGGCCGACTGGCCGGTAATGATCTGCTCCCGTGCCGCCGAGTAGGTCTCGAACGTGCGCAAGCCGAGGTCGTCGACCATCCGCGAGAAGGTCAGGTACTCATGCACTAGGTCCGCGGAGTCGCCGACAAGCTCGTACACCGCGTCCTTGACCGAGAACACGCCGAGCGCGGTCTCACTGGGCGTGAACCCGTTCCGGGCACGGCTGCGGGACAACTCGTCAAGGGACGCGCGCAACTCACCGACGGCATGTTCGTCCTCCTGCGTCATCACGCGCAGCAACAAGGCGTAAAAGTCTTCGAGCTCGTGCCTGATCTCGTCGGTGGAGATACGTCCCCGGACTCCGGCCAGCACGAGCTCGGTCCAGCGGCCGACGACCTTGTCGTGGTGATCTCGCAGGTGCGCCGCCATCCGTGCTTGCCCGCCGTAAGCGTCCATAAGTCAGCATCCAATACGTATATCGTGAAGGGGATGTCCAGGGCCTAAGGCTACATCCGGCCGCATGATCGGGCGTCAGTTCGGAACGCCACGCGTACGATCGCGTCCGGCATCGTCAACAACGCGGTATCTTCCGCGCAAACGCCCGGCGCGTCGGTCGGCGCGCCCCAGCGCCCGGTCGGGCCTTTCGCGCCGCCCCGGACACCGAGCAGGGCGGGCACCGTGGGTGCTCGCCCTGATGGCCGCGGTCTGACGTTCGCACTAGGCGGCTACGGCGTGGCGGGTCTGGGGCGCCGTGGCGGCAGGGAGCCGGGAGACCCGGCCGGCCAGGCTGAGCGTGCGGGTCAGGGCCATGGCGATCGCCATGAAGATGAGGCCGTCGGTGATGGCCGCCACGGAGACCTGGTGGGCGATGCACCAGGTGCTGATCTGGGCGTTGAACCAGTGCACGGAGCCGTAAGAGAAGGCGGCGCGGGCGCCGACGATGAGGATCATCGCGACCGCGTAGGGGAGACCGGAGGCGCTGGCGGCCTTGCCCGTCTTGGGGCTGCGGTAGACGTGCATCAGGCTGCTGATGATCAGGCCGGCGAGCAGGCCGGCCGCGGTGCCGGCCAGTTCGACGAGCAGGCCGGTGCCGTGGGTGACGGGGGACTGCAGGAACAGGGGGATGACCAGGGCAACGGTGGCGAGGGGCCGGATGATGCGGAACGCGCCGATCTTGCGGTGCGGGCCGAGGTCGGCTTCGAGGGTGGAGATCAGGACGATGCCGTTGATGACCATGGCTTCGGTCAGGGGGGACATTGTGTGCTCCTTGGTGCTGGGCGGTGCCGTGCTGACATCACCCACCTTCGCCGGGAGCCCGGCCGAGGGCGTCGGAGCAGGGGCTGGTCCGCGGTACCAGGCTTTCTGGTACCAGGGGTGGTCCCCCGGGCTGACGCGGTAGTACCGGGCTGATCCGTAGCGTCGGGAGTGTCAGTTCAACGGGCTACTTAAAGGAGCACGGGTCATGTCCGGGCTGGAGATTATCGTCGTCATCGCGGTTATCGGGTTCGTCGTTTTCCAGCAGGTCGCGGGTCAGAAGGTGGCGGGTAAGCGGCTCATCGTGCTGCCCGCGGTGCTGACTGTGGTCGGGTTCCTGGACCTGCACGGAGCCAAGGGCCTGCACCACGCTGACTATGTGTGGCTGGTCATCGGGGCGGCCGGGTCGCTGGCGATCGGGCTGGCGTTCGGGGCGATCACCAGGATCGGTTCGAGGGACGGGGTGCTGTGGGCGAAGCTGCCGGTGTGGGGCCTGCTGCTGTGGGTGGCGATGTTCGCGTTCCGCGGCCTGGTGATGGTGCTGGCCGCGCACACCGGTGCGCACGTGGCCGCGTCCGCCACTCCGCTGCTGTTCACCCTCGGCCTGAACCGGCTGGGCCAGGCCGCGGTGATCGCGGTCCGCGCCATGGCGGCCGGGATCCCGTTCGCGCCGGAAAAAGACGGCTCCACCTTCCTCGGCGGCTCGATTGGCAACATCCTCCACGACCGGTAAGCGCGCTACTGACATCTCGGAACGGGCCGCCCCGGTCGACGACCGGGGCGGCCCATTCTTGTGTACTCGCCGCCTAGTGCTGGCGGTCCTTGCCGCCCTTGGCCAGGTCTCGCCAGCTGGATTCGGACACCTCGACGTCGAAGCGCTTCGCCGCGGAAAGGATCCGCTGCCACGCCTTGTCGCGCTCGGCATCGCTAACGCCTTCGACCTGGTCGAAACGCGCGATGGCGTTACGCACGTGCCGGGCGTCGGTCAGCGGCTCCTTGCGTTCCGCGGGGAAGGCGAACTCGTGATCGCCCAGCCTGTCCTTTTCCGCGGTGCTCATGCCCTGGCTCTGGCGAGGGATGTCCTCGCCGTGGGCCCTGGCGCTCTGCGCCTGCCGGGCCTTGCCGATGTTCTCCCGGGCGGCTTCCTTCTGCTTATTGGTGGCCATGATGCTCCTCTCCGGTGCACCTTCCGCCGGTACTCGTTACCCATTGCCAAGAGGTCAAACAGCCGCCGGTGAAGTTTCACCTGGTACGGCCTGAAATGTGATGGCGCTGAGTCTCGGATCGACGACATAGAGCCTCGGATTAACGTGGAGGATTGCCCCTTCGTGTCCGATTACCCCTCGTTTTCGGGGGTCAAAGTGCCACGTAGGGGCAATCTTCCACATTGTTTGGCGGTGCGGATGGCGGGGGGTCGAAATGCGACGAAATGTCCTCGCGGCGGCAAGCGGCGGGGAGCACCCAGGCCGCCGAGCCGCCAACCGGCGGACGGGGCCCGCGGCGGGGGAGTTGGATAGGTGTGGGCCCGGCCGATCCGGGCAGGAGCCTTTTGCCGGGCCGCCACGGCTGCGCCGCTAGGCGGCGGAAGGAGGACATCGTGGCGATCGCAACCGTCAATCCCGCCACCGGGGAGACCGTCAAGACCTTTGACGAGATGAGCGAGGCCGACGTCGACCGGTGCCTGGCCGCCGCGACAGCGGCGGCCGCCAGTTACCGGCTGACCAGTTTTGCCGAACGATCCGGGTGGATGCGGAACGCCGCCGCGATCCTGGACTCCGAACGGGACCAGGTCGCGGCCATGATGACCACCGAGATGGGCAAGACCCTGGCCGCCGCGAAGCAGGAGGTGGCCAAGTGCGCCACCACCTGCCGGTACTACGCCGAACACGCCGACCGGTTCCTCGCCGACGAGCCTGCCGACGCCGATGCCGTCGGCGCACGCGGCGCCTACGTGAGCTATCAGCCGCTGGGGCCGGTGCTGGCCATCATGCCGTGGAACTTCCCGCTCTGGCAGGCGATGCGGTTCGCCGCCCCCGCCCTGATGGCCGGCAACGTCGGGCTGCTCAAGCACGCCTCGAACGTGCCGCAGACGGCGCTGTTCATGCAGGATCTGTTCGCCAGGGCCGGATTTCCCATCGGGACGTTCCAGACCCTGCTGGTCGGCTCCGCCCGGGTCGAGGCGATCCTGCGCGACCCCAGGGTGATGGCCGCCACGCTCACCGGATCGGGCCCGGCCGGATCCTCGGTGGCCGCCATCGCCGGCAGCGAGATCAAGAAGGTCGTGCTCGAACTCGGCGGCAGCGACCCGTTCGTGGTCATGCCGTCCGCCGACCTGGCCAAGGCGGCCAAGATCGCGGCCGTGGCGCGCTGCCTGAACAACGGCCAGTCTTGCATCGCCGCCAAGCGTTTCATTGTCCACGAGGCGGTCTATAGCGAGTTCGAGCGCCTGTTCACCGAACAGATGGCGAACATGAAACTCGGTGACCCGATGCTGGCGGATACCGATATCGGCCCGCTCGCCTCGGAGCAGCAGCGTGACGACGTCGAGCATCTGGTCGCCGACGCGGTCGCCAACGGTGCCCGGGCGCTATGCGGCGGTGCGGCACCAGAAGGCGCCGGCTTCTACTACCCGGCGACCGTGCTGACCGGCATCACCCCGCAGATGCGCGTGCACACCGAGGAAGTCTTCGGGCCAGTGGCCACCGTGTACCGCGTCCCGGACATCGACGCGGCCATCGAGCTGGCGAACGGAACCGAGTTCGGTCTCGGCGCCAACGCGTGGACCAATGACGATGCGGAACGGGCCCGGTTCATCCGGGACCTCGCCGCCGGGATGGTCTTCATCAACGGCAACGTGACGTCGTATCCGCAGCTGCCGTTCGGCGGCATCAGGACCTCCGGGTTCGGCCGGGAGCTTTCCGTCCAGGGCATCCGCGAGTTCTGCAACATCAAGTCGGTCTGGATCGGCGGTGACGGGCCGCGGTAGATCCCGCACCCGGGTCACCGGTCGCGCTTGCTATCGCCTAATAGGCGATAAAACTGGTAGTTTTAGTTGCATTAACGCCAGTGGGCCGACCAAGGAGGTCCGCCAGTGCCCCTGCCCGACTTTCTGGTGATCGGCGCGCCAAAGGCTGGTACCACCGCCCTGCACGCCGCCCTCGCCCGCCATCCCGACTTGTACCTGTCGGCGGTGAAGGAGCCCAAGTTCTTTCTCACCGACGGGCCGCCGCCTACCCGGGGCGGTCCGGGAGACGCGCAGACCTACCGGGAACACGTCTGGCGGCGCGATGAGTACGAGTCGCTGTTCGACGCGGCGCCCGCTGGCGCCTTGTGCGGTGAGTCGACGCCGTTCTACCTTCACGACCGCGGCGCGCAGCGGCGGATCCGCGCGCTCATCCCCGATGCCAGGCTGATCGTGCTCGTCCGCGACCCGGTCGAGCGCGCCCACTCGAACTGGACACATCTATGGTCGGCCGGGCGCGAGCCGATCGGGGATTTCATCCGCGCCTGCGCCGAGGAAGACCGCAGGGCCGCCGCGGGCTGGTCCGCGTTCTGGCACTACGTCGAGCTCAGCAAGTATGGCGAGCAGCTTGACCACTTGTTCGGCCTGTTCCCGCGGGAACAGGTGCTGATCATCCGGTATCGCAGCCTGATCGACGAGCCCGTCCGGGTTCTCGACGAGATCTGCGCGTTCCTCGGCGTGCGGCAGGGGGTCATCACCGAGATCCCGAGGGAGAACGTCACCGTCCACCCGGATCGCTCGGTCGCGCACGTCACCTTGTCCCGGGTGCTGCGCGGCATCGAGGCCGTCGGCCGGCACCTGCCCGGCGTCGGTGCCGGGCTCACCACCCGGATCGAGCGGACACTGCAGCGCGGCGCTACGTCGCGCCAGCCCCTCACCTGGCAGGAACGGCAGGCCCTGTTGCCGCGCTTCGACGCCGACGTCAGGCTGCTGGAGAAGATCACCGACGCCGACTTCAGTGACTGGCTGCGTCCCAGGCAACGATCCGGCGGGCAAGTCGGGATCCGGCCCGCCGGACAGGATCAGGCGCGCAACGGCAGGCGGGTGCCGAGTTGAGACACCCGGCTCAGCGCAGCTCGGTCCTCAGCTCGTGCGCGCCGTCGGCCCTGGTCAGCTCGTAATACAGGCGATGCCGTCCGTCGGGCAGCGGCAGCACGTCCAGATAGCGCAGGCCGCCGCCGTGCTCAGAGCTGGCGGCTGGACCGGTGCCGCTGGCGGACAGTGACGCCGGGTCGGTGCCCGTGGCGATCCCGGTGCGCTCCTCGAAGTTCTCCGCGGCGCTGGCGCGTCCGTCGTAGAACGCCGCGATCGTGCCGCCGGAACGGCACACCGCCGCCACCCGCGTACCCCGGCTGTCCCAGGCGCCTGGCCGGCCGGCCAGGGCCGTCCCGTGCCAGGTCCAGTCCAGCCCGTCCGCGCTGGTGGCGTACTGGGTGTCCATCTGGTCGGCCTCGTCGAGATCCGCCAGCGGGTGACACGAGGCCCATAGTTCCCAGTGCCCGTCCTGCTGGCGGATCACCGGGTCCTTGACCCCGGTCTTGCTGTCTCCCGGCAGCACGGTAACCCGGTCGCGCGCGTCGAAGCCGGCCGGGTGATCGGCTCGCAGCAGTTCCACCCGCCAGTGCTTGGTCCCCGGCGTGGCGCAGCTCAGGTACAGCCGCCACCCGCCGTCGGTGCCGCGCACCAGCGCGGGGCGTTCCAGCGAGTCCGCGGCGAACTGTTCCCTGGTGATGGTGAGTAGCGTGTCGAAGCGGACACCGTCGGCGGAACGCGCGACCCGCACGGCGTAGCCTCGTCCCGCGCCTATCGGCCGTCGCATCCGGTACGCGAGGTAGATCCCGTCGTCACCGAGAACCGCGCTCGGACCGCCAGCCCAGTAACCGGGACCGGTACCGGGCGGGGAGATCGATACCTCGGACTGCGCGGGTCGCGGCAGCAGCGAGACAGGCCAGTCGACTGATTCTCGGCTATCCATAACGAAATTATAGACAATCCCGGCCGATCAGAATGGCAGTTGGCTACGAGGCCCGCAGCCCCGGTGCCGTCCCGCCGCCAGAACGCGCCGGCCGGCGACCGGAATGCTGGCAGAATTCGGCGGTTACCCGCTCGCTCGCCAGCGCGACCGGCACGTCGCCCAGCCACATCCGTGCCGACGCCTCTACCAGGATGCGGCTGCCCGATGCGTTCGCGGTGCCGGAGACCACGTGCGCGCCCAGCGGTTCGCGGCGCACGCCGAGGTCGTGCAGCACCTTGCCGAGCGGGACCGTGGAGGGCGGGGGCGCAGGGTCGTCCGGGCCGGGCATGCCCAGCGTCCTGCGCGCGGCCGGAGGGAGCCGGTCGGGCACGACGAGCGAGGAGACCTCGGCGGCCATCATGCCGGAGCTGACCGCGCGCAGTATCCCGTTGCGCTGGTGACCGGCCGTGCCCGGGCGCACGTTCAGCTCGAGGCACTCGGTCAAGGTCAGCAGGCGGTCAGCGTTGCCGGTCAGGTCGATGCGGACCGGCTCTCCGGCGAGTTCCTCGAACAGGAGGGTCGCCGGACCGGTGCCGTGGGCGAGCAGCGCGACCACGGAGGCAGCGGCCTGCGCGCCAGCGGGCTGGGTGCCAGGTGGCGGAGCCATCTGGTCTACGGCCTGGGTGATGGCGACGAGCTTCGCCGCGTTCGCCAGGTCAGGGTGCACGAGGATCATCCGGATGTCCCTGATCAGCCCGCACATCAAGTCGGGCAGCGCGGGCCCTGTGGCGGGATCGCGGAGCCAGGTGAGCGACTCATTCATGAGCTAACCGTAATCAAATGATTACATCTAGTGCTAGACCTAAATCCAGTCATTTGCCGAAAAGTTAGGTCGTAGCGCCGGCTTGACCGCTGCGGTGGTGCTTGTCGCGAGGTTCAGTCCTTGACGGGAGCCTGCACGAGCCACGGGCGGCCGTCGGCGTCGCGCACGGTCATTTCCCTGGTGCCGAAGTGGGTGTCCTCGAATCCGGACACGACCTCGACGGCGGGACCGGGGCCCCTCTCGGGCGATCGCGGTTGGGTGGCATGAGTGCCGAGGTAGTCGCGCAGCGCCTCGGTGACTATCGAGGACAGCGACATCTCCGCCTCGATGGCGTGGTGCTTGAGCTGCTTGATCAGCCCGGCCGGAAGGTACACGTTGAGCTGCTTGAAGCCCTCGTCACTCATAACAGGATGCTAGCATTCTAGATGTCTTACTGTCTAGGTCGCGTCGGGGCAGCCGGACCGGTCGGACTGACCCCCTTGCGGTGCGCAGTCCGGTGGCATGAATCTGGGCGCAAATTTCTTGCAGCTATTGGCCAACTTATTGCGGCTGGCTGCAAATATGCCTGCAAGCAGCGAAACCGGACTTTCGTGGCTGTGATTAGGTGCGCGAAACGTTGTTCGCGAGTCTTAAGGTGCTCGATACCAGATAATTATGCGTTACAGCCGTAACGCGTTGTTTACCGCTAGCCACGAGCTTTGACGAAGATTTATTTCTTTCTTAATATTGTTAGAATCTTGCGTGTACTAGTGCCTTTATGTACGGTAATCATTGGTTCGAGCCGTCATGACAAGCCGCCCGTCGGCTAATCACTCCGGGATTCCCGGGAGGAGCAAGGCATGAGTTCAGCATGCATAAACGGCGGCTCCACCGCCGGTCATCGCCGGGGGGCTATTCTCGCTGTTCTCAGCGTTCTCGTCCTGATCGCCAGCTTCGTGACCGTCGTGACCGTAGCCGGAACCGCGGTTGCGGATGCTGGGCCCGGGGTCGCCTACCAGGCGCCCGGTACGCCGTCCCCCAGCGTCGCCGGGGCCACCACGCCGTTCACCACTTATCAGGCGCCGGAGGCTACCCTCGGCGGGGGCGCCAGCGTCGTGTCGCTGACCTCGGCGCCCACCAGCGAGTACGACAGCCCGCAGGGCGAGGCCTCGGGGCACGCCTACGTCCAGCTCACCAGCAACGGCCAGTACGTGCAGTGGACCAACGACACCGGCCAGCCGATCAGCTTCATCAACATCCGTGCCTCGATTCCCGATTCGTCATCGGGCGGGGGCATGACGGCCACGCTCGACCTGTACGTGAACGGCACGTTCCGCCAGGCGATCAACATGAACTCCATCCAGAGCTGGCAGTACGAGGGCAACAACAATTACAACGGCAGCGACGAGAACGCCGCCGACGGCGACCCGCGCGCCTTCTGGGACGAGTTCCACGCCTTCATCAGCGGCTCGCCCATCCCGGCCGGGGCCACGTTCAGCCTGCAGAAGGACTCGACCAACACCGCGCAGTTTTACTGGATCAACTCGATCGACCTGTGGGACGCGCCGGCACCCCTGACCCAGCCCGCCAACTCGATCTCGATCACCAGCTGCGGGGCGGTCGCCGACAACACCGCGACCAACGGGACCGCCGCGCCTGGGGCCACCGACAGCACGGTGGACATCCAGAACTGCGTCAACGAGGCGCAAACCGACAACGAGATCCTGTGGATCCCGCAAGGGACGTTCTACCTCGTAGGAACCAACAGCATCGTGGTCAACAACATCACGGTCGAGGGCGCGGGCTACCTGTACAGCGAGATTTACCGTGACGTGCCGCTGCCCAACAACACGCCGCTGGGGGCGGCGTTCCAGTGCTATTCCTGCTCGCTGGAGAACTTCCACATCGACTCCGACGCCACGAGCCGCGCCGAGGCGGACGGCGGCGGTGGCGCCGAGGACACGACCGGCACCAACTGGCGCATCGAGGACATGTGGGTCCAGCACGTCGAGTCCAGCCTGTGGGCCTCCGGCAGCGGCGGGATCGCGGAGAACAACTTCTTCACCGCGATCTTCGCCGACGGGTGCAACCTGAACAACGTCTCGCTCACCGGCACCTCGGGCAGCAACCTGACCGCGACCAACAACTTCATCCGCGGCACCGGCGACGATGGCATGGCGATCAACTCCGTCGCGTACAACGGGAGCCAGACCTACACCGCCATGACCGATATCACGATGACGCACAACACCGTCATCGCACCCTGGGGCGGGAAGGGGATCGGAATCTACGGCGGTAGCGGCCACCTGGTGGAGGACAACTATCTCGCCGACACCGCGCGGTACATCGGGCTCGGCGTCGGCCGGTTCGGCGTGAACGGCAGCGACATGACCGGCGCCACCGTGTCCGGCAATGTGATCGTCCGGGCGGGCGGGAACGCTTACTTCCAGGGGCAGCCCGCGCTGCAGGTCGGGAACGGCGGCGACGGCCAGAACACCGGCGTGGTCAGCAACGCCACCGTGACCGGTAACACGATCATCAATTCCGTCTACGACTCGGTCGGCTTCTCCACCTCGACCGGGACCAACCTGGCGGACAACACGATCACCAGCCCGTGGCGCAACGGCATCGTGATCTCGCCGCCGTACTATCCCGCGCCGTCCGGCAACGCCACGATCAGCGGCAACACTGTCACTGGCGTTAGTTCTGGAAATTCTGCCTACATCAATAACAGCAGTGGTTTCACGGCCACGCTCACCGGCAACAGCTGGCAGGCCGGCGGCGGCGAAGGGCCGTATGGCGGGACGCCGGCGGCGGTGCCGGGAACGGTGCAGGCGGCCAACTACGACACCGGCGGGCAGGGGGTGGCGTACAACCTCACCTCGGTCAACGGCACCGCCAACAGCTACCGGTCCGACGGGGTTGACCTCGAGAGCTGCAGCGACACCGGCTGCGGTTACGACCTGGGCTGGACCTCGACCGGACAGTGGTTCCGGTACACGGTCAACGTCGCCTCGGCCGGGACGTACACGGTCAGCTCGCGGCTCGCCGCACCCAGCGCGGTCACCGACGCCTTCCATATCGCGAACTCGGCGGGCAGCAACCTGTCCGGGTCGGTTAATGTGCCCGCGACTGGCGGCTGGCAGGACTGGACGACGGTGACGGCCAGCGTCACGTTGCCGGCCGGGGTGCAGACGCTGACCGTGGACCAGGACAACGCCGGCTGGAACATCTACACCATGGCGTTCGCCAGCTCGGGATCCGGCGGAAGTCCGGCCGCGCTGACCGCGTCGCCGTCGAGCGTCTCGTTCGGTAACACGGTGGTAGGTCAGACATCGGCGGCCCAGACGGTGACCGTGACCAATCCAGGCAGCACGTCGGCATCGATCTCGCAGCTGGCGGTCAGCGGCCCGTTCGCGCAGACCAATACCTGCGGGACATCGCTGGGCGCCGGTGCGTCGTGCACGGTCAGCCTCCATTTCGAGCCCACCGCGGCCGGCGCGGCCAGCGGCTCGGTGCAGGTGACGTCCAACGCGCCGAGTAGCCCGCTGACGGTGCCGCTGTCCGGCACCGGCACCAGCACCAGCACCAACCTGGCGCTGAACCAGCCGGCCACCTCCAGCGGCTATACCCAGAGCTACACACCGTCCAATGCCGTTGACGGGAACACCAGCACCTACTGGGAGAGCACCGACAACGCCTTCCCCCAGTGGTTCCAGGTCGACCTGGGCTCATCGGTCAGCATCAGCCGGATCGTGATGGACCTGCCGCCGTCGTCGTCGTGGGGGACGCGGACGCAGACGATCACCATCGCGGGCAGCACCAATGGCAGCACCTACACCACGCTGGTGGCCTCGGCCGGGTACACGTTCACCAGCCCGCAGAACACAGTGACGGTCACCTTCCCGGCCGCCGCGGTCCGCTACCTGAAACTGACCTTCACCGCCAATACCGGCTGGCCCGCGGGCCAGCTCTCCGAACTGCAGGTGTACCCGTCATGAGCATCAGGGGATACGCGTCGGCCATCGTGGCGACTGCGGCGATCACGCTCCTCGGCGGCCTTTGCGCCCCGTTGGTGCACGCCGCTTCGGTGGATGCCGGTTCGGTGAAGGCTGCTACGTCGCCGACTACGCCGATCTGGTCCACTCAGCTCGACTTCGACAACAACGGCACCGCCTGGTCGGAGTCGTTCTTCGCCGGGCTGGCGGCCGACGGCCTGACCACCGCCGAACTCAACATGCCGTGGGGCACGATCGAGCCTTCGGCGGGCACGTTCAGCTTCACCGAGTGGGATCAGGAGCTCGCCAACGCCAGCGCCGCCGGCATCCAGCTCATCCCGATCTTCTGGCAGGCAGGCTGGGGCGGCAGCCCCGCCCCGTGGATCAACGACTTCGAGGCCGGCAGCGGTGGCGCGACGGGCGCGCAGCCCGCATGGTGGGACCCGACCGAGCAGTCCGAGTACTTCACCTACGTCGAGGACACGATCCAGAACTCCGTTGCCCAGGCCGGCGGCTACGGCGGTGCCGTCCTGAACTACGGCTACCTTGACGCCCAGTGGGACCTCAACGGCGCCGGCGGCGGCTACGCGGCCGACGACGTCAGCGAGTTCCGGAACACCTACCTGCCGCAGACTTACGGCACCATCGCCACGTTCAATTCCGACAACGGCACCTCCTACAGTTCGTTCAGCCAGGTGCCGGCGGCCGCGCCAGGCGCTGCCCTATTCGGCGTGTTCCAGGCGTTCCGCGCGTGGAGCGTCGCGCAGACTTACGGGACGCTGACCGCCGGCGTGCGCAACATCACCGCCAGTACGCCGCTGTATTACTACTTCGGCGGCGGCTTCGGCAACGCGACCAACTACGCCAACAACCCGGACACGTTCTTCAAGCTGGCCAAGCAGTACAACGTCACCGTCATCGATGACGACGCCAGCTCCCAGGGCCTCACCTTGACGTTCGGCAGCCTAGCCCGCGCGTACGGGGTGAAGGTGGCGCAGGAGTGGACCGCGCCGCCCAGCAACTCCCAGCTGGCCGCGGAGGCGGTGCAGTGGATCTCCAGCTACGCGATGGGCCTGCCAGAAGGTGGCGGTGAGGACTTCTTCATCCATGACGGGACGGAGAAGGACACCGTCGGCTTCCCCATCTACACGGCCGACCTGCCCGAACTCAAGAGCCTGTCCGGGACGTATCCGCAGCAGCCGGTGGCCGTCTATATCGACTTCTCGCAGGGGTACGGCAATACCAGCGGCGGCAGCCTGAACAACGTGGAGGGTCAGCTCGCGAACCTGTGGCTGAACTACCAGTCCGGATTCACTGTGGTGACCAGCCAGGAAGTAAACAACGGCGCGGTCAGCCTGTCCTCGTTCAAGGCGGTGCTGCCGCTCAACGGCACCGATGCGAACCTGACCGCCTATAAGGGGGCAGGCGGCACGCTGCTCACCCAGCCGGCGCAGCTGACCCAGTACTCGTCGGCGTACGCGACAATCGACGCTCCGGACGTGGGGAATCTTCAGATCGTGCCCGCCGTCGCGAGTTCCGGCACCAGCGCCGCCCTGACGCTGGGGAATATCACCTCGGGCACCACCTATGACGCGCCGGTCTCGGTCAGCCCGGCCGGCCTCGGCATGGCTTCTGGCAGCTACCACCTAGTGAACGCCGCGACCGGCGCCGCCGTCCCGCAGACCGTCCAATCCAGCGGCCTCATCTGCGCCACCGCCGATCTCGGCGCCGCGACGCTCGCCCAGTGGAATGTGGTGGCGGGCGCGGTGCCGTCCGGCACGGCGTCCTCCAGTTGCCCGGTGACGGAGACCGGCGCTACCTCCGTGTCGGCCACCGCCGGCCAGGCCGGGCAGGGGCTGACGTTCCTGCAAGTCGGTACCACGAATTCGGGTTCTGATGGCAACCTGACCCAGATCACGCAGGGCGGTGAGACAGCCTACGAGACCTGGACCTCTTCGCAGAGCGGTGCCGGTGACGCGAACATCTACCTGCAAATCGATCCGCTGTCCGCGGTCGAGGCCGCAGCCAACGTGACGATGCAGGTCACCTACTGGGCCACGGCGGGTCAGGGCTTCACGGTGCAATATGACACGCCGGGCAACGCGTATCAGAGCGGCGCGACCGTCACTAGCCCGGGGACCGGGACGTGGGCAACGGCAACCGTGCAGCTCACCGGAGCGCAGTTCCAGGAAGCGCAGAATGACAGCGCGGACTTGCGGCTCAACGTATCCAACGCGAGCGTGCCGCTGATCGTGCAGAGCATCACCATGTCTGTCACGAACAGCTCGGGTCCGCAGCTGACCGCCGCACCCACGTCGCTGTCGTTCGGCAACCAGACGGCGGGGTCGGCCAGCGCCGCCCAGGCCGTCACGATAACCAACACCGGCACCGCGACCGCGACCCTGTCGTCGGTCGCGGCGGCCGCCCCGTTCGCTGAGACGAACAGCTGCGGATCCTCGCTCGCGGCGAACGCGTCCTGCACGGCGAGCGTGACGTTCAAGCCCACCGCGAGCGGCGCGGCTACCGGTTCGCTGACGGTGGCCAGCAACGCGCCGGGCAGCCCGCTGACCGTGGCCCTGTCCGGGACTGGGGTGACCTCCGCCACCAACCTGGCGCTAGGCAAGCCGGTCACTGCCAGCAGCTACGCCCAGTCGTATGTGGCGTCGGATGTGACCGACGGGAACACGAGTACGTACTGGGAGAGCTCGGATGGGGCGGCGTATCCGCAGACGATCACGGTGAACCTGGGGTCGGTGCAGACGATCGGGTCT
>DASXDG010000170.1:0-6671 GCA_036490795.1 Streptosporangiaceae bacterium
GTTGACGTGCTCACCGTGCGCGGAGACAAGATAAGCGATGTAACCGCCTTCCTGGCCGCCGGCACGTTCGAGCCGAAGGATTCCGGCTGGATCACGGGGACAGAACTATTCGCCCGTTTCGGGCTGCCCCCCGAGCCGCCGGACTGACTCGGCACCCGGACACGCACTGGGGCACCCGGGTTCACTTCCGGTGCGCATCCGCCCCGAGCAGAGCGGCAATGACACGGTAATTCGTCTTATCGCGGAAGAAAATGCTGCTCACAGCAACGTTTTTTGCCGCGCTGGGCATTATTGCCGCGTTAATGTCAACCCTGGTTTGGGGGCGGCGGGTTCCAGCGTGGGTTTGGGGCGGCGGGTTCCAGCGTGGGTTTGGGGGCGGCGGGTTCCAGCGTGCCAGCGGATGACGAGCGGCGGGGACTAGCCGTCCCACTGCACCGCCATTTGCTGAAGAGGTTGCAGCATGAGCAGTTCCCGGCATTTGTTCCGGTTGGCCGTCGGCAGTGGCCGGTCTGGGGCGGCGCCGGGGGGCGGGTTAGCGTAGGCGTATGGGCAATCTCAGAGTCTTGTTCATCGGCGGCAGCGGGACCATCAGCTCGGCATGCTCGCGGGTCGCGGTCGCCAGCGGGATCGAGCTGTTCGTGCTCAACCGGGGCCTGAGCACCACCCGCCCGCTCCCGCCTCAGGTGACCACGCTGCGTGCCGATATCCGGGAACCAGCCGCTGTTATGGAGAAGATCAAGGGTCTTGACTTTGACGCGGTCGTTGACTGGGTCGCGTTCACGCCGGAGCAGGTGAAAACCGACATCGACCTGTTTGCGGGCCGGACCAGGCAGTATGTATTCATCAGCTCCGCCTCGGCGTACCAGACGCCGCCCGAGCGGCAGCCGGTTACCGAGTCCACGCCGCTGCGCAACCCGTACTGGCAGTACTCGCGGGACAAGATCGCCTGCGAGGACCTGCTCGTCGCCGCCTACCGGGAACGGGCATTCCCGGCAACGATCGTGCGGCCCTCGCACACCTACGACGAGACCAAGGTGCCGTTGCACGGCGGCGGGACGGTGCTCGGCCGGATGCTGGCCGGCCAGCCCGTCATCGTGCACGGCGACGGCACCTCGCTGTGGACGCTGACCCATCACGAGGACTTCGCCCGGGCGTTCGTCCCCCTGCTCGGCCACCCGCGGACGCTCGGCGAGGCGGTGCACATCACCTCCGATGACGTGCTGACCTGGAATCAGATCGCCCGGGCGCTGGCGACCGCGCTGGGCGTCACCGAGCGCGTGGTGCACGTCCCGTCGGACGTGATCGCCGCCGCCGACCCGGAGTGGGGGGCTGGCCTGCTGGGCGACAAGGCGCACTCGATGGTGTTCGACAACGCCAAGGTGCGCGCCTTGGTGCCCGGCTGGCATGCGGTGATCCCGTTCGAGCGGGGTGCCCGCGAGATCGTGGACTGGTATCTGGCCGATCCGGCGCGCCAGGTCACCGACGCCGCGGTGGACGCGATGATGGACAAGCTGGCGGCGACCTGGAGCGTTACCTAAACGAGCGCTAGCCGCTCACGGCGAGTGCGATGGACCGGGCGGGTCGTACTCTAGGCTTCTGGGATGCGCGTTGACCTGCACTGGCGTCAGGAGGACGGCGTCCAGCTGGCGATGGCCTGCTGGCATCCTGGCCCCGGTTACCGGATGATCGCCAGCAGCGTGCTTGGCGGCGGGACCGGGCCCCGGGAATGGGTACTGAACGCGCAGGTGCGCGGCGGCTACGACCGGATGGACCCGGCCCAGCACCTAGCCGAACTGGCCGCAGGCCTCGGCCTGACCGGGCCCGGTGTCGGCATGCTGACCGCGGCGCAGGTGACCGAACTGGTCCAGCGTCGCGACGCGGACGTGGAGGCGACGGTGACCACCGGCCTGCGGGTGCCGACCTGGGCGGCGGCGCCCGCGGACGCGGAAGACCCCGAGCTGAGGCCGGTCCATGTGCCGCGGACGATCAACATCATCGTCGAAGTCCCGGTGCCCTTGACCGACGCGGCGCTGGTCAACGCCGTGATGACCGCGACAGAGGCGAAGACGCAGGCTGTGCTCGAGGCGGGCTTCCGCGGTACGGGTACGGCCTCGGACGCCATCTGCGTCGCCTGCGGCGACCCAGACGATAACAGCAAGAAGCAGGTGGAGGAGTTCGCCGGGCCGCGGTCACGGTACGGGGCACGGATCGCCAGGGCGGTACACGCGGCGGTGCTGGACGGCGCCAGGGCGTACAAGGCGCTGCTATGACTCGCCGACCCGTGGCCCGCGGACCGGGGTGACCGCCGTGCTTCCGTCGGCCTGCGTGCGTACCGTGACGCGCGCCGCGTAAACACGCGCGATGCGCTCCTGCGTCAGCACGGACGCCGCGTCTCCCGACGCCTCGATCCGGCCCTGGTGCATCAGCACCAGCTGATCGGCGTACTGCCCGGCCGTGGTGAGGTCATGCAGCGTGGACAGCACGGTCAGTCCGCCGCTGGTACGCAATTCGTCGATCAGGTCAAGCACCTGCTGCTGGTGGCCGATGTCCAGGGACGAGGTCGGCTCGTCGAGCAGCAGCACGGCAGGTTCCTGGGCCAGCGCCCTGGCCAGCACGGCGCGCCTGCGCTCGCCCCCGGACAAGGTGCCCAGCCCGCGGTCCGCGAACGCGGTCAGGTCCAGCCGGTCCATCGCGTTTCTCGCCGCGTCCCGGTCCCGCCGGCCGGGACCACCGAGGTAACTGATGTACGGGGTCCGGCCGAGCAGCACGTACTCCCCGGCCGTCATGTCCGGCGGGAGTTCGGGTTCCTGCGGCACATAGGCGATCAGCCGGGCACGGTGGGCGATCGCGCGGAGTTCGGTGCCGTCGAGCAGCAGGTGCCCGCTGTACCGGATCAGCCCCGCCGTGGCGCGCAGCGTGGTCGTCTTGCCCGCGCCGTTCGGCCCGATCAGGGCGAGCCAGCCGCCGGAGCCCACCGACCAGGAAACCTCGTGCACGATCGGGGTCCCGTCGAGTGAGACCGACACATCGCGCGCCGCGAGCGTGCTCATGTGCGCACCGACCTGGTCGTTCGCAGGATCCAGACGAAGACAGGCGAGCCGATCAGCGCGGTCACCACGCCGATCGGGAGCTCGGCGGGGGACAGGATGGTCCTGGCCAGCGTGTCGGCGAGCACGAGGAAGCCCGCGCCGCCGATCAGCGACAGCGGCAGCACATGCCGGTACGACGTGCCCGCCAGCCGGCGGACGATGTGCGGTACCACGATGCCGACGAAGCCGATCAGTCCGCTGACCGCCACCGCGCTCGCCGCCGCCAGCGCGCACGCGGCGACCACGATCAGCCGGGTGCGGTCCGGCCGGATGCCGAGCGACCTGGCCTCCTCGTCGCCCACCGACAGCACGTCCAGGTGCCGGCCGTGCAGCAGCACGACGGCCACGCTCACCGCGGAATACGGCAAGATCTCCAGCACCTGCTGCCAGGTCGCTCCGGACAGCGACCCCAGCAGCCAGACGTACACCTGCTGGACGTCGGACGCGGACCGCTGCTGGAAGTAGGTCTGCACGGCGGTCAGGAACAGGTTCACCGCCACGCCGGCCAGCAGCAGCGTCGCGATCCCCGTCCCGCCGGCGGCGCCCGCGACGTACGCGACGCAGACCCCGGCCAGCGAGCCGATGAACGCCGCGATCGGTACCGCCGACGGCCCGATCCCGCCCAGGTACACGATCGCGATCGTCGCGCCGAGCCCGGCACCCGCCGACGCGCCCAGCATCCCCGAGTCGACCAGCGGGTTCCGGAATACCCCTTGGTACCCGGCGCCGGCGACGGCGAGCAGCCCGCCGACCAGCGCCCCGAGGACGATGCGCGGAAGCCGGATCTGGAACAGCACGGCCCGGTCCAGCGAGTCCAGGCTGGACGGCAGGTGCAGCAGGGCGGTGACGGTCGCCCAGGGGTTGAGGTCGGCGGCGCCCACCAGCGCGCTGACCAGCATCGCGACGACCAGGAAGGCCGCCGCGATCCCGTACGCGCTGGTTTTGTGCCGCACGTCAGCTAGCGGCCTTCTCCACGGCCTGCGCTATTTCCTGGACGAGGGTGGGCAGGCGCGGACCCCACCGGGAGGCGATGTCGTCGTTCAGCGCGACGATCTCGTCGTCCTTCACCGCCGGGATGCCGCTCCAGCCGGGCCGCTTGGCGACGATCGACGGGCTCTGGCCGCCGTCGGCCGCCTCGTTGTCGGCCAGGAAGATGATCTGCGGTTTGGCGGAGACGATGTACTCCTCGGACAGTTCCGGGTACCCGCCGTCCGAGGCCTTGTCCGCGGCGTCCGCGATGTTCTTCAGGCCGAACAGGCCCACGATCTGGCCGATGAACGTCGACGAGGCCGCCGAGTAGTACGGGTTGGCGGACAGCTCCCAGTAGTAGGTCAGGGCCTTGTGGCCGGATCCGGCCTGCTGGACATCACTGGCGATCTGATTCTTCATCGACGTCACCGTTGCCTGGCCCGCGGCGCCGTGACCGGTGGCCACGCCGATCTGCTCGATCTGCTGGTACGCGTCGCTGAGGTTGGCCGCCGCTTCCTCGATCATCACCGGGACGCCGAGCTTGGTCAGGCCGGACACCAGGCCGTTGGTGTTCGCCGAGGCGATGACCAGGTCGGGCTTGTACTTGGCGATCGCCTCCACGTTCGGCGTCAGGCCGCTCAGCTTGGTCACCGGAGCGGTCGCGGGATAGTCGGAGTCGGAGTCGACGGCGACCACCTGGCCGCCGGCGCCGACCGCGTACAGGTCCTCGGTGGCGGTCGGCGACAGGGACACGATGCGGGCGGGCTTGGCCTTGATGGTGACCGTGCCGGTAGAGGTGGTGACCGTCGCCGGGAAGCTGGCGGCGGCCGCGCTCGACGGCGGGCTTGACGGCGGGCCTGAGCTCGCGGCGGGAGGGCTGCTCGAACTGCTTGAGCTGCAGCCGGCCACGAGCGCCGCGGCGGCGATCGCGAGCAGTCCGGCGCGAAGGGGGGTCTTCATCGGAACAGGAGCTTCCTTCCAGCGGGGAAGGAAGGAGAGACCGCCGAACAGGGTACTGCCCGGGACGGATCACCCTTCCCACGAGGGTCGATGGCGTCTAGCGCGTCAGGAGGCGACCTGGCTTGGGCCCTGGACGGGCCGTCACAGTTGCGGGACAGCGCCGGAATGATCCGCCCCGGATTCGGAGGGGCGGGCTTCACCGGCTTCGCTGCCTGCGCGCATGTGCCGCGGCCGGAGCCGCGACGGCTGCCACAGTAGCACGCGGGAACATACGGACCAGCGACAAGATCATAACGAGCAGTGGTGCATCCGCTCAGCCGCCTGATGCCTCCCCGAGGGCGGCGGTCAGCAGCTTCTCCGCGCTCCGGTCGAAGGCGACCAGCCTGATCAGCTCGATGCCCGTAACGGTGCCAGCCGCGGTCTTGACAATCGCCTGCGTCTGTTCCTCGGTAATATCGCCGCGCACGATCTCGATCGCAGCCACCGTCTGATCCTGCCACGGGAAAGCTCTATGCAAACGACCCGCAGTGCAGCGTGCAATCGGATGTTCACAGAGGATAGGCTTAGCGCGTTCAGAGGGGGAGCGGAGATGAGGCATGCCTGACCGGCCCGCCACACTGCGAGATGTGGCCGCGGCCGCCAGGGTCCACCCGGCCACTGCTTCGCGCGCGCTCAATCCAGAAACGCGGCTGCTGGTCAGCGAGGAAACCGCCAAGCGGGTCTCCGCCGCCGCGGCGAAGCTAGGTTACCGGCCCAACCCGGTGGCGCGCAGCTTGCGGACGCGCCGCTCGTACTCGGTCGGCGTGCTCATTCCCGACCTGAACAATCCTTTGTTCCCGCCGATAGTGCGCGGCCTCGAGGACAAGCTCGCCGCCGCCGGGTACGTCGCGCTGATCGGGAACACGGACGCCGACCCGAACCGGGAGCGGCTGCTGTTCGAGCAGATGCGCGCGCGGCATGTGGACGGGTTCGTGCTGGCCACCGCCACGCTGCACGACCGGATGCTGGCCGGGGCCGCCGCGGGCGACCTGCCCCTGGTGCTGATGAACCGGCTCTCCCAGGACTACAGCTTCCCCTCGGTATCGGTGGACAACGAGCAGGGCTCCCGGATGGCCGTCACCCACCTGGCCGGGCTCGGTCACGCACGCATCGCGCACATCGCGGGGCCGCAGGAAGCATCGACCGGGGTGAGCAGGCTGCGCGGGTTCCGCGACGGGATGACCCAGCATGGCCTGGCCGTGGACGAGAGCCTGGTCGTGTACGCGACCAGGTACACGGTCGACGAGGGCACCAGGTGCTGCCGCGAACTGCTCGCCCGGGGCGGCTCGTTCACCGCGATCGCGGCCGCGAACGACATGCTGGCCGTCGGCTGCTACGCCGCGTTCGAAGAGGTGGGGCTGGAATGCCCGGACGGGGTGTCCCTCGTCGGCTTCAACGACATGCCGTTCATCGACAGGTTGCGGCCGCCGCTGACCACGGTGCGGTTCCCGCACTACCAACTGGGCACCGAGGCCGCCCAGCTGCTGCTCGAGCGGATCGGCGGCGCCGAAGGGCCGGTGAAGGTCCTGTACCTGGCGCCCGAGCTCATCGTCCGCGGCTCGACCACGGCGCCAGCGCTCTTACCCGCGCCAGCTGCAAACGATTGTTGACCCG
>DASXDG010000171.1:0-4346 GCA_036490795.1 Streptosporangiaceae bacterium
CAACGCGGTCATATTCCCGGTCGTGCTCCTGCTGATGTTCGTCTACGTGATCGGCGGCGCTTTCAATGTCGGCGCCAGTTACATCGATTACGCGACGCCGGGAATGATCGTGCTGGCGATCTGCTACGGATTGAGCGCGACTGCGCTGGCCGTGAACTCCGACATGACCAAGGGAATCATCAACCGGTTCAAGGTGATGGACATCTCCCGCAGCGCCGTACTGAGTGCTCATGTCGTCGCCAGTATGCTGACCAGTTTTATCGCCATTGCGGCGATCATCGGAGTGGCCTTCGGGCTGGGATTCCGGCCGGCCGCGAGTTTCCTCGAATGGCTCGGTGTGATCGGTGTCATCGTGCTGGTCGGCTTCGCGGCCAGCTGGATCACGGTCGCCCTGGGATTGTTTGCGAAAACCCCGGAGTCGGCGGGGATGGCCATCGTGCCGCTGATCCTGCTGCCGTTCCTGAGCAGTGCGATCGTGCCGGTGGCCAAGATGGGAGCTGGTGTCAAGGAATTCGCGGAGTATCAGCCCTTCACGCCGATCATCGAAACTCTGCGTGGGCTGCTGACCGGCGCACCGTCAGCCGGCAACGCGATCGCCGCCGTCGCCTGGTGCGTCGGGATCGCCCTGGTCGGGTACCTGTGGTCGCTCTCGACCTTCAGGAAGCGAGCCTGACCGCCCGGGCGTCGGTTGAGCCGCCCACCAGCAAATCGCGTACCAGACAAGAGGAGAAAGTTTCATGCCTACATTCGCCACGCCAGGGCCCATCACCGCCACCGTGGAAGTCGCCGGGGCCCAGGTGCGGGCCACCGCGAGCGACCGGACCGACACCGTGGTGCTGGTCGAACCCATCAACGAGGCGAGCCGGTCGGACGTCAAGGTGGCCAGCAAGACCAAGGTCGACTTCGCCGACGGTCAGCTATCGGTCAAAACCACCACACCCGGGGACAAGAGTGGCTCGGTCACCATCACGATCAACCTGCCCGCCGGCTCCAGCCTGGCCGCGTACCTGGCGCACTCGAACGTTCAGGTTGACGGCCCAGTCGGCCAGTGCGAGCTGCATCTGGCATCGGGTCAGGTCCAGCTGGACCGCATCGACGCGCTGCAGGCGAGCATCGCGTCCGGTGAGGTCGCGATCGGCCACATCGCCGGGCGCGCCAACATCGACGGCGGGGCGTTCGCGATGCGGATCGGTGAGGTCAACGGCACTGTCGGGCTCACGAGCTCGGGCGGGCGGGCCTGGATCGGCCACGCCTCAGCCGACCTCGATCTCAGCAGCGGCAGCGGCGGCTTCGATATCGACATCGACCGTGCCGACGGCAGCATCACCGCCACGACAGCCAGCGGTGCCATCCGGATCGGCCGGATGGCACACGGTCAGGCCAAGCTGATGAACGGCTCGGGAAACATCGAGGTCGGCATCAGCGAGGGCTCCGCTGCCTCCGTCGACGTCAACAGCGAGCGGGGGGCGGTGCACGACTTCGTCTCGCCGCAGGGAAAAGCTGACCCAGCGGGCGACAAGGTCATGGTTCACGCCCGCACGCGGCATGGCGACATCGTCATTCAGCGTGCAGCAGGCTGACCGTCACGAAGCGAGCGTGACCTCGACCAGCTCAGACCAGCTCGTCTGCGTACCCTCCTGCGTCACCTCGGCGAACCGTGCTTCGCCGAGGTGACGCCGCGCATCCCGCTCAATCCTGGCCGCATCCGGGTCGGAAAGATCCGGCCGTCCGCGTACGCCGACGCTGGCCGCGAGCAACCGCGCCGCCTGCTCATACTGGCCGTAGCGAAGGGCCAGGTCCGCGAACCCGACGAGTATCTTGGCGATCAGGGGTGCGTATCCAGCCTCGGACGCCGCCTGCCAGGCCGCGACACGGTGGGTACGGGCCTCACTGAGATCGTCGGCAAGATATCCGAGCACGTCGTGAAGTTCCGCGCGGAAATTCGCCCGCTCCGCGTCGTCACCCAGCAGGGTGGCCGCGACGCCGAGTTGGTGGCGGGCCTCGTCGGCGTGGCCGCCCCAGCGAGCGAGTGCGACCTTGGCCAGCGCCAGCTCGGCCAGCGCATCCGGCCAGGTGACCGCTTCGGCACAGCGCTCGGCCTCGGCGATGGCGGCCGCGCTAGCGTCCTGATCGCCCTTCAGCCAGAACATCAGGGCCTGGCCGGTCCGCATCCGGATGACATCCTCGGTGGCACCGACCTCGGTGATGGCCGCGGCCGCCTGTTCATAGTGTTCGCACGCATTAGCGAAATCGCCGCGCATGGCGCTCTGCTCCGCCAGCTCGGACAGCGCGAGCGAAATCCCGTACCGTTCGCCGAGCGCCCGGAACTCGGCGAGCGCCAGCTCCAGATTGGCCTCCGCATCCCGGCCGCTCTGGCCGAGCACGATCCGCATCTTGCCGAGGTGAAACCGGGCCAGGGCGCGTACCCAGGGGTCTTCGCTGTCCAGCAGCGACTCGAACGCGGACAACGAGGCGCCCGGCCCCTCCAGCATGCGTTCCAGCGGGATAACCAACCCCAACAGCGGGTTGCGTTGCCGACTGCGCTGGCTGAACCGATACGCCTGATGGATCCACTCCGCGGCCTGCGGGGCATCGGCCCGCCCGGAGGTCACGAACATCACCACCAGCGCATACACCATGGCCCGGACCTCATCGGTCACCTCGCCGGGGATGGTGGTGGCCGCGACGATCAGCTCGAGGCCTTCGGACCGGCGCCCGGTGAGCCACCAGTACCAGCCTGCGGCCGCCGCGAGCCGCATCGCCTCCTGCGCCTCGCCGGCCGCGATGGCGCCTCGCATCGCGGCACCGATGTTGTCGTGATCCGCCTCGAGCCGGGCGAGCCAGGCCAGTTGCTCGGCGCGGCGCAGGTGAGGATCCGCGGACTCGGTGAGTTCGGTGAAGTAGCCGAGGTGTGCCTGCCGGGCCAGGTCCGATTCCCCCGCTTCGGTGAGCCGGTCTGCGGCGTACTCCTTGATCGTGCCCATCATCCGGTAGCGCGGTGCGCTGTCGCCTTCGGCGCGCAGCAGCGACTTCTCGGCCAGCGAAGTGAGCAACTCAAGCACCTGCTCCGGCTCGACCGCATCGCCAACGCAGACCCACTCGGCCGCTTCCAGGCTGGCCCCGCCCGAGAACACCGAGAGCCTGCGCAGGACCGTCCGTTCTGCGTCGGTGAGCAACTCCCAGCTCCAGTCGACCACCGCGCGGAGCGTCCTGTGCCGCGGCAACGCGGTACGGCTGCCGCTGGTCAGCAGGCGGAACCGGTCGTCGAGCCGGCTGGCCAGCTGATCGATGGACATGGTGCGCAACCTGGCCGCGGCCAGTTCGATCGCCAGCGGCATCCCGTCCAGCGACCGGCAGACGCGCGCCATCGTCGACAACGTGTGGGTGTCGACCGTGAGATCCCTGCGCACCTCGCCCGCCCGGTCCTGCAGCAACTGGACGGCTGGAGAGGACTCGATCTCCCCGGAGCTGGCGTCCTCTTCTGGCAAGGCCAGCGGCTCAACCGGCCACAGCGCCTCCCCGGTGATGCCGAGCGGTTCCCTGCTCGTGGCCAGGATCCGCAGCCGCTGGCACTCGCCGAGCACTCGATAGGCGAACGCCGCCGCCGACTCGATCACGTGCTCGCAGTTATCAAGTATCAGCAGCGCCTCCCGCTCGCGGATCGCGGCGATGAGCCGGTCCGTCGGTTCCGCGTTCTGTGCCTCGCCGAGCAAGGCATCGCGGAGGCCGAGCGCAGCGAGCGCCGACTGGGCTACGTCACCGTCCGCGCCGATGGCGGCCAGTTCCACCAGCCAGGCCCCGTCCGGCAGGTCGCCGAGCATCGTGCGCGCGGTTTCCGCGGCCAGCCTGGTCTTCCCCGAGCCGCCCGGCCCGATCAGGGTGGTGAGCCGATGCCCGGCGATGAGCTCGCGGACCGCAACGACATCAGCGTCCTTGCCGACGAAGCTGGTCAGCTCGGCACGCAAGTTGGTCTTCCGGGTTTCCTCCGGCCGTCCCAGCTCGCCCCGCAGCAGAGCCACATGCAACGCGGACAGCTCCGGTGAGGGGTCGACGCCCAGCTCGTCGGCCAGGGCTTCTCTCGTGCGCTGGTACACGCGAAGCGCCTCGGTGTCGCGGCCGGCCGCCACGAGGGCACGCATCAGCGCAGCGACAAGCCGTTCCCGCACCGGATGCGCGGCCACCAGGTCGGTCAGCTCCGTGACCAGCTCCGCACCGCGGCCGAGGCTGAACTCCGCATCGAACCGGTCCTCCATGGCGGTCAGGCGCAGCCTCTCAAGCCGGGTGACCGCCGCGTCAAACGCCGCGCTTTCCTGCAAACCGACGTCCTGCATGGCCGGACCGCGCCA
>DASXDG010000172.1:0-27040 GCA_036490795.1 Streptosporangiaceae bacterium
GGGATGGCCGCCGGCGGTATGGTCCCCTTGTGACCGAAACGCCGGCTAGCGCCAGCTTGTCCACGCGGCGATACCGCAAGAGCGTCACCGCGATGACCGCGAGCGACCTCGAGGGGTTCCGGTCCGCGCTCAGCACCATGCTCGGGCGGCACGACGATCGCGGCTTCGAGTACTGGGCGGGCATTCACGGACTGCCGCTGCCGATCTCGTGCGTGCACGGCGGCCCGCTTTTCCTGCCCTGGCACCGGGCTTACCTGTACTACTTCGAGCAGCATCTGCTGGATGCGATGCCACACGGCAGCCAGGTGAGCCTGCCGTGGTGGGACTGGTCCACGCAGGCCGGCATCCCGGCAGCGTACGCGGCGGCGAAGCTGGCCGGCGGCAAGGAAAACCCGCTGGCCGGGGCTCCCGTCACCGGAATCCCGGATGCCCAGTTCAATCAGAACAGCATTCCGCGGGTTGCGCACACTTCGCGAACTCCCGGCCCGAACGGCGGCGGCCACGGATCCGCCGGGCTGCCCAGCGCGGCCCAGGTGAAGACCGTGCTCGCGCTGAAGGACTTCGAAGACCTCACCACGCAGCTGGAAGACCTGCACAACCAGGTGCACAACTGGGTGGGCGGCACGATGAGCGAGATCCCCGTGGCCGCCTTCGACCCGCTGTTCTGGGCCCACCACACGATGATCGACCGGATCTGGGCGCTGTGGCAGCTCGCCCACCCCGGTGCCGGGGTCGGTACGGTCCCGCACAGCCATCCGCTCGGGCCGTTCCCGACACTCACCGTCGGCCAGACGCTCAGCGTCACCGCGCTCGGCTACGACTACGCGGCCTCGGCCAGTTCCTCCACTCCCGGATAGGAGACCCATGGCTGAGTTCGTCTCCAACCCGCTGACCGTCACGCTGCAAGCGCCGGCCGAGCCGTATCAGCGTGCCGACCTGGAGTTCCACGGGGTGGACCACGCCAAGGCCAGCTTCGAGGCGCGGCTGTTCATCAACAATGCCGGCGCGGGACCGGACACCCCGACCACTGACGAGAGCTATGCCGGGTCGTTCTGGATCTTCGGCCACGGCGGGTGCGCGGGGGACGAGGGCCACTGCGAGCCGCCCCGTGAGCGGCGCCCCTTCGACCTGCGCCCGGAGCACCAGCTCATCCCGGTGAGCAAGCGGGTCATGATCACCGATAAGCTCCGCGAGCTGGTTCAGCCGGGCGAGAGGTTCACCGTCCGGATCGTGCCCTACGTCCGTCCCGAGAGCGCCGAACGCCTCCCCGCGAACCTGGTCACCGACCTGCTCCATGTCGACCGGGCCGATCTCATCACCTACCAGTAACGTGGGGCATATGACCCCGATCAACCTCACTGAGGCACTGGCCAGTTTCGACGACATCTACAGCCCGCGCATCGTCGGTCATGTCAACGACTACACAGTGCGGATCGCCCACGCCAGGGGCGATCACCTGTGGCACGTGCACGAGCACACCGATGAGTTCTTCCTTGTCCTGGACGGCCAGTTCGACGTCTCCCTGCGCGATGAGCAGGGCGCTGAGCGGACCGTCATCCTGCGCAAGGGCGATGTCTTCGTCGTGCCCAAGGGCACAGAGCACCGCCCGTCTTCGGCCCAGGGCGCCGCGATTCTCATGTTCGAGCCCGAGGGTACGCCCACGACCGGCGACCGTCACGAGGGCGACATCCCCGCCTATGTGGACAGCACCACCGGGCACGAGCTCTAGCCGGGCGGTCCCACCTTTCCTGCCATCCCGCAGCCGAGTCATTTGCGCGATTGACCCGCTCTAGCGAGGTCAATCGCGCAAATGACCTACGGGAGAGGGGAGGGGGGAGGGGGGAGGGGAGAGGTGGGGGGCGGGGCGTGGGCGGGGCGGGTTTCGCGGCGCGTCCCGGACGAGTTTGCTGACTTGACTAATGCATAGCCAGCTCCATAGGCTCGACCCTGGCTATGTAAAGCAAAAGTCAGCAGAAGGGACCTGCCGCCATGAAGATCGCGGGAAGCACCGCATTGGTCACCGGAGCCAACCGGGGGCTCGGCGCCCACCTCACGCGGCAGTTGCTTGAGCGCGGTGCCAGCGTCTACGCCGCGGCCCGCAACCCGGAGACCATCACGCTGCCGGGCGTGACGCCGGTCCGCCTTGACGTCACGGACCAGGCCTCCGTGGCCGCCGCCGCCCGCGACCTCGCCGACGTCACGCTCCTGGTCAACAACGCCGGCAGCTCCACCGGGGCCGCCCTGGTCGGCGGGGACCTGGCCGATATCGAGCTGGAGATGCGCACGCACTACTTCGGCACCCTCGCCATGGTCCGCGGGTTCGCGCCGCACCTGGCCGCCAACGGCGCGGGCGCGATCCTCAACGTGCTGTCCGTCCTGTCCTGGATCGCCTTTCCCGCGTCCGGCGCCTACTGCGCGGCCAAGTCCGCCGAATGGGCGCTGACCAACGCTGTGCGCCAGGAGCTTGCGCCCAACGGTACCCAGGTCACCGCCCTGCACGTCGGCTACATGAGCACCGACATGACCCGTCACCTGGACGTCGCCAAGTCCGACCCCGCCGAGATCGCCCGCATCGCTCTGGACGGTCTCGAGGCAGGTGACGCTGAGGTCCTGGCCGACGATGTGAGCCGCCAGGTGCAGGCAGGCCTGGCCGGAGGCGTCGCGGCCCTGTACTAATGGGCAGGTGACCGGCGACCGTACGGAACAACTGGCCTCGGCCCTGGCCAAGGCCGGTGTGAGCTGGGAGCAGGTGGCGGATCGGCGCCTGCTCGCGGGCGGGACGTTCAACGACGTCTATCTGGTGTGCCTGGCCGACGGCGCCAGGCTGGTGGTGAAGCTCTCGCCCGGACCGGCCGTGCGGCTGCTGCGCTATGAGCGGGGGATGACCGGGACCGAGGCGCTGTATTACCAGCTCGCGGGCCGGCGTCCGGACATCGCGGTGCCGGCCGTGATCGCCGTGGACGACACCAGCCTGGTGATGACGCACTGCCCGGGCACGCCCTGGCCGCGGCTCACGCCCCGGCCGGCCGGCGCCGGACGGGACCAGTTGCGGACCGAGCTTGGCCGTCAGGTCGCGCGCCTGCACACGATCACCGGGACCGGGTTCGGCTACCCGTCGCTGGCGCTCGGGCCGCTGCGGGCGACCTGGCGGGAGGCGTTCGGGAACATGGTGGACGCGGTGCTGGCCGACGCTGGCACCTACGCGGTCACGCTGCCCAGGCCGGCCGCGGAGATCCAGGCGCTGTTCGCCGGGCAGGCCGCGGTGCTGGATGAGGTGACCACGCCTGTGCTCGTGCACTTCGACCTGTGGGACGGCAACATCCTCATCGACAAGAACCGGGTGGGCGCCCTGATCGACGCGGAACGCGCATTCTGGGGTGACCCGGTTGCCGAGTTCGTTTCGCTCGCCCTGTTCGGCGACATCGAGCGGGACACCGCGTTCCTGCACGGCTACCGCGCCGCCGGCGGCACGGTCACCTTCGACGCCGCGACCCGGCGGCGACTCTCGCTCTATCGCGCCTACCTTTACCTGATCATGTGGGTCGAAGCGATACCCCGCCAGGTCAGCGAGGAACGCCTGGACTGGCTGCGCGGCACGGTGTACCAGCCGCTAGCCGCGATGCTCAGCGACTGGTCATGACGTAGCTGACGGCGCGGGAGGGTAACCGGGACGCTAGCTGGCTATGGCCGTCGGCTGGCGGAGCATGGCGAAGGCGGCGGACTGGCGGTTCTCGCGCGCCAGGTCGCGCGCGGACACCTCGCGGGCCACGGCCGCCATCGTCCGGCCAGGAGCGTGCAGGTCGATGCGGCTGCCGTCAGCGACCGCCGCCGCCCAGTCGGCGGGAACGGCGGCCAGCCCGTGCATGGCGCCGGAGATCGCGCCGGCCATCGTCGCTATCGAGTCAGAATCACGGCCGTAGTTGACGCCGCCCAGCACCGCCTCGCGGTATTCGCCGTCGGCCACGACCAGCATGCCGAGGGCGATCGGCAGTTCCTCGATGGCGTGCAGCCGGCTGGGCCGCCGCGCGTCCAGCCCTGGCGCGCGGTAGTCCGGGCCGACCGAGTCGTACGGGATCACCGCCTCGCGCAGTTCGGGCGCCGCGGCCAGGCAGTCGTGCAGTCCGGCGGCGGCGTCGCAGACGGCGGCGATCGCGTCGCGGGTTCCGTCCCTGGCCACCTCCAGGCACGTGTCCACCACCGATCTGACCGTGGCTCCCGGCGTCATCGCCTGCGCCACCGCGGCGGCGAACACGCCAGCAGCCTCCCGGCCATAGCTCGACTGGTGCGCGCCCGCGAGTTCGATCGCCTCGGCGTAGGCGCGGTCGGGGCGGGTCGCGTTGACGATGCCCACCGGGGCCATGTACATGGCCGCCCCGCAGTTCACCATGTTCCCGACGCCGGCCTCGCGGGGATCGATGTGCCCGTAATGCAGGCGCGTCACCAGCCACTTCTCGGCGAGGAAGATCCGGCGCAGCGCGATCGTCTCCTCGTGCAGCTCGGGTATCCAGACCCGCTCGTTGAGTAGCAGCGGGACGAGCCTGGACGCGATGTCATAGGCATCGAGGTGATCGTGCTTGTCCGCGTAGACGCGCACCAGCAGCGACGTCATCAGCGTGTCGTCGGTCACGTGGCCGTCGCCCTTGTGGTACGGCGAGGCCGGCCGGCGGTCCTTCCAGTCGTCGTAAAAAGGTCCCACGATGCCGGTGACGGGGCCGCCGTAACGGTGCCGGATGGCCTCGGGCGTGTAGCCCTCGGTGGCGCCGCCAAGGGCGTCGCCCACGGCCGCTCCCGCCAGGCATCCGACAGCACGCTGCTCGAGCTCGTCAGGGGCATCAGTCACTATTGTCTCCTCATCGTCAGGCTGACTCCCGGATCACCAGCCGCGGCAGCACCCGCTCCTTGCGCGGCGGCAGGTCCGGATTCGCGATCCGGTCGAGCAGCATGCGGGCGGCCAGCTTGCCGCGCGCCGCCGACTCCAGCGACACGCTGGTCAGCGACGGCATGTGCATCTCGGCTAGGTCTGTATCGTCAATACCCGCCACGGCCACGTCGCGCGGCACGTCAAGCCCGCGTTCGCGCAGCGCCCGGATGGCGGCGAAGGCGAGCAGGTCGTTGCCGCACATGACCCCGTCGGGGCGGCAGCCGCCGAACAGGCGCCGCGCCGCGGTCAGGCCGGCCGCGTAGGTAAAGTCCTCGGCGCACTCGACCGCCACCGGCCGCAGGCCGGCGGTGGCCATGGCGGCCTCGAAGCCCCTGATCCGTTCCGCGCCGGGAACGGTGTCCACCGGGCCGTTCAGCATCGCGAACGAGCGCCGTCCGGCGGTGCGCATGTGCTCGATGACCATCGTCACGCCGAGCCCGGAGTCGGTCCGCACGTTGTCCACCAGGGAGCCCTCGGGCAGCGAGGTGACCACCGTGATCGGCGCGGTGGCGGCGGCCAGTGCCCGCAGCAGCTCGTTGGTGATCCGGATCGGCACGATGATCAGGCCGTCCACATAGCGGCGGCCCAGGCTCTCGATCAGGCTCACCTCGTCGGCGGAATCGGCACCGGTGGACTGGACCAGCAGCCGGTAGCCGGACGTCCTGGTGATCGACTCGATGCCGCGCATCAGCTCCACGTAGGTGGGGTTGCCGACGTCGGGGACCGCCAGCGCGAGCTGATTGGTGCGGCGCGCCCGCAGCGAACGGGCGGCGGTATCGGGCACGTAGCCGAGCTGCGCGGCGGCCTCGCGCACCCGCTGTTCCATCTCGGGTGTCGCCGTCCCGCCGCTCAGCACCCGCGAGGCCGACGCGACCGAGACGCCCGCTAGGCGCGCGACGGTCACGAGGGTGGGCCGGGAAGCCGAAGGCGGCATGCGTGCTCCGTGACGATGCTCAGAAACGAATGAAGACGTTCTTTTCATATCACTACTAGATCGTCTACATCCACCCCTTGACAGGGGATATGTGCTGGAGTGAAGCTTTGGAAACGTTCTTATCAAGATCGTCTTCGAGGAAAGGGATCCGATGCACGACGCGCTCGACCTCCGCGAACTGCTTGCCGACGAGATCATCCAGCGGCAGGAAAGCGGTTACGACGTGGCCGCCGTGCTGCCGGGCGTCAAGCAGGTCCTGGCGGCCGACGGCCCGCGCTGGTCCGCGGCACTCGAGAACGCCTACCGTGAACTCGAAGACACCAGCGTCAGTGCGGACTGGCCGTACGACGAGCCGCAGACCGAGGCCGAGATCCTGGCCGTACCCGCCGGCGACACGCTGGCCGTGCCCGGCCACGCGGAGCTGACCGACCGGCTGTACGCCGCCTGGCTGGGCCGCTGCGCCGGGTGCAACCTCGGCAAACCGGTCGAAGGGCACGGCTGGAACCGCCGCAAGCTGCGCGGCTACCTCGAGCTGGCGGACGCCTACCCGATCACCGACTACCTGCCGGTGCTCGACCCGATGCCGGAGGGCATGACCCTGCACCGGTCCTGGCGGGAGGCCACCAGGGGGCGGGTCAACGCGATGGCACGCGACGACGACACCGACTACACCATCCTCGGCCTGCACCTGATGGAGAAGTACGGCCCGGAGTTCACCACCGCGGACGTCGCCTTCGAATGGCTGCGGCACCTGCCGTTCACGCAGACCTACACGGCCGAGCGCGCGGCATACCGGAACCTGGTCCGCGGTCACGACCCCGCGGACAGCGCCCGTACTTTCAACCCGTACCGGGAGTGGATCGGGGCCATGATCAGGGCCGACGCGTTCGGCTACGTCAGGCCGGGAGATCCGCGCGGCGCGGCGCTGCTCGCCTACCGCGACGCGGCGCTGTCCCACACCGGGAACGGCGTCTACGGCGAGATGTGGGCCGCGGCGCTCATCGCCGCGAGCCTGTGCGTACCGACGGCCCGCGAGGCGCTCGACGTCTCGCTGACCGCGGTGCCGGCCGGATCCCGGCTGGCCGAGGCGCTGCGTGCGGTCCTGACGAACTACGACAGCGGCGCGAGCTGGGACCAGGGCATCGCGCAGATCGAACAGCGGCTGGGTCACTACCACTGGGTGCACACGATCAACAACGCCGCCGCGGTCACCGCCGCCCTGCTCTGGGGTGAGGGCGATTTCAGCCGGACGATCGGGCTCGCCGTCGAGGCCGGCCTGGACACCGACTGCGACGGCGCCACGGCCGGCTCTGTGTTCGGCGCTCTGCATGGGACCGCGGCGCTGCCGGGAGCCTGGACCGAGCCCCTGCACGACACCATTCACTCGGCGATCTCTGGCTTCGACAACTCCAGCATCGCCGACCTTGCCCGACGGACAGCCGTGCTCGCTGAAGAGCAAGCGACGCCGGCAGGTACCAGATAGGAGCCACGGCAGATGAAGCCAGGGCATGTTCAGACAGGGTTGGATCGCAGAAGGTTTCTCACGCTGGCCGGGCTGGCCGGCGCGGGGCTGGCGGGGGCTGGCGCGCTGGCCGGCTGCGGTAGCAGCGGTGGTGGCGGCGGTGCTCCGGGCGCGTACTCGGTGCAATTCTGGGACGCCTTCGAGAACTCCTCCGAGCAGGACTTTTTCACCAAGGAGTTCGTGACGGCTTTCAACAGCACGCACAAGGACATCCAGCTCGATCTCACGGTCAAGCAGATCCAGACGCTGTTCCAGGCGGTTACCACGGCGCTCGCGGCCGGCAGCGGCCCGGACATCATCGAGGCGGACGGCTCCTCACAGGTGCTCCCGATGGCCAAGGCGGGGCAGTTGCTGCCGCTGGACGACTACGCCACGAAGTACGGCTGGGACAAGCTGATCTTGCCGTGGGCGTTCGAGGCGTCCAAGTTCGGGGGCAAGCTGTGGTCGCTGCCGAACGCCTACGAGACCATGGTCATCTATTTCAACCCGGCCACCTATGAGAAGTACGGCTGGAAGCAGCCGCAGAACATGGACGACCTGGAGTCGCTCATGGCGGACGCGGCTGGCCATGGCATCCAGCCGATCGCCGCGGGGAACGCGGACTGGAAGGGCGCCAACGAGTGGTTCGTGACCATGATGTGGAACCACTACGCCGGACCTGACGCGCTGTACCAGGCGCTGTCCGGTCAGATCAAGTGGACCGAGCCGGTGTTCGTCGACGCGATCACGGCGCTGAATAACTGGTTCCAGAAGGGATACATCGGCAAGTCGGTCGACGACTACTTCACGTATCACTTCCCGCAGTGCTACACGCTGCTCGCGCAGCAGAAGGCCGCCATGTACTGGTCTGGTACCTGGGAACTCGCCACGCTGCCTAGCTTCTTCGGCGCCAAGGCCAGTAACGACCAGACCTGGTCGTGGTTCCCCACGCCGCCCATGACCTCCGGCGTCCCGGCGGAGCTGTACGAACTGTCCATCGGAGGTACGTTCTCGGTCAACGCCAAGACCAAGAACCCCGACGCGGTCACTCAGTACCTCGCCTGGTATTTCGGGAACAGTCCCGCCTTCGCCCGCGGCTTGAAGCAATTCGGCCAGGAGCCGCCGCCGGTCAACCTGACCGCGGCCGATTTCCCGGCCGGCACGAACCCGAACGACTCCCGTGTCTACGAGCGGATGGGTGCCTGCAGCACCAAGGGCCTGATCGGCTACACCACGTGGACGTTCTGGCCGCCTAAGTCGGACACCTACATCATCAACTCGTTCGAGGACGTCATCACCGGGAAGATGACACCAGCTCAGTACTGCGCGGGGCTCCAGTCGGTGTTCCAGCAGGAGCTCTCCCAGCACCTCGTCCCGGCGTTGTTCAAGCCTGCCACCTATTAATGCCCGCCTTCAAATGAGTGTCCAGATGCTAACCGGCCGGTCCGGGGCCACCGCCGAGCAGGCGCGGCGGCCCCCGGGCCGGAGCCGGCGACGGCGCAAGGCGCTGACCGCGTGGCTGTTCATGATCCCGCTGCTCGCGGTCAACGTGCTGGTGATCGTGGGTCCCGCCATCGAGAGCGTCTACTACTCCTTCACCAACTGGACCGGCATCGGCGGCGCGAAGTTCATCGGCGTCACGAACTTCAGCACGATGTTCACCAGCGGCGCGTTCTGGGACGCGATGCTGCATAACATCCTGTGGACCGCGTTCTTCCTGGTGGTGCCGATCTCCATGGGACTGGCCGGCGCTTTCATGCTGTCCCGCATCCGCCGCTTCCAGATGCTGTTCCGCGTCGTCTACTTCCTCCCGTACATCCTCGCCACCATCATCAGCGCCGTGGTGTGGGAGAACCTGCTCAGCCCCACGAACGGCGTGGGCGTGGGGCTGTCCAACTGGGGCATCCACGCGTTCGCGAACGTGAACTTCCTCGGCGACCCGAGCCTGGCCCTGCCCACCGTCGCGTTCGTGAACAACTGGCAGTGGTGGGGATTCCTGGTCGTCATGTTCCTGGCCGCGATGAGCGGCACCAACCCGGCGCTCTACGAGGCGGCCAGGATCGACGGTGCCAACGCGTGGCAGGAGTTCGCGAAGATAACGATCCCGTCGATCCGGCCGACGCTGATGTTCCTCGGCCTGATGACGATCATCTGGTCGTTCTTGATCTTCGACTACATCTACATCATGACCCAGGGCGGCCCCGCGGACGCCACCCAGGTGGTGGGCACACTCATGTACCAGGAGGCCTTCCAGGACCAGGCGGCGGGCTATGCCTCGGCGATGGGCCTGACCCTCGGGGCCATCAGCGTCTGCGTCGTGATCATCTACAGCCGGCTGCGCAGGCGGGGGTGGAACGTATGAAGATATCCGTCACGACCCGCACCCTGTATTACACGGCGCTGGGCGTGCTGGCCCTGTACTCGGTCCTGCCGCTGGTGATCTTCCTGTTCACCTCGCTGAAGTCCGAGGCCGAGCTCAGCAGCAACCCGCTAGGCTTCCCGGCGCACCTCATGTGGGGCAACTTCGTCCAGGCCTGGGACCAGGGCCACCTCGCGACCGGGCTGCGCAACAGCGTCATCATCACGCTGGGCACGGTGCTCGGGGTGTGCGTGATCGCGGGCTGCGCCGCGCACGCCATGGCCCGCCTGGACCTGCCTGGTTCCGGCTGGGTCACCGGCTACCTGCTCGGCACGACCGCGCTGCCGATCCAGCTCTTCCTGGTGCCGCTGTTCTTCCTGTGGAGTCACCTCGGCCTGTACAACAACCTGTTCGGCATCATCGTGATCTACTGGGCGATCTTCTCCCCGTTCGCCACCTTGCTGCTCCGCTCGTACATGCTCTCTATCCCGCGTGACTACGAGGACGCGGCCCGCATCGATGGCGCGGGCGAGATATCGGTGCTGCGCCGGATCACGGTGCCGCTGGCAGTGCCCGGCTTCGTGACGATCGCGCTGGTGGCGGGGCTGTCCGCGTGGAATGAGTTCCTGCTCGCGGTGACGTTCCTCCAGTCCTCCAACGTGCAGCCGGTCTCGATCGCCCTGTACTCCTTCCAGCAGGGCTACACCGAGAACTACGCCCTGATCAGCGCGGCCGGGGTGATCATGCTGATCCCGATGGTGCTGTTCTTCCTGCTGCTCCAGCGGCGGTTCGTCGCCGGCCTGACCGCGGGAGGACTCGCCGGTTGATCGCGCTTGTCTTCGGCCTGTTCGAGGGCGGCATGCCGCTGGTTGGCTTGCTGCTCGGCCGCCAGCTCAGCGGCGGGCCGGCGGCCTGCTCTCCCGGCAGATCGCCGGGCTGCCAGGCAAGAAACAGCTCAGCGATCCCGGCGAACTGCTGGCGAGCGCCATGCTGATCGTGGTCGGCGTCGTGGTCGGAGTGACATGACTGGCGAGCCGCCGCTGGCCGGGGTGCGGGTGATCGACGCGTCGACGATCATCGCCGGGCCGCTGTGCTGTCAGATCCTCGGCGATTTCGGCGCCGACGTGATCAAGGTCGAGCATCCGGTGTCCGGTGACGGGATGCGCGGTCACGGAACCCAGAAGGACGGCGTGCCGCTGTGGTGGAAGGAGATCAGCCGGAACAAGCGGACCATCGGCCTGAACCTTGGCGTGCCGTCGGGGGCGGAGGTCTTCGCCCGGCTGGCGGCGACCGCGGATGTCGTCGTCGAGAATTTCCGGCCGGGCACGCTGGAGCGGTGGGGTCTGGCGCCGGACCGGCTGAGGGAAGCCAACCCCGGCCTGATCCTGGTCCGGCTGACCGGCTTCGGCCAGCACGGGCCGTACGCGGGACGGGCCGGCTTCGGCACGCTGGCCGAGGCGATGAGCGGTTTCGCCCACCTGACCGGCGCCGCGGACGGCCCGCCGACGCTGCCCGCCTTCGGTCTGGCCGACACCATCTGCGGCATCGCCGCCTGCGCCGCCACGCTGACCGCTCTCTACCACCGCGACGCCCGGCGGGATGGTCAACGTGATGCCGGCCGTGATGTCAGCCGTGATGCCGGCCGTGATGTCAGCGGGGGCGGCGGGCAGGACATCGACATCAGCATCCTGGAGCCGATGCTGCTGGCGGTCGGCCCAGGACCGACCATCTACCAGCAGACCGGCGTGGCCGAGAAACGGCACGGGAACACGTCCACCAACAATGCCCCGCGCAACGCGTACCAGACCAGCGACGGGCAGTGGGTAGCGGTCTCGGCCAGCGCCCAGTCCGTCGCCGAACGGGTGCTGCGGCTGGTCGGGCATCCGGAGCTCACCGAGGAACCCTGGTTCGGCAGCGGCCGCGGCCGGGCGCAGCACGCGGACCTGATCGACAAGCTGGTCGGGGACTGGATCGCCGCCCGCAGCCGGGCGGAGGTGCTGACCGCGTTCGAGCAGGCCGGTGCCGCGATCGCCCCGGTCTACAGCGCGCCGGACATAGTGGCGGACCCGCATGTCAGGCACACCCGGATGCTCACCGAAGTCGATGACCCGGATCTAGGGCCGCTGCTGATGCACAACGTGCTGTGGCGGATGTCCGCCACTCCTGGCGCGATCCGTCATACCGGCCGCGGGCTCGGCGCGGACACCGACGACGTGCTGGCAACCGACCTCGGCTACGACCAGGCCCAGATCGCCGCATTGCGCGCTTGTGGCGTGATCGTGTGACCAGTGCCGCACTGCCGCGCAGTTACCTTTACGTCCCCGGGGATCAGCCGGACCGGCTGGCCAAGGCGCCCGCGCGCGGCGCCGACGCGCTGATCGCCGACCTGGAGGACGCCGTCGCCCCTGCCCGTAAGGCGATCGCCAGGGCCATCGTCCGGCGCTGGCTATCCGAGGGACCAGCCGGTTCCCGCGGCGAGGTGTGGCTGCGGATCAACGCGGGTCAGGCCGGCCCGGACATCACCGAGGTGGTGTCCGGCGAGATCGCCGGCGTGGTGGTGCCCAAAGCCGAACCCGCGCTGCTCGCCGAGGTCAGCGACCTGCTCGCCGCCCGCGAACGCGCGCTCGGCCTGCCGCCAGGAGCGATCGGGATGCTGCCGCTGATCGAGACCGCGGCCGGACTGCTTGCCGCGGCCGCCCTCGCGACCGCGCCGAGGGTGCTGCGGCTCGGCATCGGCGAGGCTGATCTCGCCGCGGAACTCGGGCTGCGGCCGGATCCGGGCAGCGACGAGATGACCGCGCTGCGGCTGCAGGTCGTGGTGGCTTGCGCGGCGGCACGGATCGCCGCGCCGGCCGCACCGATGTCCGCGGACTTCCGCGACCTGACCGCGCTGCGGACTTCCACCCTGGCGCTGCGGCGGCTTGGCTTCCGTGCCCGCACCGCCATCCACCCGGCGCAGGTCGCGGTCATCAACGAGGTCTTCACGCCGTCCGCCGGGGAAGTGACCAGGGCGCGCGGGCTGATCGCCGCCTTCGAGGAAGCAGAACGAACGGGGGCGGGTGTCACGACCGATGGCACCGGCCGGATGCTCGACGTCGCCGTGGTCCGCTCTGCCCGCGCCATCGTGGCCAGGGTGCCGCGGCAGAGCCCCCGGGTCACCGTGCTGGGCAGCCTGAACATGGACATCACCGTCACGGTGCCGAGGCTGCCCGAACCCGGCATGACGGTGCTCGGCGCGGCGGCCCGGTTCACCGCGGGCGGGAAGGGCGCCAACCAGGCGGTCGCGGCGTCCAGGCTCGGCGCGGCCGTCCGGATGGTGGGCCGGGTCGGCGACGACGACTTCGGCCGTACGCTGCTGGCTGGCCTGCGGGCCGAAGAGGTGAACGCCGATGACGTCCAGATCGCGGCCGGTGTGCCGACGGGGCTGGCCATGATCGCGGTGGACCAGGCCGGTGAGAACCACATCACGGTAGCCCAGGGCGCGAACGCCGAGGTCTGCGCGGCGGATTCCGCCGCGGCGCGGGCCGCGGCCGGCGACGTCCTGGTGATCAGCGCCGAGATCCCGCTGTCCGTGATCGAGGCGGCGCTAGCTCGGCCCAGGTCATGGCTCTGTGTACTGAACCTGGCGCCAGTCCCCGCCAACCTGGCCGCCGTCGCGGCGCTGCTGGGCGGCGGTGCTGGACCGGACTGGCTCGTGGTCAATGAGCCCGAAGCCGCCGCTGTCCTCGGCCGGCCGGTGGACGGGCTGGGCGCAGCGGAACGGGCCGCCGCCGACCTCGCCGCGGGCCTGCGCCACGTCGTGGTCACCGCCGGCGCACAAGGTGCCGCGCTCGCTGAGCCGTCAGGGACCACGCTCGCCGTGCCCGGGTTCGGCGTCGAGGCGGTCGACACGGTGGGTGCGGGCGACACCTTCGTCGCCGCCCTCGCGGTCGCGCTGGCTGCCGGCGTCCCGTCCGGGGACGCGGTGCGCGCGGCCACCGCCGCGGCCGCCACCGCCGTCACCCGTCACGGCGCGCAGGCCGCGCTGCCGCGCCCCGCCGACATCGCGGCCGTCACGGGCCTGACCTGGCCCGTCCCCTGACCTGGCCGGTCACCCTGACCTCACCCGCCCGTCACCCTAACCTGGCCCGTCATCCTGACCTCGCCGGTCACCCTGACCTCGCCCGTCCACCGAGCAGGGCCAGCCCCAGCCGATCCGGGCTGGGCTGACCTGGGTGCCGAGCCCGGAAGCCCGCCCCATTATTCACGGTGGTCACCTGCGCCACAGGGTGGTGCGGAACAACGTGGAAGATAGCCCCTTCGTGGTAGTCCGACCCCCGTTTACGAGGGGTAAACGGACACGAAGGGGCAAAGTTCCACGTTAATTCGTCGGCTTGCGGTGCCTGGTGGGAGTGGCGGGCAGAAGTTATGGGAGTGGCTTGCGACGGCCGGTGGGAGCGGAGGGCGGAAGTGGTGGGAGCGGTGGGAGTGGCTTGCGACGGCCAGTGGGAGCGGGGGGTGGCGGAAGTGGCGGGCGGTGGCGGGCCGGGGGGGGGGCTAGCCGGCGTGCGCTGGATCGGGGACGTCCGACGTCACGGGCGGCAGCTTGGCGAGCACGGCGGGGGTGATGCGGCGGTACGCCGCCGGGTCGACGGGCATCAGCCAGTGCCACGCGCGGGTACCCGCACCGATGTTGACGCCTAGGTCGCCGAGGACCTCGTCGACGTTGTGCAGCGAGAACGGGATGATCTTGCCGCCGTGGCAATGGTGCGTGTCGGTGGCGACGTCCATGAACGCGAGCTGCTCGGTGACCTGCGCGCGCATCGCGGCCTGATCGGGCAGCGGCACCGCGCCCGCGATGTCCGCGGCGATCCAGAGCGCGGCCATCTCGGCGTTGAGCGGGCTGAAGAACGAGGAGTTGTACCCGTTGAAGTACAGGCCGGGCACGCCGACCGGAAGGATCTGCCGGTACAGCATGAAGTTGCCGCGTTCGTCGAGCACCTGCCTGGTCACATCGGCGGGCAGGAACGGGATGCCCTGGGTGAACCCGGTCGCGCAGACAATCAGGTCGGCGGGAAGCCGCGAGCCGTCGTCGAGTTCGGCGACCGGCTGCCCGTCCCCGGCGTGCAGGCGGGCGATGGTCCGGTTGGCGCGCACGGTGATGCGGCCGGCCGCGACGCCTTCGAAGAAGCCCTCGGTGGCCAGGCCGATCGCGCCGCGCACGATGTCTTCCATCTGCCCAGGGGGCACCAGGTCAAGGCCCTTCAGCCCGAACTGGCGGACCGAGGCGGACCCGATCGAATTGATCATCTTGCCGCGGATGCCGTTGGCCGGGCCGTGCAGGAACTTCTCGACAGGGCCCTGCCGCAGGTACTTGAACAGCGCCTCGCCCATCCGGGTCAGCAGCAGCATCTTGAAGTTGACGCGGCCGTTGATCTTCCGCGGCACCTTCCACAGCAGGTGCCTGGCGATTACGTCGGTGCTCGCCGCCACCGCGCTGAGCGGAACGGTGACATCGCAGGCGGACTTGCCGTAGCCCACGACCAGCACGTGCTTGCCGCGGGCCTGCTCCGCGTCGTGCAGGCCGGTGCCGGCCAGGACCTGGCCGCCGGCCGCGGTGAACTCGTCCGCACCCGGATAACGTGGCACGGCCGGCTCGCAGAATACGCCGTTGGCCACCACCAGCCTGGCGAACTGCTCGGTGGCGCTGGCTGCCTGGCCGGCCGTGGTGACGAACCAGCCGCCGCCCGGTACCGGCTCGGCGGACGTCACCTCGGTGGACAGGCGCAGGTCCGGGTCGAGGCCGAAGTGGCTGGCGTACGCGGCGAGGTATTCCTGCACCTGCGCGCCGGCCGGCCATTCCGGGTACTCGCGCGGCATCGGGAAGTCGGACAGGGAGTACTGCGCCTTGGGGCTCTGCGTGGTGAGCCCCGGGTAGCGGCGGGCGCGGCTCCACACGCCGCCGACATCCGGCGTCCTGTCGTAGATGACGACGTCGTGTCCGGCCTGCTTAAGGACTTTCGCGGTGGTCAGCCCCGCGACGCCGGCCCCGATGATGGCGACGCGCATGCTCAGCCCGCCCCGGGCGGCAGCTGCAGCTGGATGCCGAAGTCGGCCATGATCGCCTTGATCTTGCCGATGTCCTTCGGCCCTGGCGGCATCGCGGCCAGGGCCTCGTAGTAGCCTTCCAGGCCGGCCGGCGAGACGACCGAGATGACCCGGGACTCATCGTCGTAGGCGTTGCGGAACGTGTGCACGATGTCGCGGGGCAGGTAGAGATAGTCGCCTGGGCCGATCGTGTAGTCCTCGCCACCGAGGAACACGTCGAGCTGGCCGGCCAGGCAGATGAACGACTCGTCCTCGCGGGTGTGGATGTGGGCGGGCGGGCCGTCGGTGCGCGCCGGGATCGCGTACTCGAACAGCGAGTACGCGCCGTGCGTGTCCTTGCCGTTGATCTTCATCGTGATGCCGAGGCCGATTGCCGCGATCTGGTGCCCCTCACGCGAGGGGAGCATATATCCGCCGCCAAGAGTCATCGTCGCCTCCTTGAGTGCTCGCGGGTCTGTAATGCCACAGCGTGCGACGCCGCGACCGGCCCCGCAACGATCTGTCTCGCTCAGCGGGACGCCAGTCACCGGTACAGCCGCGGCCGGCTGCTGGCGTAGGCGCGGGACGCGGCGGCGGCCGCCATCCGCACCGCGGGCCCCATCCGGTCGGCCCTGACCAGCTGGCTCGGGCCGGTCACCGAAACCGCCGCGGCCACGTCGCCGAGCGGGCCGAAGATCGGCGCGGCCACGCAGCTCACACCGATATTGCCCTCCTCGCGGTCGAATGCCCAGCCGCGTTCGGGTATCGCCGTGAGCTCCCGCATGATGGCGATCCTGCTGGTCAGCGTGCGCGGAGTGCGGGCGGCGAGCGGTCCGGTGAGCACGGTGTCGATGACCTCCGGCTCGGAGTAGGCCAAGATCGCCCGGCCCAGCGCCGAGCAGTGCGCCGGGATCATCCCGCCGGTCTGGGACAGCATCGGCATGGCCCGGTGCCCGGTGATCTTCTCCACCACCAGGATCTGGCTGCCGTCAAGCACGCCGAGCTGCACGGTGATCTTCGTGGCCTGATGCAGGTCCTGCAGGAAGGGCAGGACGGCCTCGCGCAGTTCCAGCCGAATCGGCGCCAGGCTCGCGATCTCGAACAGCCGGTTGCCGACGCGGTACCTGTCGCCGGGTTTCTCCAGCCAGCCCAGCCTGATCAGCGCGCTCGCGGTGCGGTGCGTGGTCGAACGAGGCAGCCCGCACCGGCCGACCAGGGCGGCCAGGGTGAGCTCACGGTGCGCGGCATCGAACGCACCCAGGATCGCCGCCGCCCGGTCCAGGCCGCCCTCGGGCACCGCCTTTGCCGGGGCCTCGTCCCGCTGAACGGGACTCACGGTTGGTTCCGCAGGGTCATAGCGGTCAGGCTAATCCCCAGACGAGCTTTCCGGGAGGGCACCATCACCGCACAAAGCGTACGAACCGCACTGGTTGGCGGCGGATCGGCCGGCATCGGTTACGCGATCGCCAAGCGCCTGGCGCCCACGCATCAAGTGATCATCACCGGGCGGGACGCCGGACGGCTCGACGCGGCGGCGGAACGGCTGCGCAAGATCTCCGGCCACGAGGTAGGTGCCCTGGTCAGCGACATCGCCGCGGCGGACTCCGCGGCGGCGGTGATGACGGCGATGGGGGAGCGGTACAGTCCGCCGGACGTGCTCGTGCTCAACGCCGGCGGCCCCGCGCCTGGCCGGATCCTCGACGTCACCGACGACGGCTGGCGGGCCGGCGCCGAACTGCTGCTGTTCGGACCGCTGCGGCTGGCCCGCCTCGCGCTGCCGGGCATGGCGTCACGCGGCTTCGGCCGCCTGGTATTCATCACCTCGACGACGGTCCGCCAGCCGCAGCCGGACCTGGCCGTCTCGGTCGTGCTGCGCGCGGGCGTCACCGCGGCCGCCAAGCTGCTGTCGGTCGAGCACGCCGCCGACGGCGTCACCGTCAACTGCGTCGCGCCCGGCGCCACCGACACCGAGCGCCGCCGTGAGGTGCTGGCTGGCCGCGCGGCACGGACCGGCCGCCCGCTCGCCGACGTCGACGCCCAGGACAACCGGCGCGTGCCGGCCGGCCGGCCGGGCACGCCGGATGAGATCGCCGCGGCGGTCGCGTTCCTGGTGTCAGCCGATGCCGGGTATGTCAATGGCAGCGTGCTAACCGTTGACGGAGGAAGAACGGAGTCGTTGTTATGACATCATCTGGCATTGGGTTCAGCATGGCTGATTTCCTCGGCACGATCAGCGGGACCGTGCGCCCGGGTACGGCGCGCCCCGTCGTGGTGCACGCGGCCGAACTGGAGAGGCTGCCGGCCGCCGAGGTGCACAACCCGACCACGCTGGCGATCGCCGGGCTGCTGCCCACCGTCACGTTCGAGCTGTTCCGGCAGAGGATCCCGCCCGGACAGAGCTCGGACATGCAGCGGCACTACCACGAGACCGTGCACTACGTCATCGCCGGACGTGGCCACAGCGAGGTCGAGGACGACACGTCGGACTGGGCGACTGGTGACTTCATCTACACGCCGCCATGGACCTGGCACCGGCATTACAACGACTCTGCCGGCGAACCAGTGGAGTTCCTGACCATCGAGAACTCCCGCCTGCTGCAGGCACTCGGTGTCGCCCGCCGGCAGAGCGCTGGCCTGTGCACCGTGGCCGAGGCCCGCGAACGCTTCCAGGAGGAGACCCATCATGAGTGACCTTCCTCAGCACATCAGCATCTGGGGGGAACTGGCCGACACCGATCACGAGCTGCGCCATGTCGACGTGGACGGCGTGCGGACCCGGGTACTGCGCGCCGGTTCCGGCCCCGATCTGGTGCTGCTGCACGGCACCGGCGGCCACCTGGAGGCGTACGCGCGGGACATTCTCGGGTTGTCCAGGGATTTCCGTGTCACCGCGTACGACATGGTCGGCCACGGCTGGTCAGACCTGCCCGACCGGGCGTACACGATCGACGTGCTCTGCGATCACCTGACCGGGCTGATGGACGCGCTGGACATCGGCACCGCCCACCTGTCCGGTGAATCGCTGGGCGGCTGGGTCGCCGCGTGGACCGCCGCGCATCATCGCGACCGGGTGGGCCGCCTCGTGCTGAACACGCCCGGCAATATCGCCAACAAGCCCGAGGTGATGGTGCGGCTGCGGGAGAGCACGCTGGCCGCCGTCCGCGACCCGAGCGACGCGACCGTCCGACGCCGGGTGGAGTTCTTGTTCCACCACACCGAGATGGTGACCGACGAACTGGTCAACTTGCGCCGCGCCGTCTACAGCCGCCCCGGTTTCCTGCGGGCGATCGGCAACACGCTCGTGCTGCAGGACCCGGAAATCCGCAAGGACTTCGCCTGGGATCCTGGCTGGGTCGCCAAGATCGGCGCGCCCACCCTGCTGCTGTGGACCGATCATGATCCGACCGGAGGCCTGGACGAGGCGGAAATGCTGCTCGACTGGCTGCCCGATGCCCGCCTGCACGTCATCGAGGACGCCGGACACTGGCCGCAGTGGGAGAAGCGCGAGGAGTTCCTGCAAGCCCACCGCGACTTCCTGCTGGGAGAAACTCCATGAGCCAGGTCGTGGGCATGGTCGGGATGTCGCACTCGCCGTTCGCGACGATGCTGCCGCCACCGGATCGGGCCGCGCCCGGTGGCCGGTTCCTGGCCGATACGGGCAGGGTGGCCGAGGCCGTCGCCGCGCTCGCCCCGGACGCGCTGGTGGTGATCGGGCCCGATCATTTCCACGCGAACTTCTATGACGTCATGCCCCCGTTCGTGCTGGGCGTCGAGGAGGCCTCGGGATTCGGCGACTTCGGCAGCCGGTCCGGCTCGCTGCCGGTAGCGTCAGGGCTTGCCTGGTCGATCCGCGACGCGCTGGCCAGGGACGGTTTTGACATCGCGCTGTCCTACGCGCTTACCGTCGACCACGGGATCACGCAGAGCTATGACATGGTGCGCGGCAACGCCGCCATCCCGCTGGTTCCGCTGGTCGTCAACACCGCCGCCCCGCCGCTGCCCTCGATGGAGCGCTGCGTGGCGCTCGGGCGCTCGCTTGGCGCCGCGATCCGGGCCGCCGGCCCTGTGTCCGCCAGCCCTGTGTCCGCCAGCCCCGCGGAAGCCGGTGCCGGGCGCGTGCTGGTGGTGGCCAGCGGCGGCCTGTCGCACTGGCTCCCGTCCAACGATCCGCGTGACGCCTCGCTCCCGGCCGAACGCCGTGCCGGGATCATCCACGGCCGGGGTGACGTGGTGGCCTTCTCCGCCGACCGTGAACCGAGGGTCCGCGCCATGGCGGGCAACCCGGACGCGCCGGTCAACGCCGAGTGGGACGCCTGGTTCCTCAAGCAGTTCGTCGCGGCCGATCTTGACCCGGTGACCGCCCTCGGCGATGACGGGCTGGAGCAGCGGGCGGGCAGCGGCGGTCACGAGATCCGCACCTGGCTCATTGCGGCGGCGGCGGCCGCCCGGCCGCTGGTGTGGACCAGCTATGAGCCGGTGCCTGAGTGGATCACCGGCATGGGCATCGGTACCACCTTCGACGTTCCTCGCTCACAAGGGGAGGCTGGTTCACAAGATGAACGGGATCAGCATCTTCGTTGACCGCTTGTAGTCCGGGTACGTGTCCGGGAAGCGGCCGGCCATGTCGCGTGCCTCGATGACGGCGCTGTAGATGAAGTAGGCGCCGATGAGCGCGACCGCGACCAGCCAGTACAGGTTCACCCCAATGGTCGTGCCGATCATCGCCAGGATGATGCCCGAGTAGATCGGGTTCCTGATGAAGCGGTACGGGCCGGTCGTGATCAACTCGGCGTCGTCCTTCCGTGACATCGGCATCCCCCAGTTCCGGCCCAGGTACACCCTGGCCCAGATGGCCAGGCCAAGCCCGAGGAAGAACAGGGTCAGGCCGACGCCCTGCAGCAGCGGACTGGTGGTGGTCCTCTCATGTCCCTTGAAGACCCGGGTGCGCACCAGCAGCAGAACGGCCACGATGATGACGACGCGGACGCAGGCGAACTGGCCCCACCGGGTCTTGCCGCTCTTGGCGCCGGCGGCGGCCGCGAGCCAGTAGAGCCAGAAGGCTACCCAGCAGACGAGAAAGATGATGTCGACGACATGCATAGCGAACTCCCCTGCCTATAGTACGGCCCTCGCTACAGCAGGTCGTGTTCGCCGCACCACTCGGCGCTGCTCTGGCCCGCGGCGGTCAGTGCCGTCTGCAAGCTCTGGTCGCCGTCGATCGCCTCGGTGACGGACTCGTGGATCGTGAAGACGCGGACGAGCCCGGTCGTGCGGAAGACGGTGAGGATCTTCGCCGCCGTGATGACCAGCGCGAGCGAGCCGTCGTGCTCGCTGAGCCGTTTGAGGCTGCCGACCAGGGCACCGAGCCCGGTGGAATCCAGGAACCCCACCTCGCGCATGTCTACGACGAGGTGCCGGGTGCCGTCGGCGATCAGCTTGATGACGTGCTCACGCAGCTGCGGCGCGCTGTACGCGTCGACCTCACCGCTCACCTGCAGAACGGCACAGTCGGCGCTGGCGGTGATGGACTGAAGATGAAGGGCTTCCATGTGAATCTCCATTCCGGTTAACGTCGCCGGGCAGCTCAGTGCGGAACAGGCCGGTTCCATCCGCGTACCCTACCCCGCAAACAAGGCCTTGATCACTCGAAAGCGGACGTGTCGCCCGCGCCGCGACGGACAATCTCCGGTTCCGGCTGGGAGAAATCGATCACAGTCGTCGGTTCGGTGCCGCAGTCGCCCGAGTCGATCACCGCGTCCACCGAGTGCTCCAGCACCTCAGAGATCTCCCAGCCCTGGGTCATCGGGTCCTCGTGATCGGGGAGCAGCAAGGTGCTGGAGACGATCGGCTCACCGAGCTCGGCGAGCAGCGCCTGGGTGACGACGTGGCGGGGGATCCTGACGCCCACGGTCCTCTTCTTCGGGTGCTGCAGCATGCGCGGCACCTCCTTGGTCGCGGGCAGGATGAACGTATAGCTGCCCGGAGTCGCCGCCTTGATCGCGCGGAACACCGGGTTGGGTACCTGCACGAACTGGCCGAGCTGGGCGAAATCCTGGCATACCAGGGTGAGGTGGTGCCGGTCATCGAGCCGCCGGATCGACCTGATCCTGGCGAACCCGTCCTTGTTGCCGAGCTGGCAGCCGAGCGCGTAGCAGGAGTCCGTCGGGTAGGCGATGACGCCGCCAGCGCGGACGATCTCGGCGACCTGAGTGATCGCGCGCCGTTGCGGGCTGGACGGGTGGACCTCGAAGTACCTGGCCATGTGAGGAGCTTATTGCCCGGGTGGCACGATCGCGTGCGGGACGTTCCGCGCGAGTTTCCCAAAGTTCACCTGCTGTTATGCATTACGTGTCCTTTGCGCCAATATGCGTGGCACGCTGGTCGGCGTGACCATGACTTCTGCCCGCGAATCGGGTTCCTCCGGCATCCTGGGATCACGGCCGGATACGGACGTGACGTTCCATGGCAGTGACCCGGAGACCGTCGCGGGCGCCGCCATCTGCGAGGACACCCCCACCAAGTGCCAGGCGCGTACTCGCCTGTACCGAAACGGCGTGCTTGAGCGCCAAGGATTCCCGGTCAGCGAGATCAGCGACCACATCGCTGACGAGCAGGTCACGGTCTGGCTCGACCTGCGAGACCCCGACCGCGAGGACCTCGCCGTGCTCAGCGAGGAGTTCGGCCTGCACCCCGTGGCCATCGAGGACGCCATCTACGAGCGCGAGCGCCCCAAGCTCGACCGGTACCATACCCACCTGTTCCTGACCGCGTACGCTGCCAGGCTCAACATCGACACGGGCGAGCTGGCCACCAGCGAGATCGCCGCCTTCGTCACGGCGCGCGCGCTGATCACGGTCCGCAAGGACGACGGCCTGGATATCGGTGCCGTGACCGACCACTGGGACGCCAGCCCCGACCTGGCCGTACACGGCGTCGGCTACCTGCTGTACGGACTGCTGGATTACATCGTCGACGGGCATTTCGAGACCGTGCAGAGCCTGGACGACCAGGTGGAACTGCTCGAGGACCAGCTGTTCGCCGACGTTCCGGGAGACCTGCACATCCAGCGGCACAGTTTCCAGCTGCGCAAGAGCCTGGTCCTGCTCCGCCGGATCGTCATCCCCATGCGCGAGGTGACGAACACCCTCATGCGCCGCGACCTGCACGCCATCAACGACGAGCTGATGCCCTACTACCAGGACGTGTACGATCACGTGCTGCGCGCCGCCGAGTGGACGGAGAGCCTCAGGGACCTGGTGAACAGCATCCTGGAGACTAACCTGACCATCCAGGGCAACCGGATGAACGTCATCACCAAGAAGGTCACCAGCTGGGCCGCGATCGTCGCCGTGCCGACCTTCGTCACCGGCTTCTACGGGATGAACGTGCCCTATCCAGGGTTCAGCAGGTCGGCCGGCTTCGCCACCTCCGTGGGCGTGATGATCGCGGCCGGTGTCATCCTCTACATCATCTTCAAGCGCCGGGACTGGCTGTGACGGGGCTGGCTGTGACGGGCACTCAGATCAGCGACTGGTAGACGAGCTGCCGTAGCTGGGACCTGATCGGATACGTGCTCGACGGCAGCAACTGGGTGAAGAAGGACACCGTCAGCTCTTCGCCTGGATCGATCCAGAACGCGGTGCTCGCCGCTCCGCCCCAGGACAGCTCGCCAGCGGAGCAGACCACCTTGCCCGCTACCGGGCCGATGACCACCGCGAAGCCCAGGCCGAAACCGACGCCGCGGAACGGCGCCTCCGCGAACAGCGGCCTGCCGTACGTCTCCAGGTCAACGCCGCCGGGAAGGTGATTGCGCGCCATGTAGGCGACCGTGCGCGGGCTGAGCAGCCGCACGCCGTCCAGTTCCCCGGCCGGGCTGTCCGCCCGGTGCAGCAGCATCTGGGTGAACCGGTGATAGTCCGCGGCGGTCGAGACCAGGCCGCCGCCTCCGCTGAGCATGCTCGGCGGTGTGCGCGCCGCCTCGCCGATGGCGTCGAGCCGCGCCGCCCGCCCGTCGCGGCCGCGTCCGTACAGCGCCGCCAGCCGGCCCGCCTGCTGCTCCCCGGCGTAGAAACCGGTGTCGTTCATCCGCAGCGGGCCGAAGATGCGCGTGCTGAAGAAGTCGTCCAGGCGCTGTCCCGAGGCGACCTCGACCACCCGGCCGAGCACATCGGTCGCGACCGAATAGTTCCATTCCGCGCCCGGCTGGAACAGCAGCGGGATCCCTGCCCAGACGTCGCACGCACCGGCCAGGTCCATTCCCGGTGGCCATGCCCATTCGAAGCCGGCCGCGCGGTACAGGGCATCGGCCGGGTGCACTCGGTGGAACCCGTAGGTCAGGCCCGCGGTGTGGGTGAGCAGGTGCCAGATCCGCACCGGTCCGGCGGCCGGGACCGTCACCGGCTTCTGGTCAGAACCACCCGTATAGACGCGGGCGTCAGCGAAGGACGGGATGAACCTGGCGACCGGGTCGGTGAGCTCGAAGGCGCCTTCCTCGTACAGCATCATCGCGGCCACCGACGTGACCGGCTTGGTCATCGAGTAAAGCCGCCACAGCGTGTCCGGCTCGACCGGCAACCCGGCCTCCAGGTCACGGGATCCGTAGCAGGACACGTGCGCCAGCCGCCCTCGCCTGCTGACCGAGACCAGCCAGCCCGCGAGCAAGCCCTCGTCGACATAGCGCGCGAGGCGCCCGTCGATCCGGCGGAGCCGGTCCGCGTCCAGCCCTACCTCAGCCGGGTCAGCCTCGACTTTCAGCTCGGTCACGGCCATCACCCTTCACTTTGCACTCTGGTCCATGCGACAAGGATGCTTTACCGGCCGCCGAGCCGCCAGCTTCGGTGTGCCGGGCGCGGTTATCTGAGCGCACCACCCAGAGCCGACCGATGCCGAGAGGCCCGGACGCATGTTGCGTCCGGGCCCTCCTGGTTACCGAATCAGGGTCACAGAGTGATCGGGATGGTCGTCCCGGGCTCCTGCCAGATGGTCGTGAACGACTTCCCGCTCACTGGGCCGACGGTATCGAGTGAGTAGAACCCGCCGTCTCCGTTGGCATCGGGGTTAACGATGTCGATCGCGAAGTTGTTGAAACCGCCGACACCCTTGACGCTGCCGCCATCTACCGATGCTTCGTCCCCGCCCATGGTGGTCGAGCCGAAGTCGGCAAGCTGAGTGATGAAGCACTTGGTAAAGGCGCTGTTACATAGAGCCGGGCGCTCGATGATCCACTCCGCCGACGCTCGCGCGCAGGTTGAGCAAGTCGCAGTGTCGGTCCCGGACTTGCCGGTGGTCAGGTCGCTGACGGTCAGCGTGAAGGCGCCGGTGGTGTCCGAGTACGCGACCGTCGCGTCGATGATGTCGCCGGGATTTACCTTGAACAGGTTCACCGAACCCGCCGGGAACATCTCGTACCAGGCTTCGTACTTGGGTGTGGTGTCGCCGGTGCCGGCGCAAAAGGCGTCCGTCCCGTCCTGCTCGACGGTCTGGTCGTTGTAGCCGTCCAGGCCGACCCACTCCGACGACCACTGGTCCGCGATACCCGGACAGGTGAGGGTGGGCACGACCCAGCTAGAGGTCACGTAGTTGTATGCCTTCTTGCCGGCCACGGCGTAGCCGGACCAGTTCTCGCTGATTGTCTGGGTGGTAGTGACATTCGAAGTGATACCGCTCTTGGGTGGCTGGACCATCGGGCCGCCCGGTTGCGGAGTGTTTTCTGTGGTTGCGCTAGCGGCGGTCGTGCTGGCGGCGGCAGGCATGGTGGTGACGCCGACCGCGCATGCCATGGCAGTTACGGTTAGTGCTGCTGTGGCAAACAACCGTTTCGAACGCATTCGCACTCCTCTCGACATGTGAGACCACCCTGCGACTTTCGCGACGCTTTAGTCAAGACCCGTACCTCCCGCCGATCACCGTGCTCTGCCGCCACGCTCATCGGCTCCGGCCTTGTACGCTGCGCTTATTCGCTCCTTCCGCCGATTCGGCGCACTGTGCGGCGGAGTCACTCGCACAAAATGCGACGTAACAGCGACAGAATGCAAGCCTGGCGCTTGCGGAAGATCAACGAGCAACGTGCCGGTAGCGCGGGCCCGAGGAACTCACCCGAAGCACAAGCGTTGTTATTAGAGAGAAGCCTGAGGCTCGTGTGGCGGTCAGGGCGGGCGAATCAATGCGGAGGATTGCCCCTTTGTGGAGGGCTGACCCCCGTATACGGGGGTCAGCCCTCCACAAAGGGAAAAACCGCCACGTGGTTAGAGCCTGATAGGGCACCGCGCCATGGACAAAGCGCGATTCTGTCATAACGACAGGTGTGCTCCCTGGCGGGATTAGCGCCGCGGCCTTCGATGCCGCACGAGCGGCGGTGCACGGCGACCCCGCGCCCTCGGTCGTCACACCGCCCACTAGTGCCACGCCTGCCGCGCCTGCCACGTCTGCCGCGTGCCTGCCGCGCGCCTGCCGCGTCTGCTGCGGCTGCTGCGGCTGCCGCACGGGTCGGCTAGCAATTAGCACGGTAATTTGTTCCAGCACGGAACAAAAGGCTGCTCACAGCAAGGTTTTTTACCGCGTAAAGCCGAATTACCGCGTTGATGCGGCTCGGGAACGCAGGCGGCTGCCGGGTAGCGGGGGGAGGCTGATCGTCGAGCCCGTCATCGTACCTACTGGCCTGCTCCGGCGGCATGATCGTGAATCGAGTGGGTAGAGTCCTGCTCTCGTTCACCGGTAGCCACAGGAGGAACCCGATGATGATTCCGGACAGCGTGGGCCAAGGTCCGATGCTGCAGGAGGCAACGCGTGAACTCGAAGCGGCTATTCACGACGCACGGGTGGCGTTCGACTGTATTGGTCTCGGCGAGGTCGACCGTGCGCACACCAGCGTGGTGACCGCCCGGGTCGCGATCGACGCCGCGCTGACCGCGGTGCAAGCCGCGATGGCCGAGACCGCCGACGCGGCCGAATCCGGCATGGAAGCAGAGCCCGCGAGCTGACCCGGCTACCCGGGCCCGGTCTTCCGGTCAGCATCAGATGATGCCGCCTTGCCGCCGTCACCGCCGGTGCCGTCACCACCGTCACCACCGGCCCCAGAGCCGGCGGGGGTGTCACCGTCGCTGAAGCCGATACTGATCTCTTCGTTGTCGCGGCGCTGCTGCGTGTGCACGAGCGCGGCCAGTGCCTGCCTGTCGGCATCGGTCGGGTCGCCACCCAGCGGAAGTGCCCTCGGGTACAGCTCGCGGGCCAGTACCGGGTTGAGTTCCATGGCGTACATGC
>DASXDG010000173.1:0-3249 GCA_036490795.1 Streptosporangiaceae bacterium
CCGTGCGTGCAGGGTGCGTTCGAACCAGGTCAGCAGGCTGTGCGGGTCAAGGCGCTGGTCCGTCACGTTGACCTTCTGGTAGGCGTACGGTCCCGTTGTGACGAGCGGGGCGACGAACTGGGCCGGGTCGGCACGGGAAAATCCTGCGCCAGGGCCGCCATCCCACTGCATCGGGGTGCGGATCGCCTCCCGTTCCGGAAGGTCAAGGTTGTCACCCATGCCAATCTCCTCGCCATAGCGGATGACAGCGGTGCCCGGCATGGTGAGCTGCAGACTATAGGCAAGCTCGATACGCCGTCGGTCGCCGCCGAGCATCGGCGCCAGGCGTCGCCGGATCCCCCGCTCGTAGAGCTGCATGTTGGGGTCCGGGGCGAAGACGGCGAAGACCTCCTGCCGCTCCTGGCTGGTCAGCCGCCCCAGGTCCACCTCGTCGTGGTTGCGCAGGAACGTGGCCCACTGGCCGTACCGGGGCAGCGCAGGAAGCTCGCGGAGCGTGGCCGCGACCGGCCGCTCGCTCTGCCGGGCCAGCGCGAGCACCAGAGCCTGGTTGAGTCGGAACGCGAACACCATCAGCACCCGGGTTGCGCCGCCGTCCGCGTATCCGAAGTACTCCCGCAACTCCTCGTCGGCCACGTTGGCTTCGGCGAGCATCACCGAATCGCCCCGGTGCCAGGACAGTGACTCGCGCAGGTCGCGCAGGAACCCGTAGTCACGTCCCTGGCTAGTCCTTGTCCTGGGCTCGATCAGGAACGGCGCGGCATCGATCCGGAATCCTGATACCCCCAGCGTGAGCCAGAACGTGGCGATCTTACGGATTTCCTCGCGCACCGCCGGATTGTCGGTGTTCAGGTCCGGCTCGAACCGGTAGAACCGGTGCCGGTACCACGCGTCCGCCATCTCGTCGTAGGTCCAGGTCTCCTTCTCCACCCCGGGGAACACCATCCCCTCGAATCGATCCGGGGGCTCGGTCGCTGACCAGACGTACCAGTCCCGGAACGGCGAGTCTGGATCGGAGCGCGCGGCCCGGAACCACGGGTGCTGGTCGCTGGTGTGGTTGACGACCAGGTCCAGCATGACCCGGATGCCGCGCTCCCCGGCCTCGTGCAGCAGCGCCGTGAAGTCGCCGAGGCTGCCGAACCGCGGGTGCACGCCGTAGTGATCGGTGATGTCGTACCCGCCGTCCCGGCGCGGGGACGGGTGGATCGGGTGCAGCCAGATGGTAGAGATACCGAGCCGGCCAAGGTAGTCGAGTCTTCCTATCATTCCCTGGAAGTCGCCCACTCCGTCGTCGTTGCCGTCCTGGAACAGGCCGACGTCGGCGGAGTAGATAACGCCGGTCCGGTACCAGCGAGTTAGCATGCTCAGCCCTCCCCGCGCCTGTCAGCGAGCGATCCCAACCCAGCCTGCGGGCCTGTCTAGATGATCCGCATCACACAGTTGAGTAGTCCTCCACTTCGATCGGCGCCCCGCTCCGGCCGCAACCCGGGGTCGGCTGCGGCTGACTACACGCTCTGGTGATGCGGCGCGGGCGGGTGTGTAGCATCGTCGTGCCAATGACGCAGGTGCACCCTCGTGTGCGGACGGCCGACCGGCCGTGCGCCGACGGCCTGGGGCAGTCGGCGAACAGGCTGAGCCGACGCGCCGCGCCAAGAGAAATCGCATTCTGGCTGGCCGCGTACGTGTTCGCTGCGGTCGTACTGGGCACCGCCGTGCCATCCCCGCTGTATGCCATCTATCAGCGCCAGTGGCATTTCTCCGCGGGGATCCTCACGCTGATCTTCGCTGTCTACGCGGTAGCCGTGCTCGCCACGTTGCTGCTGGCCGGCCGGGCTTCAGACCAGGCGGGCCGGAAACCGGTGATGGCCGCCGCCCTGGGCTTCAGTGCGGCCAGCACCGTCTTGTTCATCCTCGCCGCCAGCCCGGGCTGGCTCTACCCGGCCCGGATCTTGTCGGGGGTGTCCGCTGGGCTGATGACAGGCACCGCCACCGCGGCGCTCACCGAGATGATCCGGGAATCCGCCGCACGGCGCGCATCGCTGGTGGCGGCCGCCGCGAACACCGGCGCCGCAGCGCTGGGCCCGCTCATGGCCGGCCTGTTCGCTCAGTACCTTCCGCAGCCGACCGTGGCAGTCTTCGAGGCTTACCTCGGCCTCCTCGCCGCCGCGGCGCTGGCCCTGGCTTTCATACCGGAGACGGTGACCAGACGGGAGCGGCCGAGCCTGCGGTTCACCCGCCTCGCGGTCCCCGCGGACGGGCGGCGCGAGTTCATCGCCGCCGGAGTGGCCGCCTTCGCCGCCTACGCACTGAACGGGCTGTTCGCGTCGCTCGCACCTGGCTTCACGACCGCCATGCTCCATCACGCCAATTACGCGGTCGCGGGCGCCGTTACCTGCGTCTTCTTCGGTACGGGCACCGTCGCCGCGCTGGGCCTGGCGCGCCTCAACAGCAGGCCGGTCCTCCTGGCCGGGCTCGGAGTCTTCCCAGCCGGGCTGGCGCTCGCCGTGGCCGGGGTATCGGCGGGATCCCTGGCGCTGTTCGTGATCGCCGCCGTGGTGGCCGGGAGCGCCTTCGGCGCGCTCGTCATCGGCAGCCTGTCCACCGCTAACCGGCTGGCCCTGCCCGAGAGCCGCGCGCAGGTGATCTCCTGCTACTTCGTGTTCGCGTACTCAGGCCTAGCCATCCCGGTCGTCGGCGTCGGTGTCGCCGCGGACTACTTCGGTGATTTCCGCGCCGTGCTCGGCTGCTCGATCGTGCTGGCCGTGCTGTGCGTGCTGGCGGCCGCCGGCATCTCCGGCGGCGGCCGGGCCGGACGGCCGCGGGCCCGCATCGGCGCACGCTGACCGGTCAGACTTCCAGGGCCGCCGCGAGGTCGTCATCGACGATGAGCACGACCTCCCCGGGGATGCCCCGCTCCACCGCGCGGTGCGCCTGGACCGCGTCTTGTCAGTAATACATGGCCGCCACGTGGACCGTCAGCGTTCCGTCGTCGAACCGCGGTGCCATCCGGATCAGGCGACTGCCGCTCGGCTGTCCCTCATACGGTCGCCACCTGACCCGGTAGCCGTCAGGAAGCCCGGCTCGTACCGGGGTAGCGATCATCGCGCCGTTGCGGGCCGCGCGGGCCGCGCCGGGCAGCGACGAGGCGGTGCAAGCCAGCACCTGATCCGCACCGCCGTCGGTCATCTCGCGGACCTGGTCCGGCCAGTCCGGCGCGGTCTGGTCGACGACCATAGCCGCACCCAGCCTGTG
>DASXDG010000174.1:0-25521 GCA_036490795.1 Streptosporangiaceae bacterium
GCATGGTGCTGAGCGCGGACCGGAACCCCTCGAGGTCGCTCGCGGTCATCGCGGTGACGCTCTTGCGGTATCGCCGCGTGGACAAGCTGGCGCTAGCCGGCGTTTCGGTCACAAGGGGACCATACCGCCGGCGGCCATCCCGAATCCGAACCGTTCTTCGCGCTCGACCCGGATCGGTTCACCGACTCACCGCGCAAGGCCGCGTCGATCAGCGCACGAACCGCAGCTGCTGCCCGCGGGAAAGATCCCGGTCACCGGGCACGACGTACCGGTCGACATCATCGTGACGCCCGAGCGCGTCATCACGTGCAGGGCCGGCCACCAGCGGCCCGCCGCCGGGATCTGCTGGGACGACCTGACCGACGAGAAGATCGCCTCGATCCCCCTGCTGACCGCCCTGCGAGCAACGGGTCCCTCGTGATCGTTCAGGGCTCCGGCCACGGGAGCACGGTCGGCTCCGGCCAGCGCTCGCGCCACCGGGACCTCTTGGCCTGGTAGATCGCGCGCGTGGTCTGCACCGGATTGGGCCGCAGGCCGCTGCCGTTCACCGACGCGGTCCCGACGTACATGGGCGCGCCGCCCCAGTCCCAGAAGACGCCCGTGCTGTCGGCAACAGCGAGATGATCTAATATGCGCATGGCACGCGGCGTACAGGCGGGCGACAAGGCTCCCGACTTCACCCTTCCCTCCCAGTCCGGCGAGCAGGTAAGCCTGTCCGGCCAGCTGGGGTCACATGTTGTCGTCTTGTACTTCTATCCGAAGGACAACACCAGCGGCTGCACGGCTGAGGCGTGCGCCTTCCGCGATAGCTACGAGGCATTCACCGACGCGGGGGCGACGGTGATCGGCGTGAGCTCTGATTCGGTGGACAAGCACGCCGGGTTCGCGGGCAAGCACAACCTGCCGTTCACGCTGCTGGCCGACTCGGGCGGCAAGGTACGCAAGCTCTACGGCGTCCCGTCCACGCTGGCCGTGATACCCGGCCGGGTCACCTACGTGATCGACCGCGACGGCATCGTCCGCCACGTCTTCAACTCGATGACGAACATCAGCGGCCACGTCGGCGAAGCCCTCGACATGGTCAAGAGCCTGTAGCGCGCACGGGACAACATTCGCGATCCCCCGCAAAGTTCACCGAAGAGCACGGTAATTTTGTCCAACACGGAGGAAAACACTGCTGTGAGCAGGGTTTTTTACCGCGTTGGACGTATGTTCCGCGTTGATCGCGGCCCGCGTCCGCTAGCCGGGGCGAGTGTGACATGCGTGTCGCACGTTGTGCGTGTGGCTAGTTGACGACGCGCACGGGGCCAACGAGCACGGGGTCAGCGGCCCTGCCAGCGCGGCGCGCGCTTGCCGGTGAAGGCGGCGTGGAACTCGGCGTAGTCGGCGCCCTTCATCAATAGCGCCTGGGTCTGCGCCTCGAGTTCGACGGCCGAGGTCAGGCTCATGTCCTGCTCGCGGGTGAGCAGCGCCTTGGTCTGCGCGTATGCCTCGGCCGGCCCGTCCGCCAGCCGGCGGGCAAGGTCGTCCACCGTGGCGTCGAAGTCCGAGGGCGGCGTCACCAGGATGGACGCGAGGCCGATCCGGTACGCCTCGTCGGCGTCCACGGTGTCGCCGAGCATCAGCAGCCGGGTGGCGTGTCCCATGCCGACCAGGCGCGGCAGCAGGTACGCGGCGCCCATGTCCGCGCCGGACAGGCCCACCTTGGTGAACAGGAACGCGAACTTCGCCAGCGGCGCGCACACCCGGAAGTCCGACGCCAGGGCGAGCACCGCGCCCGCGCCGGCGGCCATGCCGTGCACGGCGGCGATGACCGGCACCGGGCACTCCCGCATCGCCCTGATGACGTCACCGGTCATCCGGGTGAACGCGAGCAGTTCGCGCGGCTCCATGGACAGCGTCGCGCCGATGATCTCGTGTACGTCCCCGCCCGAGCAGAACGCGCGCCCGCTCCCCCGCAGCACGACCACGCGGGTGTCGCCGCGCAGGTGCACGGTCCGAAAGAGATCGCGCAGCTCCTGGTATACCGAGAAGGTCAGCGCGTTGAGTTTGTCCGGCCGGTCGAGTTGTACGGTTCCGACCCCATCCACCACGGTGAACTGCATGAAAACCGACTATAACGCCAGGTCGTACCGTCCGGTGCGGACGCACCAGGTGAGCAGCAGGACAGCGATCGCCAGCGTGGCGGCGTTCCAGCCGGCCAGCAGCACGCAACCGGAGAGCACCGCGGCGCCGAGGGCGAACCGCGTCGCCAGCAGCAACGGACGCCCGCGCCGCAGCCGTACCAGCATCGAGGAACGCCCGGCGGCCACCGTGGCCGACGGCACGCCGGTCACGTCCGCGTACGCCTCACCCCGGCCGAACGCGGTGCCGAGCCTGGTGTAGGCGGCCGCCGCGGCCGCGTAGCGCGCGGGGTCACCGCCGTCGTCACGGTCGGGGTGGGTGGCCGCCGCGATCCGCAGGAACGCCGCACGCACGTCATCTGGCCCCAGGCCGGCCGAGGGCGTGAGCCCGAGCACGGCATACGGATCGTCATCCGGCATGCACGCGAGGCTATCAGGCATCGCGGACTCTTGACTGTCGTCACGAAAGGTAAATACTGGGCACATGCGCCTCACCCCATCAGCGCACGTCGACACGTTCTGCCGGGACCGCCTGCCGGCCGAGGACCAATGGCCTGAATTCCACGAGTTCGTCCGGTACCCCGAACGGCTCAACGCGGCGGCCGAACTGCTGGCGGGCAAAATGCCGGACAAGCCCTGCCTGCGCGCGGGCGACGGGAAGACCTGGACGTACGGCGAGGTCGACGCGACCACGAACCAGATCGCCAGGGTGCTGACCGAGGACTTCGGGCTGGTGCCGGGGAACCGGGTACTGCTGCGCGGGCCTAACAACCCGTGGCTGGCCCTGTGCTGGCTGGGCGCGCTCAAGGCCGGCGGCGTCGTGGTCACCACGATGGCGCTGCTCCGCCCCAGGGAGATCGCCACGATCGCCGAGATCACCGAGCCCGCCGTGGCGCTGTGCGACCACCGGTTCGCCGAAGATCTCAGCACCGGCGCACCCTCGCTCACCGTCATCGAGTACCCCGGTGACCTGGCGGACAGATGTGCCAGGAAGGACAGTGCGTTCTGTCCCGTCCAGACCTCAGCCGACGACGTCGCGATGCTCGCCCCCACCTCCGGCACCACCGGCCGGCCCAAGGTCACCATGCATTTCCACCGGGACATTCTGGCGGTCGCGGACACCTTCGGGGAGAAGGTGCTGCGGGTCCTGCCCAGCGATGTGTGCACGGGCACTCCGCCGCTCGGGTTCACCTACGGGCTGGGCGGGCTGCTGCTGTTCCCGCTGCGGGCCGGCGCGTCCGCGCTGCTGCTGGAACGGGCCACGCCCGCGGAACTGGCGCAGGCCATCGCCGAGCACCGGGTGAGCGTGCTGTCCACCGCGCCGATCGCGTACCGCGGCCTGCTCGCGGCGGACCGGGAGCTGCCCTCGCTGCGCCGCTGCGTATCGGCCGGCGAGCACCTGCCGAAGACGGTGTGGGAGCAGTTCCGTGACGCGACCGGCCTGCGCATCATCGACGGCATCGGATCCACGGAGATGCTGCACATCTTCATCGGGACCTCCGACGGCGATATCCGCCCCGGGTCGACGGGACGGGCCGTGCCCGGGTACACCGCGTGCGTCCTGGGCGACGACGGCCAGCCGGTCCCCGACGGCAAGGCCGGGCGCCTGGCCGTGCGCGGCCCGACGGGCTGCCGCTACCTGTCCGACCCGCGCCAGCAGGTGTACGTACAGGACGGCTGGAACATCACCGGCGACACGTACGCGCGGGACGAGGATGGCTACTACTGGTTCCAGGCGCGCAGCGACGACATGATCATCTCGGCGGGCTACAACATCGCGGGCCCGGAGGTCGAGGAGACCCTGCTCGGTCATCCCGATGTCGCCGAGGTCGCGGTGGTGGGCGCCCCCGACGCCGAGCGCGGGACGGTGGTCGCGGCGTTCATCGTGCTGGCCGCCGGCGTGACCGGCGACGATCACAAGGTCGCCGAGCTGCAAGCCTTCGCGAAGGCCCGGATCGCCCCTTACAAATACCCGCGCCGGGTCGAATTCGTCACCGAACTACCCAAGACCATCAGCGGCAAGACGCAGCGGTTCCGGCTCAGGGAAATTTTCTCATAACTGGCCGTGGTGCTCCGGCCGGTATTACCCGCTCGGCTTGGGAAGCGCGCAGCCGATCTTCGGATTCACGCCCACGTAGTTGAGCGGGCCCGCCGCCATCGTCACGACGATCGTGGCGCCCTGCGTGCACCCGAACGACGAGTTGTCGAAGTAGCCGCGCTGCCCAGACGCGGCCGCACCGATGGCGAGCCACACGATGACCAGCAGCGTCCCTCTGCGCATCTCTCCTCCGATCCTGCGGCGATTGTAGTAGCTGCGTGCCGCTTTGCCCCGGTCCGACGCGCCCGGCGGCGCGGCCGATCAAGGATCTGGCAGAGGAGGCTGGCCGCGAGGAGCAGCAGGCGCGGCACGCTCGCGAGTTTCGCGGGACGCCGGGAGGGTAGCGGCGTCCCGCGGGATAACCGGCCTAGCTTGGGGAGGGCAAATGGCAGGAGACTTTCGGGTTGACCCCGGCATAGTTGAGCGGTCCGGCCAGGATCGTCACCAGGATCGTGCCCGCGTTGCTGCAGTTCGTCGAGGACGAGCCGTAGTATCCGCGCTGACCGGCCGCGATGGCGCCGATGACCAGCCAGATCAGCAAGATGACTCCGCCGGCTCTCATAATGACCTCCAGTTCGATATGTCTCGTAGTTGGCTACCGTGCCTCGCCGTTCTCAAACGGAGCCGCCTTACCGGTGGTGTCTGGGGGGCCGGTGTATCGTGACGAATGAGGCGAAGGAGGCGATGACCGCGAAGCGCTCCCCCGGTGCCCGTGCTTGCCATGTCCCTGACCTTCACCACTGACCTGTCAGCGGTCCGCGAATTCGTGCGCCGCTGCGCCCGCGAAGCCGGCCTGGCCGAGGCGCGGGCCATCGACTTGGTGCTCGCGGTCAGCGAGGTCGCCGCGAATACCCTGCGGCACGCGAAGTCGGCCGGGACGCTCGAGATCTGGCATGACGCCAATGAGATCGTCTGCCAGATCCAGGACAAGGGTTTCATCAGCGATCCGCTCGCCGGGCAGCGGCGGCCAGCCGCGGACGCCGCGGGAGGTCACGGGCTGTGGATTGTCAACCAGGTATGCGACCTCGTTGAGATGCGTTCTGATGAAAGTGGCACGACCATCAAGTTGCACATGGCGTTGCGTAGTTCTTGAGTGGTACAACAAGGGCGTGGACCTGCTGACCGTGACGGTAACCGCCCGGGAATCCGCCGGAGAGCCGTACACGTTGGTCGCGGTCGCGGGCGAGGCTGACATCACCAACCGCGACGATATGCGAGCCGTGCTGGACGCGGAGGTAGTGCTGCGGCCGCCCACGCTCATCCTCGACCTGTCCGGGCTCCGGTTCATGGACTCCTCGGCGTTGCACGTGATCTTGCAGGCCAACCGGGCGCTGGACCGCCAGGGCGGGGTGATGGCACTGGTCGCGCCCCAGGAAGCGGTGGCCAAGATGCTCAAGCTGACGACCGCGGACCGCCTCATCCCGGTGTTCCCCACCGTCGCCGAAGCCGCCGCCGGCTAGTTCCGCGAGCTTGCCGCCTTCGGGCGCCGCCGCGGACGGTTTAACGCGGTAATTCGTTCCAACGCGGTAAAAAAGCCTGCTCACAGCAACATTTTCTGCCGTGAAACAGCAATCTTCCGCGATCTCTGCCGCGGCCGGGCGCGGTCGCCGGGCGCGGGTCGCCGGACGGGCGCATCGCCTGAATTGCGGGATTTGTGTTTTACCGGAGGCCGACATGGGTTATGCTTCTCATTAGTGGTGCCTACGACGCAGGCACGCTGTAGCGACATGATGTGGTCGCTGGCGTGCGGGTCGGGCACCCTTCCTGTTTCTCCTGCAGACACACATCATGCGAAGTGTCGTAAGCCAGGAGGCTCACCCGTGAAGATCGCCATCGTTGCACAGCACGCCACCCCTCTGCGTCCGTGCGCCGACGGAACTGGCCCGCGCCCGGACGACGCCGGGCTCACCGACCTGACCCGCGTTCTCGCCAGGCAGGGGCACAAGGTCACCGTGTACTGCGAAAAGCGCTACGCCGACTTGCCTGACCGCGCCGAGCTCTGCGACGGTGCCTGGGTCGAGCACATCACCGTCAACCGGCGGATGACCGGCTCCAGCGACGAAGACCTGCTCGCCCGGGTACCGACGTTCAGCGAGCCGCTGCGCAAGCTCTGGCTTCGCGACCGTCCGGACGTCGTGCACGCGGTCCGCTGGACCAGCGGGCTGGCCGCGCTGTCCGCCGCGCGCGACCTGGGCATCCCCGTCGTGCAGTCGTTCAGCTCCCTCGGTGTCGCCGAACGGCGCGATCACGCCGCCGCGGACGGCGCCAATTCGGCGCCGGCCAGGATGCGGCTCGAGCCGGCCATCGGCCGCAGCGCCGACGCCGTGGTCGCCGCCAGCGCCGCTGAGGCCAGTGACCTGACCCAGCTCGGTGTGCCGCGCACGTCCGTCCGGTGCGTCCCGTGGGGCGTGAACACCGACGAGTTCGCGCCGGAGGGGCCCGTCGCCAAGCGCAACGAGCGGTCCCGGCTGCTTACCGCGGCCGACCTGACCGAACGCGAGCCGCTGGAGACCCTGCTCCGCGCGATGACCAAGGTGCCCGATGCCGAGCTGCTGATCGTCGGCGGCCCGGCCCGGTCGAGGCTCGGATCCGACGTCTCCTACCAGGGGCTGGCCGCGATGAGCGGGGCGCTCGGCCTCGGTGACCGGGTCACGTTCACCGGACGGGTGGACCGCGCGCGGATGCCCGGCCTGCTGCGCTCCGCCGACCTGGTGCTCAGCACCTGCTCCTACGACCCGACCGGCGTCACCTCGCTGGAGGCGATGGCGTGCGGCAGGCCGGTGCTGGCACCGCCGACCGGCGGCCACGTGGACGCGGTCGTGGACGGCACCACCGGGCTCATCATCGCGCCGGGCCGTCCGGCCCAGCTCGCGCAGCGGATCCGCCAGATGCTCGCCCACCCGATGATGATCGAGGCGTACGGAGTCGCGGCGGCCGACCGGGCACGCTCGCGGTACTCCTGGGACCGCATCGCCGCCGAGACCGTCGCCGTCTACGAGCGCGCGGCGGCCTGACGGCAGCGCTGCCCGCCAGGCAGCCGCCCGGTAGGCAGCCGCCCGCGAGACAAGCACACCCACGTCGACGGCCCGGGCCCCGCATCGGGGTACCCGGGCCGCCGCGTGAACGTCAGTAAATCCGCACGGCCACCAGGCAGGCATCGTCCTGGGTGTCGGACACCGCACTGGCGATCATGCGGTCGGCGAGCGCGTCCGCGGTGATCGCCACCCCGGACACGACTGCCTGCGACGCCACCGAGACGAACTCGGTGAGCGCGTCGCCGATCGACTCGTCGCGGCGCTCGATCAGCCCGTCGGTGAACAGCATCAGCGTGTCGCCGGGCATGAGCTGCGTGGTCACCTCGTCGTAGACGGTGTCCGCGTCCATGCCGAGCAAGATGCCGTTGGGCAGCGGCAGTGCCCGCGCGGCCCGGTCCCTGACCAGCACCGGCGGCAGATGCCCGGCGCGGGCCCAGCGCAGGATGCGGGTGGCCGGGTCGTAGATGCCGGCGATCACCGTGCCCACGACGTCCTGGGTCAGGTGGCAAAGGACGCTGTTGAGCATGCCGATCAGCTCGGCCGGCCCGGCACCGGTGATCGCCAGGCCGCGCAGCGAGTTGCGGGCGGTCACCATGCCGGTGACCGCCTCGATGCCATGCCCGGCCACGTCGCCCACCACGACCAGCACGCGAGACTGGTCTTGGTCGCCCCCGCCCACCGGCGTACTGGCCGACTCGGGCAGCAGCAGCGTGTCATACCAGTCGCCACCGACGAGGTGGCCGTGACCGACCGGGCGGTAACGGACCGCCACATCGATGCCCGCGGCCTCCGCCGGGTGGGCGTCGGGCGGCATGATCGCGTGCTGCAGGCGCAGCGCGAGCCGGTGTTCCTCGGCCAGCCGGGTACGCGTATCGGCGAGCTGGTCACGGGTGACGTCGAGCGCGACCTGGGTCAGGTAGTGCGCGGAGACGTCCTGGAACGCGCCGCGCAGCGCCACGACCGTCCCCGCCGAGTCGGTGACCGGCTCGGCGAACACCCGGATCTGGCGGACAGAGGAATCGTCGGGCCGGACAATGCGGAAAGCGACCGTCGAGGTGTCCGGACTCGGGGCGAGCAGGCTCTGCGCGAACGCGCGCACGACCGCCTTGTCGGCGCCGATCACGAAGCTGTGCAGCTCGGCCAGCGGGATCGCCGCGTTGCCGTCCGGGCTCAGGCCGAACACGCCGAACACCGCGTCGGTCCAGCGGACCGTGCCAGCCCCGACGTTTTCTTCCCAGCCGCCGAACCGGCCGATCCGCTGCACGTGGTCGAGCAGGTCGGTCAGCCCGCCCGGCTCACCGTAACCACGCCAGGTGAAAATCGCGCCGTCACCGAACTTCGCTACCCGGAAGTCCGAGATCGGCACCGGCTCCACCAGCGGACCGGGCAGGTACCTGGGCACTGCGTCCTCGACCACGCGCAGCGCCCTGGCGAACAGGCCGTGCCCGGCGGTCGTGACCGGATATGCCTCCAGCAGGGTCAGGCCCTTGATCTCGATGGCCGGGCGGCCCGCGGGGTCCAGGTAACCGGCGCTCACGTAATCGATGGCGAAGTCTGCGATCTGCCCTGCCCCGTCCCGGATCGCGCTCACCACCAGAACCGAGCCCGCGAGGTCGCCGAGCAGCGCGTACATGGGCTCGGTGGGGGGTGCCGCGCGCAGGTCCCCGACCGCGAGCCTGGCGGCCAGCACCCGGGCGCCGCCGGCCGCGAGCGCGGTGATCCGCTGCCTGTCACTCTCGTCCTGCCGGGCGGTACCCGGCCAGCGCACTTCGAGCACGCCGAGCAGCCCGCTCCCCCGGTCCCGCAGGGCCAGCACGGCACGGCCGACCTGCCGTGCCTCTGGCGGGCCGGTGAGCAGGACGGCATCCGGCTCCGGCGGGCCGCTCCGCCACCAGATGTCCGGCTCGCCGGACGCGACACGCTGTTCCGGGCAGTCCAGCTGCGGTGGGATCACCCGCCAGGAGGCGGTCTCGCCCATGCCGCGCTGTCCGAGCAGCTCAAGGACACCGTCGGGCCGCAGCAGCCAGATGCCGACCACGGTCACCCCGAGCGGCTCCAGTTCCGCGCACAGCAACTCCGCCACGTCGTCACCGTCCGTACCCAGCGCCGCGCGCGCCCCGTCTCCCAGCACGCTGGCCGGCCCGGGAAGCGCGTCCGAGACGGCCCCGTCTGTCCCGGCCCCTGGGACGGGTGCGGCCGGTGTTACGGCAGACAGAGTCGCTGCTAGGTCGGTGAGAGACACGCTGGTAGCGTCGGCTATGGCGCGAAGCTGCACCATGGCGTCCGCCGCGGAGCAGTTCAGGCGTTCCATCAGCTGGCCGACGGCGGTCGCGACGACCGTGGCAGTAGTGGCATCGGCGCGAGCCTGTTCGATTTCGCGCCGCTGACGTTCGACGATCGCGGCCAAGCGCAGTACGTCTTCAGGCGATGACGGAACGGTAACCTCCCAGGAACTGGCACACAAGACGTGGGGACGCAGCAGAGTTCGTTATGAAAAAATGATAGTTACTGACGGTCTCGCACTTATGCAGATGGAGCCACTATGACCGACGAAGGTCCTCGGCTAGACAAGTCGGGCCTGGAGCAGCTGCTCGCGGGGCTCACCGCGGTGCGGGGCGGAGACTTCAGCACCCGGCTGAAGGAGACCGGTGATCCGCTGATGGACGAGATCGCGACCGTCTTCAACGGCATGGCCGACCAGCTCGACCTGTTCACATCCGAGGTAACCAGGGTAGCCCGCGAGGTGGGCACCGACGGCAAGCTTGGCGGCCAGGCGTACGTACCCGGCGTGTCCGGGACGTGGAAGGACCTGACCGAGTCGGTCAACGCGATGGCGGACAACCTGACCGGGCAGGTCCGCAACATCGCCCAGGTCACCACCGCGGTCGCCAAGGGCGACCTGAGCCAGAAGATCCGGGTCGACGCGCGCGGTGAGATCCTCGAGCTGAAGGAGACCATCAACACGATGGTGGACCAGCTCTCCGCGTTCGCCGACGAGGTCACCCGGGTCGCCCGCGAGGTGGGCACCGAGGGCAACCTGGGCGGCCAGGCCGTCGTCCGCGGCGTGTCGGGCACCTGGAAGGACCTCACCGACAACGTCAACGTGATGGCGTCCAACCTGACCAGCCAGGTCCGGTCCACCGCCACCGTAGTCACCGCCGTCGCCCGCGGCGACCTGACCCAGACGATCACCGTCGACGCCAAGGGCGAGGTCGCGGCGCTGACCGACACGATCAACCGGATGGTCGGCACGCTGTCCGCGTTCGCCGACGAGGTCACCCGCGTGGCCCGCGAGGTGGGCACCGAGGGACGGCTGGGCGGCCAGGCCTACGTGCCGGGCGTGGCCGGCACCTGGAAGGACCTGACCGACAACGTCAACTCGATGGCGGACAACCTGACCAGCCAGGTCCGCAACATCGCCCAGGTCACCACCGCGGTCGCCCAGGGCGACCTGTCCAGGAAGATCGACGTCAACGCGCGCGGCGAGATCCTCGAACTGAAGACCACCATCAACACGATGGTGGACCAGCTGTCCTCGTTCGCCGCCGAGGTCACCCGGGTCGCCCGCGAGGTGGGCAGCGAGGGCAAGCTGGGCGGCCAGGCAGAAGTCGAGGGCGTCTCCGGCACCTGGAAGCGGCTGACCGAGAACGTGAACGAGCTGGCCGGGAACCTGACCCGGCAGGTCCGCGCCATCGCCGAAGTCACCTCCGCGGTCGCCCAGGGCGACCTGACCAGGTCGATCTCGGTAGAGGCACAAGGCGAGGTCGCCGAGCTCAAGGACAACATCAACGCGATGGTGCACTCGCTGCGCGACACCATCCGGGCCAACCAGCAGCAGGACTGGCTGAAGACGAACCTGGCCACGATCGCCGGCATGATGCAGGGCCACCGCGACCTGGCCGTCGTCGCCGAGCTGATCATGGACGAACTGGCGCCGCTGGTGGGCGCTCAGCACGGCACGTTCTTCCTGTCCGATGCCGATCCCGCGGTCAAGGGCGGCACCAGGCTGCGGCTGATCGCGGGATACGGGCTGCGCGCCGACCTGGACGCCCCGGTGCAGTACCAGCTCGGCCAGTCGCTGATCGGGCAGGTAGCGCACAGCAAGCGGCCGATCGTGGTGCGGGACGTGCCCGCGGACTACGTGAAGATCTCGTCCGGGCTGGGCGAGGCCGGGCCCGCACACCTGGCGGTGCTGCCGATCCTGTTCGAGGATCAGGTGCTCGGCGTCGTCGAACTGGCGGCGTTCAGCGCGTTCACCGAGGTAGAGACCGCGTTCTTGTCCCAGGTGGCCGAGACGATCGGGGTGAACGTCAACACGATCATCGCGAACTCGCGCACCGACGCGCTGCTGTCGGAGTCGCAGCGGCTGACCGCGGAGCTGCAGACGCGTTCCGAGGAACTGCAGTCGCAGCAGGAGGAACTGCAGCGATCCAACGCCGAACTCGCCGACAAGGCCGCGCTGCTCGCCGCGCAGAACCGGGACATCGAGACGAAGAATGCCGAGATCGAGCAGGCCAGGCAGGAGATCGAGGAACGCGCCAGGCAGCTCGAACTGGCGGGCAAGTACAAGTCGCAGTTCCTCGCCAACATGTCCCACGAACTGCGCACGCCGCTGAACAGCCTGCTGATCCTGGCCCGCCTGCTCGCGCAGAACCCGGGCCGGAACCTGACCGCCAAGCAGGTCGAGTACGCGAACGTGATCCACTCGGCGGGATCTGACCTGCTGCAGCTGATCAACGACATCCTCGACCTGTCCAAGGTGGAAGCGGGCCGGATGGACATCCACGCGGAGCGGTTCGCGCTGCCGTCGCTGCTCGAGGACATCCAGGCGACGTTCCAGCCGCTGACCGCGGAGAAGGGACTGGACTTCTCGGTCTCCTCCGACGAGGGCGTGCCGCGCGAGCTGTTCACCGACCGGCAGCGGCTGCGCCAGGTCCTCGGCAACCTGCTCTCCAACGCGGTCAAGTTCACCGAGCGAGGCGGCGTGCGGATGCGGGTGGCACGAGGCGGCGCGGACGAGGTGCTCGCGTTCTCCGTGACCGACACCGGCATCGGCATCGCGCCGGAGAACCTGACCACGATCTTCGGCGCGTTCCAGCAGGGCGACGGGACGCTCAGCCGCAGGTACAGCGGCACCGGGCTCGGGCTGTCCATCGCGCGCGAGGTCGGCACCCTGCTCGGCGGGGAGATCTCGGCGGAGAGCGAGCTCGGGCAAGGCAGCACGTTCTCGCTGCTGCTGCCCGCCGTCCTGTCCGGAAGCGCGCTTGAGTCCCAGGCGGACGGCGACGGCGCCGTGACGGCCAACGGCAGCGCCCCGGCGGCAGCGCCGGGAGAGGGAAGCGACAGCTCACCACGGCTGCTGGTGCTGGAGAGCGCCAGGGGCGGACTGCTGACCCTGCTCGCGCACAGCGCGGTCTCCGACCTGGCCGGCATGCACGGCTCGGTGCACGTGGTGACCGCCGAGACACCGGACCAGGCCATCGGGGCGCTGCGCGGCGCGTCGTATCAGTGCGTGGTGCTCGACCTAGGGCTGCCGGACGCGTCCGCGTTCGCGTTCCTCGAGCAGTTGCAGCAGGACAGTGCGCTACGGGATGTGCCGGTGCTGGCGCACACCAGGGAGAAGCTGGACAGCGCGAAATCCCGGCTGGCCAGGCTGCGCTTCGGGTCGCGGTCACTCGAGCTGCTGCCCTCGCTGGATGAGTTGCGCGAGCGGATCACGCTGCATCTATCGGTAGCGGAGCCAGACCGGGTGCCGCCGCTCCTCAGTGCCGAGGATCCCGCCGTCGCGCTGGAGGCCGCCGGCCACGAAGTGCTGCGCGGCAAGCAGGTGCTCGTGATCGACGACGACACGCGCAACGTCTTCGCGATCACCAGCACGCTGGAACTGGCCGGCATGGCGGTCACCCAGGCACCGGACGGGCGCAAGGGCATCGAGCAGCTGCTGTCCGCGGGACGGGTCGACCTGGTGCTGATGGACGTGATGATGCCGGAGCTGGACGGGTACGCGACGATGAGCGCGATCCGCAAGATGCCGGCGTTCGCGACCTTGCCCATCATCGCGGTCACCGCGCGGGCCATGCCCGGCGACAAGGAGAAGAGCATCGCGGCCGGCGCCAGCGACTACGTCACCAAGCCGGTCGACACCGAGGAACTGCTCAGCCGGATCGAACGGTGGATCGCGAACTAGCGGTGCGAGCTGGCGGTACCGGCGGGCTGGGCTAGTAGCTGCGCCCGCCGTTGCCGCTGCTCGCGGCGGCGGCTGCGCTGGCGTTCCTCGGGTGTGGTGCCACCCCAGATGCCGTATCCGGTGTCGTTAGTCAGCGCGAACGCCAGGCATTCCTCTCGGACCGGGCAGCTGCCGCAGATGGCTTTCGCGAGCGTGATCTGTTCAACGGCTCGGCCGGTCATCGAGATCGGGAAGAAGATATCGGGGTCGGCTTTGAGGCAGGCGCCCACCGAGCGCCAGTCTGCGGCACGGACCGTCGCGGTCGTCATCGGCCGTCCTTACGAGTCGCTGGAAATGACCGGCCTCCGCTACCCGGTCGCCTCCGGTCTATGCGCCCCCGCGCCCTCGATGTGATGAGGGTCACACACGGATATGTTTATCCCGCACGGAGCGGGCACAACCTTGGCGTCCGATCCCTTTGCCCGAGGAGCTCCCATGACGACGACGCTGACGGAACTGCGGGAACTGGCCGATAACGAACTGCTCGCCATGGTGCAATCGCTGTCCAAGGGGAGCGACGAACGCTCACGTGTCTGCGAGGTTCTGGTCGACCGCTACCAGAAGCTCGTCCGGGGCTGCGTGCGCCAGTACCGCGGCAGCCCGGAACCGACCGAGGACCTCATGCAGGTCGGGTACGTCGGGTTGCTCAAGGCCATCAACAACTTCAACCCGGAGTTCGGCGACAGCCTGTCCGCGTACGCGGCGCCGTGCGTGAGCGGCGAGATCAAGCGGCACTTCAGGGACAAGAGGTGGCAGATCCACGTGCGCAGGCAGGCGCAGGAACTGCTGCTCGAGATGCGCAAGGCCACCGAGGTCATGACCCATCAGCTCGGCCGTACGCCGACGGAGCGGGAACTGGCCGAACAGCTCCACGTCTCCGAGGACGACATCGGCGAGGCACGCCAGGCGGACCTGGTATTCAGCACGTACTCACTAGATGCTCCGCTGTCGGACCGGGAAGACCCGTCCCTGCTGTCCGATGTGCTCGGCGAGGACGACCCCGGAGTGGAGCACGCGCTGGATATGGCCGCCCTCGACGCGCACTGGGAAGAGCTGCCAGAGCGCGAGCAGCGCATCCTGGTCCTCCGCTTCTACGGGAACCTCACCCAGACCCAGATCGGCGACCGCCTCGGCATCTCCCAGATGCACGTCTCCCGGCTGCTCACCAGGGCCCTCGCGCACCTGCGCGATCAGCTCAGCGCGGCATCCTGAGCCGCCTGCGCCGCCTCAGCGGGGTCGGTAACCTTCGCGACCAGGATGGTCAGATCGTCACGGAGCTCGTCCGCGGAGAAGCCGACAAGCTGCCCCTGGATGGCCCGGGCGGTCTCCGCGGCCGACCGCCCGGCCAGGGCAGCTAGCTCGTCCGCCAGTTGCTCGTCGAAATAGGCCTGATCGGCGTTGCGCGCATCGGTGACCCCATCGGAATAGAAGAACAGCAGGTCACCAGCGCCCAGCCGGAGCGTCTCCAGGTGCGGCGCCGTGCCGGGCAGCCCGACCGCCGGGAACAGGCCGAGCGGCTGCCCGCCGCCGGCCAGCACCTCCACCCTGCCGTCCGCGCGGACCACCGCGGGCCCGGGGTGGCCCGCGCCAGCCAGCGTCACCCGCAACTGCCGCTTTTCCCAGCGCAGGTAGGCCAGTTTCGCGGTGACGAACCTGTCCTCATAGCCGCCGGCCTGCATGATTTCGTTGGCCTTGGCGAGCACCGCGCCCGGATCGTCCTCCATGCTGGCCAGCACCCGGATGGCGTGCCGGGCCGCCGCGGTCATCGCCGCCGCCTCCTGGCCCTTTCCGCATACGTCGCCGATGGCCAGCCCCCAGCCGCCGCGGATCGGGAAGACGTCGTAGAAGTCGCCGCTCACATCCAGGCCCGCGCCGGCCGGCAGGTAGGCGGCGGACAGGTCGAGTCCGGGGATCTCGGGCAGGGTGGCCGGCAGCAGGCTGGCTTGCAGCGCCTCGGCCACCGCGGAACGGTGCCGGAACATGCGGTCAACCCGGATAGCGACGCCCAGATGCTCGCCCAGTTCCTCGGCCAGGCCGAGGTCGGCGATGCCGAAGCGTTCCTCCTGAGGCTGCCGGGCCAAGGTGAGGCTGCCGTAGCTGGTCGCCCCGTCGCTGATCGGGACGGTCAGCACCGAAGTGGCGCCCAGCAGCGCGAGCACGGGCGTGCCATCCTGGTCCGCGCCAAGTACCTGGATGTCGTCCACGTGGGCGAGCAGCATGGACTTGCCCGCCTCGTACACCATGGCCGGGGCAGTCCCCTGAGCCGGGTCGAGCACCCGGATGCGCCTGGCTAGTTCGGCGGCCGGCTCGCCGGACGGCCCTACCACCAGGTGCCGGCGCAGCCTTTCCGCGCGTTCCATGTCAACGATGACCCAGCTGGCCAGGTCACCAGCGAGCAGGCGCGCGCAGCGCTGCAGCGTAACCGCCTCGCTGAACGTGCTGTTGTCGAGCAGCAGCCTGGTCACCGCGGTCACGGTGTCCATCCGGCGGGTTATCGCCCTGATCGCGTCGGCGGCGGGCTCTTCCTGCTGCTCCGGCTTCGCCGTGCCGAGCGCGGGCATCAGCGTGCCGGGTATCACGGTGGCGGCGAGCAGGCGCTGCCCGTCCGGCAGCTCGAACGGTGCCGCGGTCAGCACGGCGCTTGCCGGGCCGTCGGCGGCAAGCACCTTGCACGATGCCCGCCGGGGCGCCCCGGTGCGGACGATCGCGGCGAGCTGGCTCTGCACGACCGCGCGTGAGGGCAGGTCGACGAACGTGGTCAGCGGGCGTCCCGTGACGTAGCCGGGAGAGGAGCCCACCAGGTCTCCCGCGGCCGCGTTGGCGCGCCGGACCGTGCCGTCCTGCTCCAGGACGAACAGCGGGATAGGGGTGTGCTGGAATACGGCGCGGAGCAGGCGCCGTTCGGCGTTGACCGCGTCCGCGGGAGCCTGGTTGCCGTTGCCGGGATGCGCCTCAACGCCGGGCTCCCCCGAGCTCAGCATGTCCATGGCGGCATCGAGTTCGGCGAAGGCCGCGTCGAGCAGGGCACCTGGGTCGGCGTCCGGCATGGCGGCGGCCTGGCGGAGCGCCGCTTGGCGTTCCGCCAGGCCGTGCCGGGCATCGTCTGCCATCTATTCCGCCTCGATAGCTTCAAGCCCCCGAAGCGGGGGTTGCCACAATCTTAGTGGCGCCCGATCCGCTACCAGCGCAGCCGCCGGCGCGCCCTGCCCCGGGTGGTGCGGTGGTAGTACCCGTAGCCCCGGGTGGTAAAGGCGCTGACCAGCAAGGCCGCCGCGATCAGCGCGACGATGAAGGTGATCAGCGTGTGCCCGGCGCCGACGATGGCGGTGGTGATGATCCCGGCCAGGATCGCGGCCACGATGCCGATGAGCATCGTGAGCAGCAGGCCGATGTGCTGGCGGCCCGGCACGAGCAGGCGCGCCAGGCCGCCGATGACCAGTCCGATGATGAGCCACGTGATGATGACCGACGCGGTGAGAACCATGACACATCCCTTCTCTATGGCCGCCAGCTACCCGGCAGAAGGGGCGCTACACACGCCGGTGCGCGGCTACCACCTGGGTGGCGACCTCGGTCACCTTGATGTGCCTGCGCTGCGACTCCTCGCGCAGCCGGCGCAGCGCGTCGTCGGCGTCGCAGCCGAGCGCGTGCATCAAGATGCCCTTCGCCTGGTCGACCACGGAACGGGCCGCCACGGCGTCCTTGAACTGGGTAGCGATCAGCTGGGCTTCCCCGTAGACGGTCGCGTTGCTGAGCATCGCGCCGCCGAACGCGGCGAGCGTGTCGGCCACCGGGCTGGCATCGGCGTCAAGCGCACCAGGACGGACGCCGAACAGCGCGAGCACGAGAGCCTGCCGCGGCGGCATGCCGCGGACCAGATGCACGGCGCAGCGCACGCCATGGCGCAGCGCGGCGTCGGCGAACTCGGGCCACCGCGTCTCCTCCAGCATGTCCGGGCAGTTCACCGCCAGGCCGGTCTCGGCGGCCGCCAGCATCGGCCCGGCGCCGCTGCGCAGCTGAAGCTCGGCCAGCGCGGCCAGATCCGGATGGGTCGAGGTGTAGCTGATGACCTCATGGTCGTACCAGACCGCCGCGGTGACACCAGAACAGCCGGGCACCTGCCAGGCGGCCATTTCAGCGAGCCGGCTCAGCGAGCGCACGGCTCCCGCTTTGGTCACACTCAGCAGCTCGGCGGCCTCGCTGCCAAGTTGTTCGATAGCCACCAGACCCTCCCTGTCACGACAGTTGTAACACGGCGGGGAGAGAAAGCCTCACTTGCCCGGCACCGCCAGCTGCGTCACCCGCTGGGGCGGACTCGGGTTGCTGACGCCTCGCCCGGTGCCGCCGACCACAACGCCGGCGACCACCATGGCGACCGCGACCGGGATAAGCACGAAGGCGCGCAGGCGGATCACCACCGCACGCAGGCGGGACGGACGGAGCCGTTCGGTCATGGCCGGCCCGTCAGCGTTGGTAAGCCGCGTAAAGATGCCGAACATCGACGCCAAATGGGGTGCACTCGCGCGCAGTTCCCCCTCAATCACGTCCAGCGCGCGCCGCTGGCTAGCCGGCAGGCTCATGGGGATCGTCCTCTCTTGCCGTTCCGGCAGGTCCGCTACCCGCGCCTCGCGCGGGCAAACGGTCCGGCCATCGCGGGCCTCGCGCCGGTAGAGTCAGCTTCATGGACACGACCGCCTGGGATGCCGGTTCGGCTGGAGTGCTCCGGCTGCCGTCCGGGCTCCTCATCCGCGGTCGCGGGCTCGGCCGCCCGCCGCCGGACGGGCCGGCGCCCGTTTACGGGTTGTACCTGCTCGGCGACATGCCGCCGAGCGTGCCCTGGCAGTCACGATGGGTTAACTGGCCGGACTTCAAGCTGCCCGCCGATCCCCCTGACGCCAGGAACGCGTTCGCGGCGGCCCTGGATCGCGCGGCCACAGACCGGGTCGAGGTCGCCTGCTGGGGCGGGAACGGGCGCACCGGCACCGCGCTCGCCTGCATCGCCATCCTGGACGGCCTGCCCGCCGGGCAGGCCGTCGCCTACGTCCGCGACAACTACCAGCCCACCGCCGTCGAGACGGCCCACCAAGAGCGCTTCGTCCGCGACTTCAGCTGACCGCAAGCCCGGCGACGCCCCCCGGCCATGCCACCGCGCGCCCACGGGGACGCCCGCCCCCGGCTACGATCCGCCCCACGGCTACACCCCCGCCGCGGCCACGGCCACGGCTCCACGGCCACGGTCCACGGGTCCACGGGCACGGGTCCACGGGCACGGGTCCACGGGTCCACGGGCACGGTCCACGGGCACGGGCACGGGTCCACGGGCACGGGTCCACGGGCACGGCTCCACGGGCACGGGCAGAACAACGTGGAGGATTTCCCCTTTGTGGAAGCCTGACCCTCGTTTTCGGGGGGTAAACGGACACAAAGGGGTAAAGCTCCACGCTGATCGACCGGCGAGGCTAGAACACCGGCCCGATCCGCCACTTCAGCCCCGTCAGCCGCACCAGTAACGAGCAAGGCCCGGCCCGGCTACCCGACCGTGTGCGGTCCGGCCCGCCACGGCTACCCGACCGTGCCGGCCGCTGGCCGCCGTGCCGGCCGCCGGCCCGCCGACCCCGTCCGCGCCGTCCCGCCGACCCCGTCCGCGCCGTCCCCCGCCGCAGCCGCAGCCGCGCCCGCCGCAGCAAGCCAACATGCCGATGGCGCCGGCGGGGCCGCTAGGGCGGGACCGCCGGCGCCATCGGCACCTGAAACGCAAAACCTGAACAATTACAGGGCGGCTAGCGCCTTCTGGTAGTCAGCGATGTCCCGGGCTTGCGGGATCGGGTTGACCACCTTCCAGCGGACCACGCCGTCCTTGTCGATGATGAACGTGCCTCTGGTGGCTATGCCGCGCTCCTCGTCGAAAACGCCGTACTCCTTGGCAACCGCACCGTGCGGCCAGAAGTCCGACAGCAGCTCGAACTCGAAGCGCTCCTTCTCGGCCCAGGCCCGGTGCGCCCACATGGCATCCACGGACACGGTCAGCAGCACCGTGCCGGAATCGGGAGCCACAGCGGGGAACTCGTCGCGCAGTGTGCACAGCTCACCGCTGCACACACCGCTGAACGCCAGCGGGTAGAACACCAGCACCACGTTCTTCGAGCCCCGGAACGACGAAAGCCGCACCGGGGTCCCGTGCTGGTCCGCAAGCTCGAAGTCCGGTGCCTGCGTGCCTATCTCAATACTGGCAACCTCAACCGTCATGGCACCTACCCTAGCGCGCACCGACTAGAGCCGTGGTGGAGGGCTAACCACGGCTAGTTATGACATTCAGCGCCGGGCCTTGGGCGCCACCAATCGAGTCCCGGACCAGTCGCGAGCCGCGCTCACGCTGGAGGTCTGTGACAAGCCAGCCGTCGGCGCCGCCTCCCCTATGTCACTCGGCTCGACGTGGCCTGGCCTGCCCGCTTTCGGCGTGAGAAGCCAGATGTACCCCCCATCGGCCAGTGGCGTCAGCGCGTCGACCAGAGCATCGACTAGGTCTCCGTCCTCGTCCCGCCACCACAGCAGGACAACGTCGACCACGTCCTCATACTCCTCGTCGACAAGCTCAACGCCGTCTACCCGGCTGATCGCTTCGCGAAGCTGCTCATCGCAGTCATCGTCGTAACCGATCTCCTGCACCACCTGGCCCGGCTTGATGCCGAGCCGCTCGGCCTGGCCGCGTTCGTCCTGTGCCTGGCCCGCGGTCGCGCTCACTAACGTCCTCCTCCATATCCTTCTTGTTGGGACAGTTCACACTGGGTCGGCCCGGCGCGCAAGTGGCAATCGCTCCAGGCAGGAAAACCGCCGCCATAAATTGATCTCCCCGCCCTCCGGCCTGGTTACGCATAGCTGCGCATGTCACGTAGGGTAATGAATAAATCCGCCTTCGGCGAAACTGGGGCAACGCTCAAGGCGCCGCCGGTCCCCGGCTACCGTGGAGTAGAGATGCGCTTCTAATCAATCCGTAGAACGATTGGTCTAGACCCGCCCGCAATGGAACCCGCCCAGGACAGGGCGGGAATAACCTAGATACCTCACCCGATAGCGGTTACCGGGGACCACCGGACGCCGCCAGGACTATAGCGGAAGGCGAGGCTACCCCGTGGCTTCCGGACGCCAGCGTTTCTCGATCATCAGTGACGGGCTGCCTAGCCAGCTGCCCGATATCGATCCGGACGAAACTCGCGAGTGGGTCGAATCATTCGACGATGTCGTGCGCACGGGAGGCCGTGCCCGAGCACGTTACGTGATGCTGCGCCTCCTTGAGCGCGCACGCGAGCAGCAAGTCGGTGTGCCCGGACTGCGGTCCACCGACTTCATCAACACAATCCCCCCCGAGAAGGAACCGTGGTTCCCCGGCGACGAGTACGTCGAGCGCCGGATTCGTGCCTATATCCGGTGGAACGCGGCGATCATGGTCAGCCGCGCGAACCGCCCGGGTATGGGTGTCGGCGGCCACATCGCCACCTACGCCTCGGCCGCCTCCCTGTACGAGGTCGGCTTCAACCACTTCTTCCACGGCAAGGACCACGGAGAATCCGGCGACCAGGTGTTCTTCCAGGGGCACGCCGCGCCCGGCATCTACGCGCGCGCGTTCCTCGAGGGCAGGCTCACCGAGGAGCAACTGAACGGATTCCGCCAGGAACTGTCGCACAAGGGCGGCGGGCTGCCCTCCTACCCGCACCCCCGGCTGATGCCTGAATTCTGGGAGTTCCCCACGGTGTCGATGGGCCTCGGCCCGCTGAACGCCATCTACCAGGCCAGGTTCAACCGCTACCTGCTCGGTCGCGAAATCCACGACACGAGCCGCAGCCACGTATGGGCGTTCTGCGGCGACGGGGAGATGGACGAGCCGGAGGCGCTCGGCGCCATCGGGCTTGCCGCCCGCGAAGAGCTCGACAACCTCACCTTCGTCATCAACTGCAACCTGCAGCGGCTGGACGGGCCGGTGCGCGGGAACGGCAAGGTGATCCAGGAACTCGAGGCGTTCTTCCGCGGCGCGGGCTGGAATGTGATCAAGGTCATCTGGGGACGGGACTGGGACCCGCTGCTCGCCCAGGACACCGACGGCGTGCTGGTGAACAAGATGAACACCACGCCGGACGGGCAGTTCCAGACCTATTCCGTCGAATCCGGCGCCTACATCCGCGAGAACTTCTTCGGCGGCGACCCGCGGCTGCGCACCATGGTGGCGGACATGACCGACGAGCAGCTGCGGACGCTGTCCCGTGGCGGGCACGACTACCGCAAGGTGTACGCGGCGTTCAAGGCCGCGCGCGAGCACGTCGGCCAGCCGACCGTGATCCTCACCCACACGATCAAGGGCTGGACCCTCGGCAAGGACTTCGAGGCGCGCAACGCCACCCACCAGATGAAGAAGCTGACGGTGGCCGAGCTTAAGGAGTTCCGCGACCGGCTCTACCTGCCGATCCCCGATTCGGCCCTGGAAGCCGAACTCCCGCCGTACTACCACCCGGGCGAGGACTCGGACGAGATCCAGTACATGCGCGAGCGGCGGGCAGCCCTCGGCGGGGTGCTCCCCCGCCGGGTCGTCAGGGCCAAGGCCCTGCCCCAGCCCGCGGACGTGGTGTACGACGAGCTCAAGCGCGGCTCGGGCAAGCAGGCGGTGGCCACCACGATGGCTTTCGTCCGGCTGCTCAAGGAGCTGATGAAGGACCCGGCCATCGGCGAGCGGTTCGTGCCCGTCGTCCCCGACGAGGCGCGTACGTTCGGCATGGACTCGCTGTTCCCCACCGCGAAGATCTACTCGCCGCACGGGCAGACCTACGAGGCGGTGGACCGCAACCTGCTGCTGTCCTACAAGGAGTCCACCAAGGGGCAGATCCTGCACGAGGGCATCAGCGAGTCGGGGGCGATGGGCTCGGTGATCGCGGCCGGCTCCTCGTACGCCACGCATGGCACGCACATGATCCCGGTGTACGTGTTCTACTCGATGTTCGGCTGGCAGCGGACCGGTGACGAGATGTGGCTGCTCGGCGACCAGCTCGGCCGCGGGTTCCTGCTCGGCGCCACCGCCGGGCGCACCACACTGGCCGGTGAGGGCCTGCAGCACAACGACGGGCACTCGGTCCTGCTGGCGTCCGTGTCGGAGGCCTGCGTGTCTTACGACTGCGGCTGGGCGTTCGAGCTCGCCTACGTGGTCCGTGACGCGTTGCGCCGGATGTATGACGCCACGCCGGAGCACCCGGACGGGGAGAACATCTTCTACTACCTGACCGTGTACAACGAGCCGTACCCGCAGCCAGCGGAGCCGGCCGATGTGCCTGGGCTGGAAGAGGGCATCCTCCGTGGCCTCTACCGCTATCAATCAGAACAGACGGTGGAATCCGGACCCAAGGCGCAGATTCTGGCGTCAGGGGTGGCGTTGCGGTCGGCCGTCACCGCCTCGGAGCTACTGGCTTGCGACTGGGGCGTGTCGGCCGACGTGTGGTCGGCGACGTCCTGGACCGAGCTGCGGCGCGACGCGCTGGCCTGCGAGTCGTGGAACATGCTGCACCCGGGCGAGACCGAGCGGGTGCCGTACGTGACCACGACGCTGGCCGGCGCCGAAGGCCCGGCAGTGGCCGTGTCGGACTGGATCAAGGCGGTGCCGGACCAGATCGCCCGTTGGGTGCCCGGTCCGTACACGTCGCTCGGCACCGACGGCTGGGGCTTCTCCGACACCCGCCCGGCGGCCCGCCGGTTCTTCCACGTCGACGCCGAGTCCATCGCCGTCGCGGTGCTGTGGGAGCTGGCCAGGGCCGGCAAGGTGGACCCGTCCGTCCCCGGTCAGGCCATCGCCAAGTACGGCCTTGACCTCCCCGTCAGCGAGGCCCTCCACTAACTCCCTCCCCCGCCCCCCGCCGACGGGTCAAGCCCCAACGGGTCAAGCCCCAACGGGTCAAGCCCCAACGGGTCAATTGCGTAATTGACTTCGCTAGAGAGTGTCGATTGCGCAATTGACTCCGCTGGACTCCGCTGGGTTGCCGCTGGTGCCGCTGGGCGACAGCGGGTTCTCGTCGGTGGTCCCTGCCCGTGTGGCCACCGTGACCTAAGTGGCTGGCGGGGTCGGGTGCAGAGGGTGGCAGCATGATCGTGCGCGTGGCGTTCCGTAAAACCGGCTCCTGTGACTGTTCCGTGGGTGCTGCGGCGTGGCTGGATGCGCTGCACGCCGTTTCCTGTCTACGGTTCCGGTTGTCGAGACTGGTTCCGCGGGTGTGACGGGAAACGGCGTGCGCCGCCAGCGTGCACGGGGAGTCGCTAGCTGGGTGCATGGCGTGGCGTCTGCGGGCCTGGTCACTAGTGCGGGACCGGGGGATCTGGCATGCATGGCGGGCGGATGTGGGCGCGGCTGCTCGGGGTGGAGCGGACCGTGGTGGAAGCGGTGGAGTTCGGGGACGGGGACCAGGGCGGGGTCCTGGTGGTTCATGTGCGGCCGGGGCGGGGTGAGCGAGGGCGGTGCGGGATCTGCCGCAGGCGCTGCCCGGGGTATGACGGCGGGGAGGGGCGGCGCCGGTGGCGCGCGCTGGACCTGGGCACGGTCCGGGCGTACCTGGAGGCGGACGCGCCGCGGGTGTCGTGCCCGGTGCACGAGGTGACGGTCGCGGCGGTGCCGTGGGCACGGCACAAGGCCGGTCACACCCGCCAGTTCGATGACACGGTGGCGTGGCTGGCGGTGGCCACGTCCAAGAGCGCGGTGTGCGCGCTGATGCGGATCGCGTGGCGCACTGTCGGGTCGGTGGTCACCCGGGTCTGCGCGGACGTGGACGCGGTCACCGACCGGTTCGAGGGGCTGCGCCGGATCGGGATCGACGAGATCTCGTTCCGCAAGGGCCGCAAGTACCTGACCGTCGTGGTGGATCACGACAGCGGCCGGCTGGTCTGGGCCGCCGAGGGACGCGACGGGGCGACCCTCGGCAAGTTCTTCGCCGCACTCGGCGAGGACCGCTGCAAGCTGATCACCCACGTCTCAGCGGACAGCGCGGACTGGATCGCCCGGGCCGTCGCGAAGGCTTGCCCGGGCGCGGTCCGCTGCGCGGACCCGTTCCACGTCGTCAAGTGGGCCACCGAAGCCCTGGACGAGGTCCGCCGCCAGTTCTGGCGGACCGCCCGCAAAGACCCCGGGCAGACCCGCAGCAAAGGCCGCGGCCGCCGCGACTCCACAGGAACCGCGCTGAAGCTGCGCGACTGCCGGTACGCGCTGTGGAAGAACCCGGAGAACCTCACCCCCCGCCAGCGCGCCACCCTGGACTGGATCCAGAAAACCCACCCCGGCCTCTACCGCGCCTGGCTGCTCAAGGAAGGCCTGCGCTACGTCTTCCAGGTCAAAGGCATCCAGGGCAAGCTGGCCCTGCGCAAATGGCTCGCCTGGGCCCAGCGCTGCCGCATCCCCGAATTCACCGAGCTAGCCCGCAAGATCAGGCGTCACCGCACCCAGATCTACGCCAGCCTCGACCACGGCCTGTCCAACGGCCGGATCGAATCAGCCAACACCAAGATCCGCCTCATCACCCGCACCGCCTACGGCTTCAAAGACCCCGCCGCCCTCATCGCCCTGGCCATGCTCACCCTCGGCGGCTACCGGCCCCCTTTGCCCGGAAGATAACCACCACCCACCCACGGAACCAGCAGAAGAGCCGGATTTCCGGAACGCCACGCGCACGATCATTAAGCCGCCCACCGGGCGGCCCGATTTGCATCCTTTGCGACTTCGGAAACGCCCCGAACGCCGTCCCCGCAGCGCGGCCTCGCGCCCGTGCGGGGATGCCGGAACGTGCGGCCGGTGCTTGGCCGGATTGTGGAACCTATGCCCCGAATGGTGGAATCGTCGCCCTGGGTCCGGTTACAGTCATTGTGTGCTGGTTCGGCCGTCCAGCCAGGGCGGCTGTCGCAAGAGGGAACCCGGTGTGAATCCGGGGCTGCCCCGCAGCGGTAAACGGGAACGACAGCCGTCATTGAGCACTGGGCTAGCCAGCCTGGGAAGCGACGGCCAGTAGGCGGCAGATCTGCCAC
>DASXDG010000175.1:0-16573 GCA_036490795.1 Streptosporangiaceae bacterium
GGGTGAAGGGGTTTGCCTGCGAGCCGTATACCCATACCGGGCGAAACGGGCGCGGAAACAGTCGCGTGACAGGCAAAGTGAGCGGACCAGGCGGAGATCATGGCCCGGCTATGACCGGGGACCACCGCCGGCGGGTCTCCCAACTCATCCATGCCGGGTAAGCCCTCACAGGTCCGACAGCACGGCGGTCAGCCGGGCGAGCGCGGCGGTGTAGGCGTGGTCCGGCGGACGGCCGTAGCCGATGATGAGGCCCGCCCGCCTGCCGGCCGCCCCCGCCGCGGTGAACTCGCTCAGCCCGGAGACCGCGACCCCGTGGCGGGAAGCGTGAGACGTGGCGAAGTACTCAAGCTCGTTATGATCGAATTCGAGGTTCGCGTGCAGGCCGGCGGCGATGCCGTACACGCGCAAGCCCAGCTCGGTCATGGCGGCCACCAGCTTGTCCCTGCGCCGGCGATAGTTCACGCGGGCGCGCCGGATATGGCGGTCGTAGTCTCCCGAAGCGATGAACGCGGCGAGCGTCAGCTGGTCCAGAGCGGACGGGGCACCGCTCATCGCCGCGAGCACCGGGTCAAGCAGCGGCTGCGGCACGACCAGCCAGGCGAGTTTCATGCCGGGCGCCAGGCTCTTGCTCGCGGTGCCCGCGTAGATCACCCGGTCGGGCGCGAGTGCCTGCAGGGCACCTACCGGCTGCCGGTCGTAGCGGAACTCCCCGTCGTAGTCGTCCTCGATCACGACGCCGTCGCGCGCGGCGAGCGCGCGCCTGCGCGCCGGGCTCAGCGCCACACCCAGCGGGAACTGATGCGCGGGCGTGAGCAGCATCGCCTCCACATCAGCGTTTTCGCTACCGGGCCCGCTCACTACCGCGCCGGAACCGTCCACGGGCAGCAGCCGCAGCGACAGACCCTGACCGGTGACGATGTTCTTGTGCAGCTGATGGCCGTACTCCTCCACGGCCATCGTGCCGCACCCCGCGTCGCGCAATGCGCGGCTCACCACGCCGAGCCCGTGCGCGAAACCCGCGCAGATCACGATCCGGCCCGGGTCCGCGTGCACACCGCGGGCACGGGCCAGATACCCGGCGAGAGCCGTGCGCAGTTCGGCGAGCCCGCGCGGATCCCCGTAGCCGAGCAGATGGTCCGGCGCGGCGGTCAGCGCCCGCCGGGCCGCGGCCAGCCACTCCCGGCGCGGGAACGAGGCCAGGTCGGGCTCTCCCGATCGCAGGTCATACCGGGGCCGGGGCGTCTGCGGCTCCTCGGCCGCACGATCCCCCGGCAGCACCGAACGCGACGCGACCACGGTCCCTGACCCGGTCCGGGCGTCCAGCCAGCCTTCGGCGGCGAGCTGGCTGTACACCTCGGCGACCGTGTTCCGCGCGATGCCGAGGTCGGCCGCCAGCGTGCGGGACGACGGCAGCCGGGTCTGCGGCCGGAGCCGACCCGACCTGATCGCCTCGCGCAGCCCCTTTTCCAGCTGGGCCCGCACCCTGGTGCCGGACAGGTCGACGTGCAGATCGAGACCTTTGGCCCATGTTTCCGCCATGGAAATGGACCTTACCGTGGGCCGATTGCGGGACCTAACGTAGAGACATGACAGCGAACACGACACAGAACCCGCAGGTCCCGGTCCGTATTGACTTCGACGAGCTGGCCGCCACCTTCTCCCGCGCGCTGGCCCACCTGGACAAGGCCGCCATCAAGGAACTGGACAACGCGGGCATTGACCCCAAGCTTCGCGAGCTTATCCGGATCCGGGCCTCCCAGCTCAACGGCTGCGCCTACTGCATCGACATGCACACCAAGGACGCCAGGGCGATCGGCGAGACCGAGCAGCGCATCTACGCGCTGCCGGCCTGGCGCGAGACGCCATACTTCACCGCCCGGGAGCGGGCGGCGCTCGCGTTCGCCGAGTCCGTCACGCGGATGACGCAGACGCACGTGCCCGACGAGGACTTCCAGGCCGTGGCCAAGGAGTTCAGCGAGCAGGAAGTCGCCGCCCTGGTCAGCCTCATCACGATGATCAACGCGTGGAACGCCATTGGCGTCAGCACCCGGGCCTGGACCCCAGGCTCCTACGAGGTCGGCTAACGCGCTCCGGGATCATGCGCCCCGGTAGTTTGGGGGCAGCAGCCACGTGAAGGAGCACACAAATATGGCAACCACCCGCACGGCGCGTACCGCCTGGGAAGGCAATCTCGCTCAGGGTAAGGGAACGGTCACATTCGCCTCGTCCGGCATCGGGGAGTTCCCGGTGTCCTGGCCGGCCAGATCCGAAGAGCCAAACGGGCTGACCAGCCCGGAGGAGCTGATCGCGGGCGCGCACTCAGCCTGCTTCTCCATGGCGCTGTCGCACGGCCTCACCCAGGCCGGAACGCCGCCGCGCAGGCTGGACACCCAGGCGGACGTCACGTTCCAGCCAGGCACCGGGATCACCGGCATCCACCTCACCGTGACCGGCGACGTACCAGGGCTGGACGCCGACGGCTTCCAGAAGGCCGCGGCCGAGGCCAAGGCCGGGTGCCCGGTCAGCCAGGCGCTGGCCGGCACCACGATCACGCTGACCGCGAACCTGGCCGGATAACCGGATAACCGGATAAGTAGTCATGATCACGAAGGGTTATACGTGCTATAGCACGTATAACCCTTCGTGATCATGTGTTAACCGGGCCCGGGCGCGGTACGACCAGTGGATCGACCCGTATTGGCACAGGGATGCCCCCTAGCTAGGGCAAATAGAATGAACCGTACTGCTACGGGAAGAAGCTACGGGAAGGCTCACTATGCCCGACGCGGCCGAGGGGCCCCGCACCGCGATCATCACCGTCGACGACGACCCAGGCGTATCGAGGGCCGTGGCCAGGGACCTGCGCCGCCGGTACGGGGACCGGCACCGGATCGTCCGCGCCGAGTCCGGGCCGTCGGCGCTGGACGCGCTGCGCCAGATGAAGCTGCGCGGCGACAGCGTCGCGCTGATCCTTGCCGACTACCGGATGCCCGAGATGAACGGCATCGAGTTCCTCGAGAACGCGATGGACGTGTACCCGGGGGCGCGTCGCGTGCTGCTCACCGCCTACGCGGACACCGGCGCGGCCATCGACGCGATCAACATCGTCGACCTTGATCATTACCTGCTCAAGCCGTGGGATCCGCCGGAGGAGAAGCTCTACCCGGTGGTGGACAGCCTGCTCGAGGCCTGGCTGGCCTCCGATCACCGGCCGGTGCCGGAGACGAAGGTCGTCGGGCACCGCTGGTCGGCGCGGTCCTCTGAGGTCCGCGAGTTCCTGGCCCGGAACCAGGTGCCCTATCGCTGGTACTCGTCGCAGGACGCGGAGGGCCAGCGGCTGATGGCGGCGGCCGGCGCGGACGGACTCAGCCTGCCGGTCGTGATCTGTCCGGACGGCGAGCCGCTGATCGAACCGACCGACACCGAGCTGGCCAACCATGTCGGCCTGGCCACCACGCCGGCGAAGGACTTCTACGACCTGGTCGTCATCGGCGGCGGCCCGGCCGGACTGGGCGCCGCCGTATACGGGGCGTCCGAGGGCCTGCGCACCGTGCTCGTCGAGCGGACCGCCACCGGCGGCCAGGCCGGGCAGAGCTCCCGGATCGAGAACTACCTCGGCTTCCCCGACGGCGTGTCCGGTGCCCAGCTGACCGACCGGGCCAGGCGGCAGGCGGCCAAGTTCGGCGCCGAGGTGCTCACCACCAGGGATGTGACCGGTCTTGAGGTCAAGGGCTCGGCACGCAGCGTGAACTTCGCCGACGGCACCTCGATCGAGGCACACACGGTGATCCTGGCCACCGGCGTCTCCTACCGGCAGCTCGACGCGCCAGGCCTGGCGGAATTCACCGGTCGCGGCGTGTACTACGGGTCGGCGCTCACCGAGGCCGCCGCGTGCAAGAACCAGGACGTCTTCATCGTCGGCGGCGCGAACTCGGCCGGCCAGGCCGCCGTCTACCTAGCCAGGCACGCGACGTCGGTGACGCTCCTGGTTCGCGGATCCACGCTGCAGTCGTCGATGTCCTACTACCTGATCAAGCAGATCGAGGACATCCCGAACATCCGCGTCCGGACCTGCACCGCGGTCGTCGCCGCGGATGGCTCCGACCACCTGGAGAACCTGACCCTGCAGAGCGCGGTAGACGGAACCAAGGAAACGGTCCCGGCCCAGTTGCTGTTCCTGTTCATAGGCGCGGCACCGCGCACGCAATGGCTGGACGGCGTGGTGCTGCGTGACCGGCTCGGATTCGTGCTGGCGGGTCCCGACCTGGCGGTCGACGGCGAGCGGCCGGCCAGCTGGGAGCTGGACCGGCTGCCCTACCACCTGGAGACCAGCGTGCCTGGTGTCTTCGTGGCGGGCGACGCGCGGTCCGATTCGGCCAAGCGGGTCGCGTCCGCGGTCGGCGAGGGCGCGATGGCCGTGATGCTCGTGCACCGATATCTGGAGACATCATGACAGATGAGACAAAAGCGGTCTGCGATCCCGAAGAGCTCCGGACGCTGTTCCTGTTCGAGAAGCTCAGCGACGACCAGCTGCGCTGGCTGTGCGAGCGCGGACGGGTGCAGGAATTCGAGCCAGGCCCGGTTTTCACCGAGGGCGACCCGGCGACCTGCTTCTACGTGCTGCTCGACGGCAAACTGGTGCTGTCCAGGCGAGTCGCCGACGACGACGTCGAGATCAACCGCACCTCGTACCGCGGTTCGTATGCTGGCGCCTTTACCTCCTACATGGGAGACCGGGTACCGCAGACATACAACGGTTCGATGCGGGTGGTGGAACCATCCCGGTTCTACGTGATTGACGCGGACAGCTTCGCCGAGCTCATGCGGGACTGGTTCCCGATGGCCGTGCACCTGCTAGAGGGGGCGTTCTTCGGCGGCCGGAAAAGCAGCGAAATGGTCGGCCAGCGCGAACGCCTGCTCGCGCTCGGCACGCTGTCGGCCGGGCTCACCCACGAGCTGAACAACCCCGCCTCGGCCGCGGTGAGCGCGACCTCGGCCTTGCGCGAGCGGGTGGCCGGCATGCGGCACAAGCTAGGCCTGATCGCGGGCGGCCGGTTCGACCCAGCCGCGATGCAATCCATCATCCAGCTGCAGGAAGAGGCCGCCGAGCGAGTCCCCAAGGCTGTCGCGCTCGACCCGCTGGAGACGTCGGACCGGGAGGACCTCGTCTCGGACTGGCTCGATGACCGGAACGTGCGGGACGGGTGGCAGATGGCGCCGACGTTCGTCCAGTCCAACCTCGACGTCGCCTTCCTCGACCATGTCGCGGAGACCGTGGACGAATCCACGCTGGAGCCGGCGCTGCGCTGGCTCTACTACACGGTCGAGACCGAACTGCTGATGAACGAGATCGAGGACGCGACCACGCGCATCTCCACCCTGGTCGGCGCCGCGAAGCAGTATTCGCAGCTGGACCGGGCTCCGTTCCAGGTCGTCGACGTGCACGAGCTGCTGGACAGCACGCTGCTGATGCTGCACGGCAAGCTGCCGCCGGGCATCACCGTGGTCAGGGAGTTCGACCGGTCACTGCCTCCGATTCCCGCCTACGCCGCAGAACTCAACCAGGTCTGGACGAACCTGATCGACAACGCGGTGCAGGCCATGGACGGGAACGGCACGCTGACTGTCCGCACCGGGATGGATCGCGAGCTGCTGTTCGTGGAGTTCGGCGACACCGGTCCCGGCATCCCCGCGCAGATCCAGAGCCGCATCTTCGAGCCGTTCTTCACCACCAAGCCGGTCGGCAAGGGAACCGGTCTCGGGCTCGACATCTCCTACCGGATCGTGGTCAAGAAGCACCACGGCGACCTCACCGTCGAGTCGGTACCTGGCGACACCCGGTTCCGCGTCTGCCTTCCGCTGCGTAACCCGGACATCACCGATCCCGGATAAGCGGTGCTGGCTGTGCGGCTGGGCGTCGGAGCTGCGGCCGATCGTGGCGGTGGCGCGGCGGACCCAGAGCCGGCCGGACTCGGGCAGCACGTCGCTGATGAAGCCGTAGGACGCGGCCAGCTCCGCGGCGTGGCTTGAGCCGTCGGCCGCCTTGGACCTGGTGCAGGCCAGCCAGTCGATGATGTCACCCCAGCCGGGCGCGGCCAGCGAGCCGCCCACGTACTGGACCGACAGCGCCGCGCACAGGTTGGCGAACGACAGTCGCTGCCGCAGCGGCCATTCGCGCAGCGTACCGAGCACGAAGGCGGCTCCGAAGACGTCGCCCGCGCCCGTCGGATCGTGCGCGTTCACCGGCAGCGAGGGCACCCACTCCTGCTCCCCCGTGATGGAGTCGATGCCCAGCGCCCCCTGTCCGCCGCAGGTAACCACCGCGACCGGCACCCGGTCAGCCAGCTTGTGCAGGGCGTCGTGCGGGTCGTCGGTGTGCGTGTAAGCCATCGCCTCGACGCTGTTCGGCACGAACGCGTGGAAGTCCTTGAGCTGGTCCAGCACGCTCGGCGACCACTTCTCCTCGCCATCCCAGCCGGTGTCCGCGAACAGCAGCATGCCGTCCTTGGCCGCCGACTCGACCCACTCGTTGGGCTCGGGGCTCAGGTTCGCGAACCCGGCCTTGGCCGGCGGGATGGTGGCCAGCAGCTCGCTGGCGGGCACCGGCGCCGGGTGCTCGTGGGTGAGCATCGCGCGGTCCCGCTCGACCACCATGGAGATCGTCACCGGCGAGTGCCAGTCGGTGAACCGGCGCGAATAGGTGAGGTCGACCCCCTCCTGTTCGGTGAGGGTTGACCAGCAGAAATCCCCGTACACGTCGTCGCCGAACGCCGCCGCCAGGGCGGTATGCACGCCGAGGCGGCTCGCCGCGATGGCCAGGTTGGCGATCCCCCCAGGGCACGACCCCATCCCGCTGGCCTGAATCTCGGTACCCCGGGCAGGCAGCGACGCCATCCCCGTGAAGACGACGTCCAGGAAAACGGTGCCGTGTACGAACAGGTCAAACTTCTCGTCCATGCGATCCCCCAGCTATGACACAGCTGCTATGACGGGATAGCGTACGCCTCACCAGCCACCCCTGCATGTCCACCTTATCTATCGATATTATAGACTATCCACCACTAGTACGCGTTAGCAACGTTCATGTACCGTTTCCCCAATAGTCTCATCGATCATGAAAAACGGGAGGGCCTGATGCGCAGACAGGCGGCAATTGCAGGAACGATCCTGCTGACATCCGCGCTTACGCTGGGCGCCGCGGCGTGCAGTTCGTCCTCATCGTCGTCCGCTGGGTCATCCGCCGGGGCATCCGCTGGCGGCACCTCGTCCAAGCCGGCCACGATCACCTACTGGACCTCCAGCAGCCAGGCCGAGATCAACTGGATCGACTCGCACTTCAACGCCAGCCACTCCACCATCAAGGTGCACGGCCAGTTCATCGCCAGCGCGGACGACACGACCGCCAAGGAGATTTCCGCGCTGCAGAGCAACACCGAGCCGAACGTCATCATCGGCCAGGACCCGTCCGCGCTGCCGCTGCTCGCCGAGAGCGGCAAGATCGTGGACCTGACCTCGGCGCTGTCCGCGGAGACCGGCGCGCTGTACCCGGGCATCAAGTCCGCGCTGTCCTACCAGGGCAAGCAGCTGGGCATGGCGCTCGGCGGCGTCGGCGACTACGTCCTGTTCTACAACAAAACCGACTTCGCCAAGGCCGGCATCAGCGGTCCGCCCACCACCTGGACCCAGCTGGAGGCGGACGCGATCAAGCTGTCCGACCCGGCCAAGAAGCAGTACGGCTTCTATGTCCCGTGGGGCACCGCCGAGTGGATCTCCTATGAGTGGGAGAGCCTGCTCTGGGCCAACGGCGGCCAGTTCCTGAGCTCCGACGACAGCAAGACCGCGTTCGACAGCCCGGCCGGGGTCGCCGCGCTGACCACGTGGGTCAACCTGGTCCGCAAGGACCACGCCGCGCCGACCGCCAGCTACGCGCAGGCCGGCAGCTATGACGGCGCCCCCGCGTTCATCAGCAACGCGGCCGCGATGATCGTCGAAGGGCAGTGGGCGATCTCGGAGTTCGCCAAGCTCAACTACGGTGTCGCGCTCGTCCCGGCCGGCACGTCCGGCCACTCCGCCGCCAACATCGGCATCGGCGTGGCCACCGTGTTCACCCAGGGCACTTCCGCCCAGCAGCAGGCGTCGATCCAGTTCGTCAAGTGGCTGGCCCAGCCGGCCCAGGGCGCTTACCTGACCGCGACCAGCGGCGGCCTGCCCAGCGCCCCCGCCCAGCTCCAGCAGCCGGCGGTGCAGAAGGAAGCCTCGACGGAGACGGACTACCAGACGTTCGCCACCCAGCTGAACACGGGCCAGACCCGGCCGACCGTCCCCGCCTACACTCAGATCTCGCTGGACCTGGCCACGGAGATCCAGGACGCGCTGAACGGGTCGGTCACCCCCTCCCAGGCGCTCGCCAAGGCCGCGTCCGAAGGTGACCAGGCCATCGCCAGCGGCGGAGCGAGCTCCTAGAGAAAGCGGCTGGACACTGAGTACCTGGATCCGTCCCAGAAGTTCGATCGCGCCCCGCGGCTCGAAGACACAGTGGGGCCGGAGCACGCGCTCCGGCCCCGCGGGCGGGCGCGCCCGCCGGTGGGCAACGTCGTATACGTTCATCCTGCCGGTGCTGGCGCTGACCGTGATCTTCTCGGTCGTGCCGCTGGTCATGGTGTTTGACCGCAGCCTGTACCGGGGCAATATCTTCGGCACGAACCTGTCGTTCGCCGGACTGGCGAACTACCGGGAGGTGTTCAGCACCGGCGGCGGGCACGTGCTGATCGTCACGGCCGTGTTCACCGTGGGATTCGTGCTGGCGTGCATCGTGGCGGGCTTCCTCATCGCGCTGCTGCTCGACGTGCGGCTGCCCGGGCTGAAGCAGGTACGGGCGTTCTTCGTGATCCCGATCGTGGTGCCGCCGGTGGCCACCGCGTTCATCTGGTTCACCATGTTCGAGCCGAACAGCGGGCTGTTCAACCGCGCGCTCACCGCCGTCGGCCTGCCCCAGGTGAACCTGAACACACCCGCCACCGCGCTGATCGCGGTCATCGCGTTCGGCGCGTGGCAGTTCTTCGGCGAGGTGGTGCTGCTCTACCTGGCGGCGCTCAAGTCGCTGCCAGGGGACATCCTCGAGGCGGCGAGCGTGGACGGCGCGGGCGCGTGGCAGCGGCTGCGCTACATCCGCTGGCCGCTGCTGTGGCACCAGACCTCACTGATCCTCGTCCTCGCCACGCTGAACGGGCTGCAGGCGTTCACGCAGATCTACGTGCTCACCGACGGCGGGCCGCAAGGCGCCACCCAGACCGCGCTCTACTACGTGTACCAGGAGGCGTTCGGCTACGGAACGGGCTCGATCGGACTGGCCGACGCGATGGCCGTGATCTTGTTCTTCATCTCAATCCTGGTCACGCTCAGCCAGCTCACGCTGATCAGCCGGAGGACAGCATGAGGATGCGGCTTCCTGGCAAGATCGCCGTCTACACGCTGGTCACCATCGCCGTGCTGTTCGTGCTGTTCCCGCTGCTGTGGATGGCCTTCGCCGCGCTCAAGACCAACTCCGAGATCATCGACCCGAGCTCCCCGCTGATCCCGCTGCACCCGCAGTGGTCGAACCTGTCCACCGCGTGGAATACCGTCCCGTTCGGCCGGTTCTTCCTCAACACCGCCATCTTCAGCGTCACCACCACGGCCGGCTGGGTCGCCACCGGCATGCTGGCCGGCTACGCGTTCGCCATGTTCGACTTCCCGTTCAAGCGGATCCTGTTCTACGTCGTGCTGAGCGGGCTGATGATCCCGTTCACCGTCGTGATCGTCCCGGTCGTCCAGCTGCTCGCGGACGTGCACTGGATCAACACCTACCAGGGGCTGATCGTGCCGAACCTGGCCTCCGCACTCGGCTGCTTCCTGTACCGGCAGTTCTTCCTCGCCGCGCCGCTCGAACTCGGCGAGGCGGCCCGCATGGACGGCGCCTCCGAGCTACGTATCTTCTGGTCGGTGTACCGGCCGCTGGCGCAGCCGATGACGGGCGCGTTCATGATCATCGCGTTCCTGCAGAACTGGAACAACTTCCTGTTCCCGCTGGTCGTGACCAACAGCGAGAAGCTGATGATGGTCTCGCAGGGACTGACGATCTTCGAGGGGCAGATCAGCAAGGTCACCTACAACCTGATGATGGCCGGCTCGCTGATCGCGGTGATCCCGGTCCTCATCGTCGCGATGATCGCGCAACGCCGCGTGGTGGAAGGCCTGTCCCTGGGCGCCGTACGCGGCTAGGGACGAAGCACCACGGTTAGTTATGGGTCAAAGGTGGCGTTCGGCGGCCCAGCGGGTGAGCTGGTGCCGGGTGGAGAGCTGGAGCTTGCGCAGCACCGACGAGACGTGTGTTTCCACGGTCTTGACGGAGATGAACAGCTCCTTGGCGATTTCCTTGTACGTGTAGCCCTGCGCGATCAGCCGCAGCACCTCGCGTTCGCGGTTGGTCAGCTGGTCAAGCTCGGGGTCGAACGACGGCTTGACCTCGGGGCTCGCCGAGGAGAACGCGTCGAGCACGAAACCGGCCAGCCGGTGCGAGAACACCGCGTCGCCGTCCGCGACCCGCTGGATCGCGTCGGCGAGTTCGCCGGTGGAGATCGTCTTGGTCACGTATCCCCGCGCGCCCGCCCTGATCACCGCGATCACGTCCTCCGGCGCGTCGGACGCGGACAGGGCGAGGAACCGCACGTCGGGAAAGCGGGGCTTGATCGCCTCGATGACCGCCTGCCCCCCGCCGCCGGGCATGTGCACGTCGAGCAGCACCACGTCGGGGACCAGGCCGGTGATCAGGTCGATGGCGGGTTGCACGTCGTCGGCCTCCCCCACCAGGTCGAACTGCCTGCCCAGCTCGGCGCGCACGCCGGACCGGAACAGCCCGTGGTCGTCGACCAGGACGACACGAGGCCGTGTTCTCTGGCTCGGGACGGTCATGGGCACGGCATGGTCAACGTGACCTTAGTCCCTTCTCCGATCTCGGAGGTGATGACGGCGGTGCCGCCGAACCGGGCCATCCGGCCGCGGATGGATTCGGCGACGCCCTTGCGATCGGGCTGCACCGAAGACGGATCGAAGCCCTTGCCCCGGTCCCTGACCACGACGCTCGCGACCCTGCCCTCGCCTCCGGCGCCCTCTACTCCGGCGCCCTCTACTTCGGCGAACAGCGAGATCACGGACACCCCCGACCACTTGGCCGCGTTGACCGTGGCCTCGCGGGCCGCCGCGACCAGCGCGTCAACCCGGTCCGTCAGCATACACTCGCCAACCGTCACCATCTCCACCTGGACTCCGTACCGGGACTCCACGTCCTGCTGGAGTTCGCGCAGTGCCGAGGCGAAGCTGCCCTCCGCCTCCTTGCGGGAGCCGGGGCCGCCGAACAGCACGTCGCGCAGCTCACGTTCCTGCACCCTGGCCAGCGAGATCACCTTCTGCGGGTCCTCCGCCTGGCGCTGGATCAGCGCGAGCGTCTGCAGCACCGAGTCGTGCACCCGCGAGGCCACCTCGGCGCGTTCCTCGAGCCGCACCCTGGCCTGGCGCTCCTCGACCAGGTCACGGCCGATCCGGAGCCACCACGGGCCAAGCAGCAGCACGATCGCGGCGATCACCAGCACGACCGCGCCGAGCGGTCGCAGCAGCGCGATCTCCTTCTTGTCCGTGGCGAGCCAGGTGACGCCGGCGATCAGCAGGACACCGGCCAGCACGATCCGGGCCACGGACAGCTTGCCGCGGGACGACCCGCCCGCCGCCGCCTCCAGCGGCTCGACCATCCGCTTCAGGCTGGCCTGCTCCTCCTCGGGCGCGTTCCGCCAGATCAGCGTCAGCCCGGCCACGCTGAACACCTGCGGCCACGCCCAGCCGGCCAGCCAGCCGTCGTTGAACACGCCCGCTACCAGCAAGAACACGGTGAGCAGGACCGCCAGGCCGACGGCCAGCGCGATGCCCTTGGAGTCGTTGCGCGCCTTCGCGGCAATGCTGGCGTCTTGATCGGCGGCGGGCAGGAACAGCCAGGCGGCGACGTAAAGGGCCACTCCGGTGCCGCTGGTCACGACCGTGATCAGCACGAACACGATCCGTACCGTCGTGACGTTGTAGCCCTTCCAGGCCGCCAGGCCAGCCGCCACTCCCCCGGCGATGCGCTGGGCCGGGTCGCGGCGCAACTGGCCGTTCGGCGGCTGGTGCAGCCGGAACGGGTCGTGCCGGTGGCGGCGGCCCTGGGTCTGCGGCTGATTGGTCATGGCGGACACCCTTAATGATTACCCGCTGGCCAGGCGATACGCCATCGGGGAAGACCCTGAGATCGGTCCCAGGGGATCAGGGGTGACCCAGGGCTCTTCCCGAAGCGCGGGCACGGACGCGAGAGGCACATTTGAGGCATGAACACAGCAACCGCACAGCACACCATCCGCCGGCCGTTCGAAGGCCGCATGTTCACTGGCGTCGCGGCCGGCGTTTCCGAGCAGTTCCACATCGACCCGAACATCGTCCGGGTCGGCTTCGCCGCCCTCACCCTCGCCGGTCCCGGCATCCCCCTGTACCTGGCTGGCATGCTGCTGATCCCCGAAGAGGGCAGCGACCAGTCCATCGCCAGCTCCATCGTGAACTCCCTGCGCAAGTAAGAGGTAGCAGCCATGCAATCGTCCACGTGGTCCCGTGGCCTGTTCGGGGCCGAAGACCAGACTGTCTCTAATAAAGACATGCGCGTCTCTGACGCCGAGCGCCAGGCAGTCGCCGACCGCCTCGCCGCGCACTACGCGGACGGTCGGCTGGACCAGGCCGAGTTCGACGAGCGGTCCGGGCGGGCGATGAGCGCCAAGACCCGTGCCGACCTGAACGGCCTGCTCGACGACCTGCCGGAACCTCCGGGAAGCTTGGGAACCGGGCCCACGGGGGCGCCCGGAGTCCCGGCCGCCGGCGCCATCGTCCGCAAGCACTCGCACGGGCACCCGGTGCTCGCGACCGCGCTCGTCGTCATCGTCATCATCGCCATCGCGCACGCGGTGTTCTGGGTCATCGGGTGGCTGTGGATCGCCGTCGTCGCGGTGATCGTGCTCGCCGCGACCGGCCACCTCGGGCACCACCATCACCACCATGACCAGCCGAAGCGGGTTGAAGACGATATCTAAAGCACCGCAGACATAACTACAGTGGTGCTTGCCCCGGGTACGCGCGCCGTATCCGGGGCTAGCCGTGCAGGTGAGATAGCGTGTACGCCGTGGAGCCAGACGGGACCGCGCAAGTCGCCGTATGTGTTGATTTCGAGAACCTTGTCATCGGTGCGGTTAAGGAACTGCCCGATCAGCCGAACTCGGCGCCGTATGAGGCGCTGACCAGGCTGTGCCGCGGCTACGGCACGGCCGCGGTGCGCCGCGCGTACGCGGACTGGGCCAATCCCCTGTTCGGCAAGCACCAGGAAGACCTGGCGATGAACGGCGTCGACCTGATCCAGGTCGCCCGCGTCGGCATCCAGAACAAGAACGCCGCCGATATCCGGATGGCCGTCGACGCCATGGAAACGCTGATCGTGCACCCAGAGGTCAGCGTGTTCGTCCTGGTCAGCGGCGACGGGGACTATTCGCCCCTGGTCCAGAGGCTGCGGGAGTTCGGCAAGTGGGTGGTGGGCGTCGGGACCGAGGCCAACGCCAGCCGCAAGCTCGTCTCGGTCTGCTCGGAGTACAAGTACTGGGGCACGCTGGTCGCCGAGGTCGAGCCCGGCGCGAGGCCGGCGGTGAACGCCGCGTTCGTCATCTCCGACGCGGAGGGCCTGCTGGTCCGGGCGTTCGAGGAATCCGGCCTCGAGACGATGACCGCGGGCGGGCTGAAGTCCAAGATGCTGGCCCTGGACCCGGCTTTTGACGAACACAACTACGGGATCAGGAACTTCCGCGCGTTCCTCGCCGCGCTCCCGGCCCGGGTTCAGGTGGTCGAAGCGGGCGGGCCGGACATTACGGTCAAGCTGATCGAGCCCGAGCCGCCGGCCAAAGCCGGGCCGAAGACAACCCGAACAAGAACTCGAAAAAGTTGATCCCAACCAACGGGGACGTAGCGGCGTCTCAGGGTATGTCAGTTGTTGTTTCCCGTTGGAAGGTTGATCAATGTTCACTAAGTCTGGATTCGGGCCCGCGCTAGGCATTGCCGTTGTGGCCGCTGGAGCGTCTATCGTCGCGCTGACTGGCTGTGCGAGCGGGGCGAGTCCGGCGTCTAGCTCGGCTCCTGCTTCCGTTTCCGGTTCGAGTTCTGTTTCGGCTCCGGTTTCGGGCTCCGGCTCGGTTTCCGGTGCTTCGACCGACTCGTATTCCTACCGGACGGCGGAGTGCAAGGTTAGCCAGCTGCGGATTGCGTACACCGGTAACGCGCAGATCAAGAAGGGCGCGCTGGTCGGGATGAGCAAGACCGACAACGTGGTGACGTTCACCAACGAGGGCCGTGCCAGCTGCGTGATTGAAGGTTTCCCTGGCGTCGCCGCGCTGAACTCGCACGGCACCCAGATCAAGCAGGCGGTCCGCACCACGACGCTCGCCCCTGGCGACTCGAAGGTGCGGCCGGTCTACCTCAAGCCGGGCGGCGTGGCGTCCGCGCTGGTCGCCGCCGACACGGCGTCCTGCAACTCGCCCAGGTACGTGTCCGGCCTGCTGGTCACCGCCCCCGACACGTACCGTTCGGTGCACCTGGGCCGGGTCGGCTACATGTGCCTGCACTCGCTGACCGTCAGCCCGGTCGTCCCGGGTAACGCGGCCGGGTTCCAGTTCTAGGGTTCGGCTCGGTGCTTGTGCCCCGCCGGCGGTCCGCCGGCGGGGCGCCGGCGGGGCGGCCGGGCTGCCACGCTGTGACGTGGCACGATGATGCCCCGTGAATATCATCCCGGGGATCCTGTCTTTGGGTGTCGCGGTCGCGATCGCGCTCACCGGAAACTCACTGCGGTTGCTGCCGGCGCCGGCCCCGTCACCAGCCCCGTCACCGGCGCCATGTGCCCAGATCGTGCTTGGCAACGTGTCACCGTCGTGGTCATGCGGCGACGATCTGCCCCAGCAGGCCCGGCCGCACTGTAACGCGCCGTGGACGTTCGCGATCATGGACGACGGCGTCTGGCAGTGCGCGGGCGGTCCCGGCCCGGTCGTCCTGCCCACGCCCGCTCCGTGATCATCGGGTTAGCGGCTACGGCCGGCGCCTGACCAGCCCTTCCCTCTCGATTACATCCTCGGCGACCGCCCGCACACGGCCGCCAAGCTTCGTCTGTGCCACGGCACGCGCGTAGTGGTTTTGTACGAAACGGACCTAAGGGGTTCACAAGACGCCGCCGGAGGGTCACAGTATGAGTGGGAACCTAACCGCCAACGCTTCACAGCCTCCCCGGAAACCCCAGTGGGACTCAGCCCGCCCACCCGAACTGACAACAAGAATCAGGACGTGGTCCGGGGGCACCTAGACCGCGCCGCCACGGCGGCAGCCAAGGCCGTGGCGGCGCACAAGGGTTAGCTTGCGAAACCGCAGGGCAGGCGCTTGATCCCGTTGACGAAACTGGACAGCAGCCGGTCCGGCTCACCGGCCGTGATGTCTGGTATCCGGGTGAGCAATTCGCGCAGCATGACGGTGATCTCCCGGCGGGCCAGGTGCGCTCCCAGGCAGAAATGCGGTCCAGCCCCGCCGTACCCGATGTGCGGATTGGGCGAGCGGGTGATGTCGAACCGCTCCGGGTCCGTGAACACGGTCTCGTCGCGGTTGGCGGAGTAGTAGTAGAGCACCGCCTTGTCGCCTTCGCGGTACTCGTGCCCGTTCATCGTGTAGTCCCTGGTCAGGGTGCGCCGCATGTAGATGACCGGCGAGGCGTAGCGGACGATTTCCTCGACCGCTGCCTCGATCCGCCCCTCGAATCCGGCAAGAAGCAGTTCACGCTGTTCTGGATGCTCGGTAAGAAGCATGAGCGCGTGCGTGATCGCGGTGCGGGTGGTCTCGTTCCCGGCGACCACCAGCAGGATGAAGAATGAGGCAAGCTCCGCGCTGGTCAGCTTCTCCCCGTCGATGTTGGCGGTGACGAGGGCGGAGATCAGGTTGCCCTGGTTCGCCTGTGCCTGGTCGGCCAGGTTCGTCACCAGATCGGCCAGATCCTGTCCCGCGGTGAGCAGCCGGGTGACCGCGACGTCCAGGTCCTCGCTGAGGAACTCGGGATCGGCGCCGGACAAGATCGTGTTGCTGTTCGTCAGCACCATGTCGAACATGTCGTCAGGGATGCCCATCATGTCGCAGATGATCTTCAGCGGCAGCCTGGCCGCGACGTTCCTGACGAAGTCGCACGGCCCGGTCTCGATGAGGTCATCGACGATGGAGCCCGCCGCCCGCTGGGCGTCGCTCTCGAACTGGGCGATCATCCGCGGCGTGAACGCGCGGGAGACGATCCGGCGCAGCCGTGCGTGCCTCGGGGCGTCCATGTTGATCATGGACCCGAAGTACTCGTTGAACTCGGCCGGCAGGTCGGGGATGCTCGTGGCGCCTCTGGCCGAGGAGAAGACGTCCGCGTGCCTGCGGGGACGAGGATCGTGTGGCCGGCGATGGCGATAGGCGC
>DASXDG010000176.1:0-1811 GCA_036490795.1 Streptosporangiaceae bacterium
GCGTGCCAGCCCCGCAGACCACGCACCGGTCCCCGGTCATGGCGCCCTCACCTCCACCGGACGCGAGCGCACTGACTGAGCCAGGCGCCCCCTGTCCGTCGGCCAGGACATTCCCGCCTGCGCGGCCCGGTGAACGCGGACCAGGGTGACGCGGTCCCGGTCGCGCCGGCCCTGGCAGCACACCGGGGACCGGCGGGAGCCAGCCGGCTTGCCCGTGCCCGCGTTCAAAACCACCGCCGGCGGTGATCGCGACCCAGCGCTCCGGCAGGCCGCACCTGAGATCCACTTACGTTAAGTGGCGCCTTCAGTCTGACGTCGGCAGGCGTGGATGCTCACCCGCGTGGCCCTGCGTGCGGGCTGGCATCTCTGCGTGTCGCCGGTCAGGCAATTGTTCATGGGCCTCAGTCGGCCAGCCGAAACTGGCCGGGCTGTCAGACGGGCCGAGCGGGAAGGCCGGGATGTCGGCGGAGTTGATCGGTTGCGCACCAGGTCAGTTTTCCACGTGGCTGACCGGGAATGGAAACGACCGACAATTAAAGGGGGGCGGCCAAGTCATCAGGGAGTGACATGCCTGCCAAAGCCACCGTGTCCGGCCGGTTGGAGATCGACCTCTCGGTCTACAACCCCTTCGCCACGTCCTTCATCGAGAACCCGTTCCCGGTGCTCGAGCATATGCTCAACGAGTTTCCTGTCGCCTTCCATAAGGACATCAACGCCTGGTTCGTCTCGCCGCACGAACTCGCCGCGGAAGTGCTGCGCAGTCCCCGGTTCAGCACGCGGCTGGCGGACTGGAAGGACGCCCCGCCACCGCGGCCCGCGGATAAATGGACGCTATTGGACAGGCTGCAGGAGATTGCGATGGTCAACGTCGGGCCCGAGCAGCATATGCGGCTGCGGCGGCTTACCGCGCCCGCGTTCTCCCGCCGCGTGATGGATCAGATCGAGGCCAGCATCAGGGAAGCGGTCGTGGGTATCTTCGACGAGATCGAGAACCCGCGGCTGTTCAACGTGGCGGCTGAGATTTCCGTCAAGGTGCCCATCCGCGCTATCGCGCGGATGGTAGGCGTTCCGCCGGAGGCCAGCGAACTGTTCGAGCACGGACTGGGCTGGAACCTCGTGCGCGTGACCAACCCGATGCATGCGGCAGACCGCGACACCTACATCAACGGCACGCTGCCGGGCCTGCAGTATCTGCTCGACACGATCAGCGCGCGCCGCCAGGCCGACGATCCCGGTGACGACTTCATCGGCACTCTGGTCGCGACGGAGATCGACGGCGAGCGCCTCTCCGATCTGGAGATTCTCTCGGTGATCTCGGCCCTGGTGACGGCCGGCGCCGACACGGCGGTGGACCTGCATACGCTGGCCATCCAGGCCCTGCTGAAACACCCAGACCAGCGGGCGCTGCTCCGGCAGCGCCCCGAGTTGATGGAGGGCGCGATCCTGGAGATACTGCGCTGCTCGGCGCGCGGGAAGTTCGGCGCCATTCCCCGTTACCCCTTGCAGGACACCGAACTGGGCGGGCAGGTGCTGGAAATGGGTTCATTCGTCATGCCGTTCTTCTCAGCGGCCGCGCTGGATCCGGCGAAATGGCCCGAGCCGTACCGCTTCGACATCACCAGAAACCACTCAGGGAACATCATCTTCGGCGCCGGCCCGCACCTGTGCATAGGGCTCAACCTCGTGAAGGCACAGGGCAAGATCACGATCGAGGAGTTCGAGCGGCGGTTCGGTGACACCGCTGAACTCGTCGGCGGCGTGGAATACGACCCGATGCACTTCAACACGCGCCGCATCACCACGCTGATGGT
>DASXDG010000177.1:0-44820 GCA_036490795.1 Streptosporangiaceae bacterium
GGCGCGGTTCTCGGCCGGGTCAGCGCCGTATTCCTCACCGGCGCGGCAGCCGCCACCCTCACCGGCTCCGTCGCCGGGCCCTTCCTCGCCCAGGCAGCACACCTGGTGGGAGTGGCCGCCGCGGCCAGCCTCGTCACCCTCAGCGCGGCGGCACTGGCCTTCCTCACCATGCCGCAGATGCCGGCGGTCGTCACCCGCAGCCAGGCGTGATTTTCGGCGTCGGCGCCCGCCACCCACGGCTCGCAGCGAGCCGACCGGGGAGCGGTCAGCGTCCTCTCGCCACTGCAGTGCCCGGTCTCGGTGACGACCTGCTTCGCCAGCGGTACCGACGCCCGCCGCAGCGTGCTGCTGTTCACCGCGGACGGCGGCCGGTCGTGGTCGGCGAGGCCAACGCCGGCTGCAGCGCATTTCGTCAGCGAGCTGGCCTGCACGAGCAACCACCAATGCGTGGCGCTGTTCCAGACCACCGGCTGGGCCCCCGGCTATTACCTGCGGGCCAGCAACGCCATCGTCATGGTGACCAGGGACGGCGGCCGGAGCTGGTCGGCCGGCCCGGCCGCGCCGCACGGCCAGCTGCCCGACTACGTGACCTGCGGCGGCGGCACGTGTGTGCTGTTCGACCAGCTGATCACCAGCGACAACAGCCAGTCCGTCAACGGCAACGGGCAGCAGACGGTCGCGCCGGGCAGCTGGACCGCCTGGTACAGCCACGATGGCGGGATCAGCTGGCAGCGCGGGCAACACCCCGCTTCCATCTGGACCACGGCGTCGCATGATCTCCCGAATCCCGGCATGATCTCCTGCTCGGACCGGATGCATTGCTGGGCCGCCATGAGCAACCAGATCGGCCAATCCGGCATCGCTACGGCGTTCGTCGCCACGACCGACGGCGGCGTTAGCTGGTCCGCCCAGCAACTGCCGGTGCAGCGGGCGCGGCAGTTCATCCCGCTGGCGATGAGCTGCCCGACGGCGCGGCAGTGCTACGCGGGCGGCGGTGACGCGAACGGGCCGGTCATCCTGACCACCGTCAACGGCGGCGCGACCTGGGCGCCGGTCAGCCTTCCGGCCATCCACGTCGGCCCCGTCGACACGACCGGCACGCTGCCGGCCGTCGGGCTGCTTTCCTGCGGGGCAGCCGCGCACTGCGTGGCGGCGCTGCAAACCGACGGGTCCGCGCGTTCGGTTCCCGTCTACAGCCTCGGTGCCTGGCCGGGCTGAGCCCCGGGCCACTCGTCCTTCAGCCCGCTCCTAGGGCGCCGCCGGGGCGCGATCTGCCCAGGTGCCGGGCGAAGAACCGCAGCGTGCTGTCGAGCTCGAAGGCCGGGACCTCCATGTGCTGGCCCGGGTTGGCATGCAGCGTCTTCTCGGCTGACGCCAGGGCGTCGAACAGCGCCAGGCTCTGCGCCCGCGGCACCCGTTCGTCGTCCCACTGCACCAGGAACTCCACCGGGGCGGTGATCCGCGCGGCGGCCCCGGCCGATGCCAGCGCCCCGCCCAGGCCCAGGACCGCCGCGCGGACCCGGGGCTCGGCGGCCACGAACGGAACGCCGAGGCCGCAGCCCAGCGACACGCCCCAGTAGCCCACCGGGCCGGCGCCGACCTGGTCGAGCTCCTGAAGCGCGTCCAGGACCGCGCGCCATTCCGGTACGGTCTGGCGGGCCACGAGCGCCTGGAAGCCCGCGATCAGCGGAGCCAGTTCCGCTCCGGCCTCCGCGCGGGCCCGGTTCTCGGTCGCGATCCGGTCGTACTCCTCGTCTTTCGGCCGGTCGCCGTGGCCGGGCACGTCGACCGCGGCCGCGGCGAAACCGCACTCGGTCACGAAGCGGCGTGCCCGGGCGACGATGCCGGGCGCCTTCTTGTGCTGCCCGCCGCCGTGTCCCATCAGGATCAGCGGGCGGGTACCGGCGGCATCGTCCGGCGTCCACAGCACGCCGGGAATCTCGCCGAGGGCAAAGAGCTGTTCACGGACGCCGTCGCACGACGTCTCGGAGTTGAAGCGCATAGCGTTTCCGGCCTTCCGGGATCCCTTGTGCGGGAACTCCCTAGGCCATGCGAGGGAGGGAGTCCCGACCTGTCATAGCGTTGATCGGTCTCACCTCCTCGGTCCGCGGCCCGTGCACGGCGACGTCGAACGTATCACGGTGCGGGACCGGGGGCGGCGCCCAGATTTGCCGTTTGGGTGCTCGTCGCGCCCCGGTGCGGGGCGTAAAAGACTGCGTTTCCTGCCCGTCGGCACCTGCACGGCGGAAGACGGCACCGGCATGATCAGGTATCAGATCCACCTGGGGTCTTCAGGCCCGGGAAATCCTCTTCCCAGAACTCGGTGACGCCGCGCGCCGAGGTGCCCCGGTCCTGCTCCGCCTCCCGCAGCTCGACCCGGCGGATCTTGCCGGAGATGGTTTTGGGCAGGTCGGCGAATTCCAGGCGGCGGACCCGCTGGTACGGGGGCAGGCGTTCGCGGGCGTAGGCCAGGATCGACAGCGCGGTGTCGGCCGACGGCTCGTGCCCGGCGGCGAGCAGCACGAACGCCTTGGGCACGGCCAGCCGGACCGGGTCGGGGGAGGGCACGACCGCCGCCTCGGCCACGGCCGGGTGCTCGATCAGCACGCTCTCCAGCTCGAACGGCGAGATCCGGTAGTCGGACGCCTTGAACACGTCGTCGGTGCGGCCGACGTAGGTGATGTAGCCGTCGGCGTCCCGGCTGGCGACGTCGCCGGTGTGGTAGTAGCCGTCGCGCATGGCCTCGGCGGCGCGCTCGGGGTCGGCCTGGTAGCCGGTCATCAGGCCGAGCGGGCGCGGGTCCAGCGGCAGGCAGATCTCGCCCTCGTCGGACGGCTGGCCGGTGACCGGGTCGATCAGCGCGACGTCGTAGCCCGGCAGCGGTCGGCCCATCGAGCCCAGGCGCACCTCGGTCCCGGGGGAGTTACCGATCTGCGCGGTCGTCTCGGTCTGGCCGTAGCCGTCGCGGACCGTGATGTTCCAGGCCCGGCGGACCTGCTCGATCACTTCCGGATTCAGCGGCTCCCCGGCGCCGACGCACTCGCGCAGCGTGCTCACGTCGGCGGCGGCCAGGTCGGCCTGCACCAGCATCCGCCAGACCGTCGGCGGCGCGCAGAGCGAGGTCACGCCGCAGGCCGGGATCGCGTCGAACAGGGCCTGCGGCGAGAACCGCTCGTGGCCCAGGATCAGCGGGGTGGCCCCGGCGATCCAGGGGGCGAAGACGTTGCTCCACGCGTGCTTGGCCCAGCCGGGGGAGGAGATGTTCAGGTGCACGTCGCCGGGTTGCAGGCCGATCCAGTACATCGTCGACAGGTGCCCGGCCGGATAGGAGACGTGCGTGTGCTCGACCAGCTTGGGCTGCGCGGTGGTGCCCGAGGTGAAGTAGAGCAGCAGCGGGTCGCTGGCCCGGGTCGGCCCGTCCGGGGTGAACTCGGGCGGGGCTTCGTAGGCCTCGCGCTGGTAGTTGTGCCAGCCGTCTTGGTTCTCGTCGTTGCCCTCTTCTTGATCAGACACAGCGACGCGGGTCCAGGTCCCGGCCAGGTCTTTGAATTTGGGGGTGTGCACGGCCTCGGTGATCACGTGCTTGACGTCGCCGCGGGCGATCCGGTCTTCGAGGTCGGCCGGGCCGAGGAGGGTGGAGGCCGGGATGATGACCGCGCCCAGCTTCATGGTGGCCAGGATGACCTCCCAGAGCGGCGCGATGTTGCCGAGCATGACCAGGACCCGGTCACCGCGGTTGAGCCCGAGACCGCGCAGCCAGTTGGCGACCCGGTTGGACCGTTCGCTGAGCTCGGCGTAGCTCAGGCTGGTGTCGCTGTCGGCGGTGACCACGCGCAGGGCCGGGCGTTCCGGGTGCTCGGCGGCGATCACGTCGAACCAGTCCAGAGCCCAGTTGAACCGGTCGAACGCCGGCCACCGGAACTGGTCGCGGGCGGTCTGGTAGTCCTCGCGGCGGGCGATCAGCAGGTCCCGGGCGGCGCGGTAGACCGTGGTCTCGATGCTGTCGTTCGGCTCGGTCATGCAGCTAATCATGGCCGTTGCCGGTCCGGGCCGGCCAGCCCCCTGGACGTCGGCTCACCGGACGTGGGCTCCCCGGAACTAGATCACCCGGACTCGGGTCCTCGGATCCCGGCCGCGGTCCGCGAGCAGGATCGCCAGCCGGTGCCACTGGTCCGCGGTGAGGTGCGCGGCCGGGGCCGCCGGATCGATCGCCGCGCCGATGAGGAGCCGCCTGCCTGGCCGGCCGCCCGCGCCGTCGAGGCCGTCGAGCAGGGTGCCGGCCCGGGCGTTCGGCCGGCGGTAGGCCGCGCGCAGGAGTGCTCGGAGCCTTCGCTGCGCGGCGGGGTGCCGTGTGATAGCGCGCGGTCTGATCGTCAGCCGGGCGGCCTCGACCTTTGGCGGCGGGATGAAGCTGGCCGGGCTGACCGTCCGGGCCAGCCGCAGCTCGTAGCGCGCGGCCCACCAGGCGGTCTCGGCGTCGCGCGGCCGCGGGCTGGCCAGCCAGCGCGCCGCGCCCCGCTGCAGGATCAGCTCGGCGCCCGCCAGCGGCACCGCCGGGTCGCCAAGCAACCGCCGGCACAGCGCGGTGGTCAGCGAGAACGGCGGATTGGCCACGACCAGGAAGTCTCGCCGGGGGAGCGGGACCGTTCGCAGGTCGGCCTGGACCACTTGGACTCTGGCGTCGGCGTCGAACCGCCGCCGCAGCCGCGCGGCGAGGCGCGGGTCGTGCTCGACCGCGATCACCCGGGCGCCGGTCGCGGCCAGCGCTTTCGTGATAGCGCCTCCGCCCGCCCCGAGATCGAGGACGAGCCGTCCGTCGCGGGCGCCACAGCCCCGGACGAGCTGGGCGATCAGCGCGCGGTCACGCAGGAAGTGGGCTCCGGCGGGGTTCGGGGCCAGCGGCCGCCGCCCGGCCACGGAACATCGTGACCATAGACAAGGTCGTTCTCCTCGGCTCGGTTAGTTCGTCGCCCAAGCTACGTCCCGCCCCCGCCGTCCCGCCACCGAATTTCCGGCGGCTCCCGGCCAGCTCAGCGGATCGGCCTGCCATTGGCCGCCAGCAGGCCGTGCCAGGCGCTGCCCGCTGCGGTGGCATCGGGGAATTGCTGCGCCAGCACCCGCCGGCACAGGTCCGCGGGCGGCGCGAAGGCAACGCCGAGACCGCTGAGGGCGTCGTCGGTGTGGACTAGGAGTTCCACGCATGCGCGGCCGACATAGTTGCTCGCACTGGAAGGGCCGGTGACGTGGTAGGCCCCGTACACCGGACGGCGTGAGCGCGGCGACGGCCGCGGGTCCGGTTGCCACCGGCGCGACGGAATCGATGACCTCCTCGTTGGCCGCGTCCGGCCAGCGCGTCAGGGACAGGCCGATGAAATGCTCGTACCGGCTAGCCAGGTACAAGGTGTACTTCGCGGTGGCACCGATCATGTGCGTGATCGTCCGCTCGACGTCCCATTCGAGCGGGCCAGCCCGGACCGACCAGTCGTGGCCGACGACCGGCCGCAGCGCGGCCTCGACCGTCTCCGCCACGGTGACTACGTCATCCGGCATCACCATTTCCCGCATGCTAACCCTGTATCACCCGAGCCGGCTCCTCCTGGTGATCCGATAGTTGAGTCCGATTAGCCCGTGATGGTGGCGGCGGTGGGCGGATCGGTTCGCGCGCTGGGAGCCGCTGCGGCAGGCCCAGTTGTACATGCGTGGGCTTGCCTCCGGTATGGAGCGGAAGAACTCCTGGCCGAGCATGCCGGAATGTCGCGCCGCTTTGGCGTGCCCTCGTTGATGGCCGCCGACTCGCACTGCCGCTCGCTGGGACGCCGGCCGAGCCGGCCGCCGAACTGCTCACGATCAAGGAGCGGCACGGCTTGGTGCGCCGTGACGGCCGGTGGACGCTGCCGCACCGGCTGGTGCTGCGCACCGCGTGGTGCGACGTGATGCTGGACCTGACCAGCGCGGTGCGCAGCGGACCCGAGCTGGTCATCGAGCTGCGGGTGAGCGGCGGCAACGTGGAGCTGGTCCTCGCGCCGGGCATGGTGGTGGACGCCAACGAGCTGGCGGTGCGGTACGGCAAGCTGGCGATCAGCAGGGACGCGGGCGACAACACGCCGCAGACGCTGCACGTCCGCTTGGTTGGCCGGATGCGGTACGGGCGGATCGGCACTCAGTGGCTGGCGCCGCGCCGCTGACGCGGCAGGGCCCGGATACCGCGGTATCCGGCCGCTGGGATGTCGCGCGTGGTCTGGGCTCGCCGCCGTGCTTCGCCTCGACCGGCGCGTCTGGTGAGCGCCAGCTTGGGTTGTAAGAAGGGGCGACCGAGGTGGGCTACACGGAACCGCCGGTCAACAGTTGCGGTTGAACCGGTCAGACCTAACGAGCGTTCGGCGCGTGCATCCGTTAACCCGGGACGGCAGGCACCGGTGCCACGAGATGGCCGGCGCTGACCATCGGCAGGGCATCGCAGATCGCGGCCAGCTCCTCCTGGCTGATCAGGCCACGGCGGTACGCTCGCACGTACCGGGCTAGATGCACGCTGTCCTTGCCGCACGGCAAGCCGCGCACCCGAGATTGTCCAGGTGGACGGGAGGCCGGCCCGTAGGTGCGCGCGCCACACTGGTGCGGTGGCGGAGAACAGAGTGCGGGCATACTTCCGGCAGCGCAGGCAGAAGAGTGAGCAGTGGCGGCGAGCCGTGCAGGCACAGCACCTGGACAGCGTCAACCAGCTCGCGAGCCTCAGCGACGATGAGCTGATCGCTACCGATCACAGCATCCCAAGCGTGACTCATCAGATGGAGATGAACCGGCGTCTCAAGGCGGCCATCACAGAGCTGACTAGAGAGACGGTGGCCGCCCGGAAGTCCTCCGAGTTGGTGGGACGCCTGCTGATCCTGCTGACGGCCGTACTTGTAGCGCTGACTGTCATCCTCGCCGTGAGGTGATAGCGCCTTGGTCCGATCGGTACCGGGCGGCCAGACTGCTGGCGAAGCTGCCCGGGCATCAGTGGGGATGTCAGATCGGTCGATAATGTACAGGTAAGTCCTATACGTCGTGCCCGGTATCAGCGACTGGAAACCCCGCAGGACACGGCGTAGTCAGCTAGAAGCTGATCAGCCGATGATCATCAAACACGGGTTCTAACCTGTATGCCATGGATGAACGCGGATGGGGATGGACTGCCTCGCAGATCCGCCAGATTCGGCTGATCGAGTGGGTCGCGGCACAGTCGGCAGGCCGCCCGGCGGTCTACATCGACGTCAAGCCGTTTTACGACGCCCTCCCCGACCAGAGCGAGAACGAGTTTGAGATCGCGTACGCCGACCTCAAGCTGCTCGAAGAGCAGCGCCTGATCACACAGGCTTCCGGTCTCGGCGGCATCGAATCGCTAGCGGTCATGATCACGCCCCAGGCGCGCGACCTGCTGGAGCAGGTGCGGGCAGCACGAGCGAACAAGAGCCAACGCAAGTCCGCCTGCCGCAACGCCATGGTGGCATGGCTGTACTCGATTGACGCGACGAACGATACGAACATGCCAGTCCGCGATGCGATGCTCAACGATGTGCAGCACGGCATCTGGCTGGCCGAGCCCTTCGTCCCCGCTGACCTCGCTGACGCCGCCGCCTGGCTCCACCGTCAAGGCCTCATCAAAGGCATCCTGATCGACCAAGACCCTGGGCCGGTCCGGCTCTACCTCACCGACGCTGGCACCGCGTGCGCGCAAGGCTTCAACTCTGACGTCGGTCGCTTTCTTGAGAGCCAGACGGAGCGAGGCTCGGGCGTGACAGTCAACATCGGCAACAACAGCGGCCCGTTCCAGGTCGCCGGTGATCATGCGCAGCAGGTGCAGAACATCGGTTCAGGGGCGGATGAGATCCGTCACCTGATCGCCGGGATCACCGAAGTCGTGCGCGCGATGGTGCCGGGTGCGGCCGACGTGGATGCCCAGGAAGCCGCAGCTCTGTCCGCGATCAGTGATCGCGGTCGTGCTGACCGAGGAGCGCTGGAGCGGTTCGGAAACTGGGCGCTATCAACGGCCAAGGCTGGCGCCACGAGTGGCGTGGTGGCGGTCATCAGCTCGGCGGTCACCGCTCTGTTGATGTGTCTCGGCCATCTTGGCTGACCGGGCGATAGACCCTCAACCGAGGCATCGGCCCTGCATCTGGTGGTCAGCGCTCACGCGGCTTTCGACTCGGAGCTGGACGTGTCACACAGCCGCGCGCGAGCCCTCACGTCGTCGCGGAAGGCCGTGGCATCAGGACAGCGGTCAGCCCGACTGGCGCCGCCCGGTAGAGCTGGGTGTAGTCGCCAGCCGTTAGGATCACGGGCTGCCCGGCCAGTTCGCAGAGCGCGACTGCTTGGTCGATAATCTCGCCGTCGTTGTTGGGCATACGCTGATGCCAGCCGTCGTCGAGCACGACTTCGATAGTCACGTCCGAATGTTGCGGGAGCGGGGCCGGTTCGGTCGGTAGGCTGCGGTGAAGATTCCAGAGTTCCGTCAGCACGCGACGGGCGCGAGCGCGTTGCCGCACGCCTGGCCGGCGCTTCAGCTCGTCGAGTTCCTCGGTTACGACCGATAGCACGATCAAGCGCACGGTTTCATGCTGGAGCGTCAGGTCGAGGCTGTGCCAGTCGAACTCGGTGAAGAACACGCCTTCCATGAGCGCGGAGGTATCCAGCACCACCAGTCGGCCGGGGTGGCGCAGGAAGGCCTGTTGCTGTGCGAGTTCGGCGAGCACCCGCTCGGGGCGGCGTTCCACGCCAGCCACTCACGGTCCAGGAACCCATTCAAATACTGCGCTTCCATGTCAGCTGGGGCCGTTGCCAGCCGACGGTATGACTCCTCCAGTTCCCCGAAGATAGTCTCGGATGCAACGAAGTGGTTGCCGAACTGCGGGGCTGCCCAGAGGTTGCACCATCCCCAGGAAGTCGCGCTTGCGCTCCTGACTGACGCCGTTCCTGGTGTTCGACAGCTCGTTCTGAAGCTGCTTCACGGTGACGATCGCGGTGGTCGAGGCCACCGGGGTTCTTTAGTCGCATGGGCGTAGTGTCGCAGCAGTTGCGGTGATGGCCGTGGCCTGGGACCAGACCACTTGCCAGGTCTCATCTCGAAGCTGGTAGCAGTCGGTGTGCCAGCACGTGATGCCCGGTCCGTCGTCAAAGCTGATGCGAGCCCGGTAACGCAAGACCACGACCCCCGCATCGCCCAGTACTGCCATTTCGGAAGCCGGTTCAAACACCTGATACCGGAGTTGCCCGGACGCAATTGCGCCGAGGTAATCGTCCTTGGTCATCTCCGAGCCGTTCGGAGTAATGAGCCAGTAATCCTCCGCATGCAGCGGAGCGGCTGTGGCTGTATCCGCGCTGGCCAGCGCCCGCAGTCGCCGACGCTCGATACCCGGAAGGAGCGTGGCAGCGGAACTCACCCGCGTGTCCTCACCCGGTCGGCGCTCTTCCAGGTGAGCTGTCAGTCAAAGAGGTCGAGTTCACCGTGTTTGATTCCCCGCACGAACGCCAGCCATGCGTGGCCGCTGATGGTTAGCTCTGGTCCTATGTTCTTGGAGTCGCGCACGGACACTGCGTGAACGTCGTTGTACTTGACCTCGACGCAGTTGCCCTGCCCGTTGCTGTAGCTGCTTTTCGTCCAGGTGCTGGCTGATGCTTTGATCACGACCCTAGCTCCTTCGTGGCTCGGTTTATCAGGTCACGTGATGCGGTTTCATCCATGGAGGCTGCCCATATGGCGTCGAATGCTGATGAGTAGCGCTGCACCTCGTGTTGTCTGTCTAGGTAAAGGGCGCCGGTGTAGCCGTCCATGTAGACGATGGGCGGTTCGGTTTGCCTGCCGTCGCCGTTGACAGGGAAGTTGAGGATGACGAACGGGCCTGACATGAGGCCGGGGTGCAGGCCTGCGCTGAACGGAAGAACGCGAAGGGAGACATTCGGGAGTTCGGAGGCGTCCAGGATTCTGCTGAGCTGGGCGCTCATTACGTCGGTTCCGCCTACCGGGCATTTGATCATGGCCTCGCTCAGCGCGATGGCTAATTCGGGGGCGGCGGTTACGCGGGTCAGCAGGGTTTGCCGCGCGATGCGCACGTGGACGCGGCGGTCTATCTCTTGGTCGCCCACGCCGGGGTTGTCGGCGGAGATGACGGTGCGCGCGTAGCCTTCGGTTTGCAGGAGGCCTGGTACCAGGCCGGATTCGTACCAGGAGATGCGCGAGGCGGACTCTTCCAGGCCGATGTAAAGGTCCAGCCAGTCGGGGATGACGTCACCGTAGGCATGCCACCAGCCCTTGGCTTTGGTCTCCTTCGCCAGGCCCATCAGCCCTTGCGTCAGCTCGGCGGTGGCGCCGTAGATCCGGCACATGGCTTCGACGTCGAGGCTGCGCAGGCTCACTTGCCCGGTCTCGATGCGCCAGATCTTGGCCTCCGACCATTCCAGCCGTTCGGCGGCGGCGCGGACGGTCAGGCGCTGGCCGTTGCGGAGGTCGCGGAGGTACCGGCCGAGCTGCCGGCGGGGCACGGTCGAACCGGTCATCTGTTCGGGCATCGCTGCACTCTCCTTGCCTAGCGAGGGATGCTATCACCCGTTGTGAAAGCATCCTACCGCACGCTTCGAAATACATTTCTCGTAGTGTAGATCCGTTACATGTATTTCTCTATGAAGTCTTGCAGAATGGCGTCTCACAATGCTTGACTCTCCGCATGAGCAGCGCCGGTGCCGTACGAACCGGTAGCGAGCCTCCCGCCGCTACCGGGCCAGAGCTTGCCTCCGGCGCCGGCACTGCTCGCCAATGGCCGCTGAGCACCCACCTTGAACTGAGCGCACTGCCGACCGCGCCGGCCTGCGCTCGCGGCCACGTCCGGTCAGTTGCCATGGAATGGGGCTTCGGTGCTGTCGCCGAGACGGCGGAACTGCTCGCAAGTGAGATCATCACCAACGCCGTTCAGGCGGCCGGAAAGTTAAGGTCCGCCGAGCCGTCCGTCATACGAATCTGGGTTACCTGCGACGGGAACTCGCTCGTCATCCGCGTCTGGGACGCCAGTGACGACATGCCCATCCGGCACGAAGCAGCACCCGATCAGATCGGCGGCAGAGGGCTGATGCTCATAGAGGCCCTGAGCAAGGACTGGGGAGCATACCGCGAGACCGAAGGCAAAGTCGTCTGGACGCTAATCAGCCTTCCGGATGATCCCTGAATGCAAAGCCTGCAACTCTATACCCGCTGCGCAGGCCGGGCTCAGCCTTCCTGCGATCGCAGCTTCGAGAGGACGTTTCCGTGAGTGACACACGCAACCAGGCATTGATCGATGCCGTAAGCAGAGAGCTTGAGGGCTCAGGTCTAGGGATAACTGGCTCTGACCGGGAGATCACCATCACCGATCCACGGCTACCCGAGAAGGGCCAGTTCATTTTTGATTACAAAGACCGGTATCTGGCATGGGAACGCCAAGAGTACGGGTACTGGCATTTCGACCATTTCGCCGATGACCAGACGGCGGTGTTCATCGCCGGAAAGATCCTGGAGATATTAGGACAGCGCGCCCGGTTAGCCAGCGAATTCGACGCCTGGGTAGAACTGGCGCGGCGCGAGGACCTGTCCGCTCGCGTCATGTCCGGCGAACTAGACGACGTCAACCTGTACGTACGCAGGGGTTAACAGACGGGTTAACAGCGCGGGATACTTTCCTGGTGCGCATGGCTGTTGCCCGTGTCCGGGGTGGAAACCCGAGGGCCGCGGTCTCCAAATTATTGGGTAGGTAAGACGAAAATAGCCGACCATTACTACCCCAATCTTGGAGGCGCGCCTCACCGAGGGCCGGGTTCGGCTGGTTCCGGGGCCCCGGCCAGGGTGCGGGCGGCCGCGACGTCGGCGTCGGCCAGGCCCTCGTAGCCGCTACGCCGGTGCTGTTCGGCCTGGTCGTCGATCCACCGGCAATGCGCCTCCCAGGCGGCCTGCTTGCTGGTTCCAAGGGCCGCCCCGATCTGCGACCACGAGGCGCCCGCCTGGCGCGCGGACCGCACGGTCAGCTGCCGCCCGTAACTCGCCTTCCTGGCGATCAGTTCGCCCAGCGCGAGGAGTTCGAGGGCCGCCTCCCGGGCCAACGGCGGAGGGTCGGCCGTGGCGGGAGCGGTGCCGGGCTCGGCGGGCGTGGCTAGGGCTTCTCGCGTGCGTAGTTCGTCGTAGCGTGCCGTGGCGGTCAGCAGGGTGAACTGGCGTTCCAGATCGTCGGGCGTCATGGCCACCAGCATGCCGTCAAGCCACCCTGACGTCAAGTCATCCTGACGTCTGGGTGGCTTGACGTCGGGTGGCGAGGCCCGGGAGTGGGCGCGGTCGGCCCGCCTGCTTGCTGCCGGTGCGCCATTGATCGACAACACGTTGGCGCCCCTTCGTTGATCGCCGCCAACCCCGCGCTATAACGTGAATGTCGGGTGGCGCGGGTGCCGCCACGTCGTCGCCGAGGAGAACCGGATGTCGGCAGATCTGCCCAGCTCACCCGCGCTGCGCGCGTCCGACGCGGACCGCGACCGGGTCATGGAAGTGCTCCGCGCCGCCGTCGCCGACGGCCGGCTCGACCCGGCCGAGTTCGACGAGCGGCTGGACGCGGCGCTGGCCGCCCGCACCATCGAGGCGCTGGCCCCGCTCACCGCCGATCTGATCGCGGCGCCAGGAAGCCACGCGGCGCTCACGCTGCCGCTCGCGAGGGCGCCAGCCGGGCCGGCCGCTGAACTGCTCACCATCAACGAGCGGCACGGCTCGGTGCGCCGCGAGGGCCGCTGGACGCTGCCGCACCGGCTTGCGCTGCGCACCGCGTGGTGCGATGTGCTGCTGGACCTGACCAGCGCGGTGCGCACCGGACCCGAGCTGGTCATCGAGATGCAGGTGCGCGGCGGCGACGTGCAGCTGGTCCTCGGGCCGGGCATGGTGGTGGACGCCAACGGGCTCTCGGTGCGGCACTCCAGGCTGGCGATCAGCAGGGACGCGGGCGACGGCACGCCGGAGACGCTGAGCGTCCACCTGGTGGGCCGGATGCGGCACGGCCGGATCGACACCCGGTGGCTGGCTCCGCGCCGCTGATCAGCCCGGCGCGGGGAGTGCTCAGCGGGGCGGCTCGAGGAGCACCTTGACGGCCCCGGTGCGCCGCGAGTTCTTCACCGTCAGCACCGCCTCGTCCCAGCGCTCGAGCGGGAAGCGGTGGGTGATGACCGGGGTCAGGTCGAGGCCGCCGGCGATGAAGTCGAAGTAGTGCTCCATCGCGTGCTTGGCCACGCCGCCAACCTCCTCGATGCCGAACCCGTTCGACCCGATGACGTGCAGCTCCTTGAAGTACAGGGGAGTCCACTCGAAGCGCTTGGGCGGCTCGACGCCGGAGACGACGAGCGTGCCGCCGGTGGCGAGCAGCCGCAGCGACGTCTCCACGGTCTCGATGGAGCCGATCGTGTCGTAGACCACGGCCGGGCCGTCCTGCAGCCAGTCGCGCTTGCTCCACGGCTGCAGCGGTGTGGCGCCGACGCGGGTCGCGACCTGGGCGACGAGTTCGTCGGGCACCGTTGACAGCACGGCGTGGGCACCCAGGCGGGTCGCGAGTTCGGCCCGGCGCCCGGTTCTCGTCGCGGCCCAAACCTCGGTGCCGGGATACAGGTGGCGCAGCAGCGCGATCACCGCGAACGCGAGCGTGCCCGAGCCGTAGACCAGGGCGGGGCGGCCGTCGGGCGGCGACAGCAGGATCGAGCGCAGCGAGACGCTGACCGGGTCGGCCAGCACGGCCGCCTCGTCTGAGACACCCTCCGGAATGGCGAACAGCTGCGAGGGGTGCGCGCCGAAGCGCTCGGCGTGCGCCCCGGCGGCCGCCGCGCAGTTCCCCAGGTGGATCGACACGGGCAGGTCGCCCGACCGGAAGTTGCGGCACCACGGGTAGCGGCCGGCCCGGCAGGCCTCGCACGGCGGGTCGATGCCGCGGGGACCGCAGGACAGCCACGGGTTGAGCACGACCCGCTCGCCGGTGTCCACGCGGCGCCCGACCACCTCGTGGCCGAGCACGTGCGGGAACGACACCAGCGCGGTGAGCGGGTTGTCGCGCGCGCCGTTCAGCAGGATCTGCTTCACGTCGGAGCCGCACAGGCCGGAAAACGTGGTCTCGACGCGCACCCAGTCCTCGGCCGGAAGCGGCAGTTCGTCAACGTCCTCGAGCCGGACCGGCGCCAGCCGGGAGACAAAGGCACGCTGATCGACGCGCCCCCCGATTGCCGAGACCGCCTCGCGGGCAAGATTGTGCCGGAACACCAGCGCCTTCATACCGCGACCCTCCCTGCCGAAGAAGCCGCTATCCGCCGCTGGCCGGCACTGACGAGATGAGCGATGCGTATACAACGGTGGAGCTGAGGTAATGACCGGTGGTGTAGTCGAAAGCGCCGCCGCAGGTTATCAGCCGCAGCGAAGCGTAGCGGGTCGCGCCGTAAATGACTTTTGCGGGAAACCGTGATTTGAGGTACTCGCGCACACCGGTGACCCGGAAAACAGCGGTGACCCGGTCGGCGAGCCTCACGTCAACCCGGTCCCCGGGGTGCAGCGCGCCCAGCCGGTAGAACACCGCGGGACCCGAGTAGCTGTCGACGTGTCCCTCGATGACCGATGCCCCGATCTGTCCTGGTGTCACCGAGTACTTGTACCACGCCGCCTCTCCCGCCTCGGTGTACAGGGACGGGACCTGGATCGCGCCGTCCGCATTCACGCCGAGATGCAGCAAGTCCGAGGTGAGGCCGATCGCCGGAATATGGACCCAGACCGGCGCCGAGCGCCGTAGCGCCAGCGGGTGGGCCCGGCCAAACCCGACGGTGCCGGCCGCCGCGGCGGACGGCTGGGGCGCGTGCTGCTGGAGAAGGAACGTCACCGCGACCGCGACCACGCCGAAGAAGATGAGCAGCGCGCCGGCCAGGCCGGCAACGCGGGCACGAAGGCTTCCCCGCGGCGGCGCAGGCGGGGCGTAGGCGCTGTCCCGCCAATACGTGACCACGCGAAACCCGGCTATACGGCGCCCGTGCGGCTGCGCCAATCCCGGCCTCCCTCGCCGCCTTTGCCTTCCCTAGGAGGTTCTGCTCACGTAGCCTGACATTCAAGCATTGGACTGGCCATTACCTGTGACGTCTGGACTTTTGCTTTATGGCCCTCGGCGCTTTCGGCCGGACGCATGAGGAGGTTGCATGAAGGTCCGCAGCACCGTCTCCGGCACGAGATCCAGCACCAGGCTGGCTGCCGTTGGCTGCGGCATCTTGACCGTACTCGCTTCCGTGACCATCGCCGCGTGCTCGGGGAACCCGTCTTCGGGAGCGCTGCCGACGCCTTCATCCTCATCCTCAACAGGAGCGTCGGCAACAGGGTCCGGCTCGCCGAGCGGTTCGCCCAGCACCAGCCCGAGTTCCAGCCCGAGCCCAACGACGAGCCCGTCGCCCTCGCCCTCGCCCACGCCATCGCCGTCGACGACGCCGAGCCCGTCACCGTCGGTCACCGCGAGCCCGAGCCCTACCCTGACCGCCGCGCCGGCCACCGGCGGCGGTGGCACGGCCGGATTCCAGCACGCTTCGCTGCTGGTCATCGGCATCGCTGCGGTGCTGATCGGGGCCGCGAGCCTCGTCTACCGCAGAAGGATGCTCAGGAACCGCTGACGCCGCGGCCCCGCGGCCAGCGGGCTAGATCACCGGCCCGCCGGCACCGCGCGGAGGTCGTCGATCATCTCCTTCGGCACGGTGACGTCGTCGAACCACCGGCCGCCGAACGGCCGCCGCACCGGGATGATCTGGTCGGTCGAGTAGGCGAGGATCTTGCGGTTGTAGACCCGCATCTCCTCTCGGAGTGAGGACGGCAGCTTCCCGTCCAGCGTGAGGGCGGCTTCGATCTCGCCGAGCAGTTTCCTGGTCTCCTCGATGGTCTCCAAGACGGCCCGGCAGAACTCGGGCGGCAGCACCCCGTACTCGCCCTTGATCTCCACCAGCCGGGCGATCGCCTCGTAGGAGACGTCTTGCAGCTCGCGCCGGCTCAGCCACTGTGTCTCGTAGTTGAGCCGCCGGTACCACAGCGGCTCCAGCAGGGCCTGGCGGTGCTCCTCCAGCGTGCGGTGGTAGATGCGGTACCCGTGCTGCTCCGGCTGCTCGAAGAACCGGCATCCGGGGTCGAGGAACGGCACCATCGGGCAGATGAGCGGAAGCGCGTTCCACCCGCCGAACTTGCGGATCAGCCGTTCGGAGTACGCGATCGTGTCCATGACCGACCGCCGGTCCTGGTATGGCATGCCGATGAAGAACCAGATCATGACGCCCTTCACCCCGGCGTCCATCGCACGGGGAATCCAGTCCTCCATCTGCTCCATCGTGTAGGTCCCGCGGCCGGCCGCCTTGCTGATCTTCGGGTCGTGGGACTCGGGGGAGAGCATGATGTACGCCGACGTCGACTCGCCCATCTTCTTGAGCGTGTCCTGCGGCGTCAGGTTGAACTGCTCAAAGGAGACGCTCTTGTAGCCGATCTCCTTTACCGCGTCCAGATACTGGTGCATACGCGCCCGGTTCTCCGAGTAGCACTGAAGCGCGTAAATCGACGTGCGCTTCGCCGCCTCGCCCATCGTGCGGAGCTCTTCGACGATGAGGTCGTGGTTCTTCGTGATCAGGGTCTTCTGGACACCCATGATGTTGCGGTAGGCGAACTTTGAGCCGCCACACCAGCCGCAGTCGTGTGCGCACCCGGTGTTCGGCAGCGTCATGATCAGCTTGGATGTCGTCGGCCCCGGGTTCGGCGTGTCCCGGAAGTACGACCAATCGCCCTGCGCGTCGTTGTAGTTGGAGGCCGGCTTGTGCCTGAAGCCGGTGGCCCGGATGTCGCCGCCGGTCTTGTACAGGAGGTTCGGGATCCCGGCGAAGTCCCTGCTGCCGCGGTGCACCCTGGTGACCAGCTCGGTGAGCGGCTCGAGGGTGTCGTAGCCCTGCACGACGACGTCGACGCTCGGGTACTCGATGAGCTGGTCGGCGTAGTACGTCGCCGAGATGCCGCCGAAGATTGTGAGCGCCTCGGGATGCACCTCCTTCAGCAGGGCGGCGAGCTCGATGGCGCCGTGACACTGCGTCATCCAGTGCAGGTCGAACCCGAAGATCGGCGCCTCCAGTCGGCCCAGCAGCCGCCGGATGTCCAGGTCGGGATGCATCAGCATCAGCGAGGCGACGTTGACGATCTTCGTGTCGAAACCGTGGTCCGCCAGCCGCGCCTTCATCGAGAACCAGCCGATCGGATACATCTCGTAGATCGAGGTGACGTTGACGCTGTCGCTGTCGCTCAGGTAGGCGAACAGCAGGTCGTCGCGCTCACGGAAGTCGTAGACGCTGGGGGCGTGCAGCAGGAAAAGGTCGGCCTCGAGTCGTGACGTTATCGGCTGATCCATTGTGCAGGAATCCTTTACCTGGTAGGTCGAACGCCCCTGCGACTGGCGACGTCCCGAATTTGAGCCATTTCTCAGGCTAGTGCTGTCATTCAGCAATGGCCAGAATATGTTTGGCGTGTCAGCCATTCGCAACGTCATATGCTGGTAAACAGGCTGCCCATTCTTAATGACTTAAGCGGAATGCCGGTAATGGCCAATAGCCGGGCGTGGCGCGCGGCGGGGCGCGGCGCGGGCAGGTGGCGGCGTGCAGCAGGGGCAGGTGGCGGCGCCGGGCGCCCGGCATTCCCAGGCGATATCGGGCCTGGTCAGACCGTGCAACGCCGGACAAACTGGAAGCAGGTGCGCTGGCTGGCCGGTGGCCGGAAAGGTGTCGGGATATGGGCAGGGAACGTTTGGCGCGGTACAGCCTCGCGGGCGCGGAGAACCGGGCCGCCGTGGAGGCCGGGCTGGCGGGCGGCGACTGGTTCCGCAGCGACGTGCCCCGCAAGCGGATGAAGGAACTGATGCGGCGCTCCGACTACCCGGCGATCCGGGACACCGCGATCTGGATCGGCCTGATCCTGCTGTTCGCCGGCCTCGGCATCGCACTGTGGGGCACCTGGTGGGCGTGGCCGTGCTTCTTCGTCTACGGCACCCTGTACGGTTCGACGTCGGACTCCCGGTGGCACGAGACCGGGCACGGCACCGCGTTCAAGACGCGCTGGCTCGACGAGGGCCTGTATCAGCTCGCCTCTTTCATGATCATGCGCGACCCGACGGCGTGGCGGTGGAGCCACGCGCGGCACCACACCGACACGCTGATCCTCGGCCGGGACCCGGAGATCGCGGCGATGCGCCCGGCGCGGCTGGTGCGGCTGCTGGCGAACTTCGTCGGCCTGGTCGACGTGTACACCGCGTTCCGGCTGATGTTCCTGCACGCTTCCGGCCGGCTCACCGCGGACGAGGCTGACTTCGTCCCCGAGCCGGAGCGGCACAAGGTCTACCGGACCGCCCGGATCGACCTGGCCATCTACGCGGCCACGATCGCCTCGGCGATCGTGTTCCGGTCCTGGCTGCCGGTCCTGCTGATCGGCGGGCCGCGGCTGTACGGCGCGTGGCTGCTCAATGTCTACGCGCTCACCCAGCACGCGGGCATGGGCGAGAACGTGCTCGACCACCGGCTCAACACCCGGACAGTCAAGATGTGCGTGGTCAACCGGTTCCTGTACTGGAACATGAACTACCACGTCGAGCACCACATGTTCCCCCTGGTGCCCTACTACCGGCTTCCGGAGCTGCACGAGGAGATCAAGCGCGACTGCGCGCCGGTCTACCCGTCGATCTGGGCGGCCTACAAGGAGATCATCCCGGCGATCCTGCGCCAGCTCGGGGACACCGAGTACTACGTGCACCGCGAGCTGCCGCCCGGCGCGGCCCCGTTCAACGTGCCCGCGCCGCTGAATGACGGCCGCGGGCTGCCGCTGACCGCCGCGACCGCGGCCTGACCGCCTGCCGCTGGGAGACAGCCAATGGCTGAATGGGTTGCCGCCTGCGCGGCGGGCGACATCGACCCCGAGGACGTCGTCCCGTTTGACCATGGCGGGCACGCCTACGCGATCTACCGCTCCCCGGACGACGGGTACTACGCCACCGACGGGCTGTGCACGCACGAGCAGACGCTGCTCTGCGACGGGCTGGTCGACGGCGGCGTCATCGAGTGCCCGATGCACAACGGGCGCTTCGACTACACCAGCGGCAAGGCACTCGGCGCGCCAGTGCTCACCGACCTGCACACCTATCCGGTCAAGGTGGTCGACGGCACCGTCTACATCGACGTGGGCTAGAGCCCGAAGGCGGTGGCCGCCGCTGCAGGCAGAGCCGGAAACGGTGGCCGCCGTTGCAGGCAGAGCCGGTCAGAGGCTGAGATCGACAATCACCGGCGCGTGGTCGCTCGGGCCCTTGCCCTTGCGCGCCTCGCGGTCCACCCAGGCATCGGACACCGAGCCCGCCAGCGCGGCGTTGGCGTAGACCAGATCGATCCGCATGCCCATGTTCTTGTGGAACGCCCCGGCGCGGTAGTCCCAGTACGTGAACGGGTGCGGGCCCTTGGCGATGGTGGGGACCACGTCGGTCAGCCCGGTCTCCCGAAGTTCCGCGAGAGCTGCGCGCTCCGCAGGGGTGACGTGGGTGGAGTCCACGAAGACCGCCGGGTCCCAGACGTCGGCGTCGGTCGGGGCGATGTTGAAGTCGCCCATCAGCGCGAACGGCGTGCTGCCCGCCGCGTCGGCGGCGACCGCGCCCTTCAGCGCGGCCAGCCAGCGCAGCTTGTACGCGTAGTGCGGGTCGCTGGGCGTGCGGCCGTTCGGCACGTACACCGAGCGCACCCGCACCGGCCCGCAGGTGGCCGCGATCGTCCTGGCCTCCAGCGCGGTATCGTCCGGGAAGCCGGGATCGCCCGGCAGGCCGCGCGCCACGTCCTGCAGCCCCACCCGGGACAGCACGGCCACGCCGTTCCAGCGTCCTTCGCCGTGGTGCGCCACCGCGTACCCCAGCGGCGTGACCGAGTCGGCGGGGAACGCGTCGGCGCCGACCTTGGTCTCCTGCAGGCACACCACGTCCGGTGCCGCTTGCTCCAGCCACTCCACCAGCCGGGGGAGCCGGGCCAGCACCGAGTTCACGTTCCAGGTCGCGATCCGCACGCCGCCATCCAACCAGGTCTGCGGCAGCGCGGCGCATTGAGCATGCAGCGCCCGGGGCAATAGCGTTCAGCCATGGCTACCAACTGGCCCGCGACCTCGTACGAGCAGTGGCGACCCACCTGCGACACCCTGCACGCGCACACCCAGGTGCTCGGCAAGCTTGCCACCCGGCTCGCCCCGCCCGAACCGGAGCTTCAGCACGCGGCGCTGCGGCTGACCGCGCGCGGCTGGGAAACCGCCCCGCTGCCAGCCCCGGACGGCTCCGGCGCCGTGGTCGTGGCGCTGGACCTGCGCGTGCACGAGGCGGTCGTCGAGCACAGCGACGGGCGCACCGAGCAGGTCGCGCTTACCCCGGACCGGCCGGTCGGCGACGTGACCAGGGATGTGCTCGCCGCGGTGCGGGGCATCGCGGGCCCGGTGGACATCGACCCCACTCCGCAGGAAGTGCCGTGGAGCGTGCCGCTCGACGAGGACCGCGAGCACTCGGTTTACGACCCGGCCCAGGTGGCCGACTACTTCGCCGCGGCCACCCAGGCCGCGCTGGTCCTCGCGGACTACCGGGCCCCCTATCGCGGCCGGTCGACGCCGGTCAACGCCTGGTGGGGCTCGTTCGACCTGGCCGTCAGCCTGTTCTCGGGCCTGCCCGCCGATCCTCCGTCGCAGGACTTCATCATGCGCAACGCGATGGACGCCCAGGAGGTGGCCGTCGGCTGGTGGCCCGGTGACGCCCGGCACCCCACGGCGGCGTTCTACGCGTACGCGCACCCGGCACCGGCAGGCTTCGCCGGCGCCAGCCTCACCCCGGCGGCCGCGCGCTGGGCCGGGGCCCTCGGCGAGTACATCCTGGAGTGGGAGGACGTCCGCACGCAGCCAGACCCGCACGCCGTGGCGCTCGAATTCGCCCGCTCAGCGTTCCGGCACGCTTGCGCGGTGTGTGAATGGGATCCAGAGCTGGCGGCGAGCGCGGACGCGAACCCTCCGCCCGTTTCGTGACGCCCGCCGTGGACTACGGTGACTGGCATGCCGATCATTCTGGTCACCGGGGCGGCGGGCCTGGTCGGGACCATGTTGCGCCCCCGCCTGGCCCGGCCCGGCCGGACGCTGCGGCTGCTGGACACGGTCCCGATCACGGCAGGTCCGGGGGAGGAGGCGGTCACGGCCTCGGTCACCGACCTCGACGCGATGACGGAGGCCTGCCGGAACGCGGCGGCAGTGGTTCATCTGGGCGGCGTAGCCACTGAGGCGCCGTGGCGGCAGATCCTCGAGGTGAACATCGACGGCACGTACGCGGTGTTCGAGGCGGCCCGCCGGGCGGGGGTTGGGCGGGTCGTGTACGCCTCGTCGAACCACGCGGCCGGCTTCAGCCCGCGGGCAGACTTCCCGGTGCCCGACTACGCGTTCCCGGTACCGGACTCCTATTACGGCGTGTCCAAGGCCGCGGGGGAGTCGCTCGCGTCGCTGTACCACTCCAGGTACGGCATGGACGCGATCTGCATCAGGATCCTGACCTGCGCCGAGCGGCCGCCGACGATCCGCGCGCTGTCCACCTGGCTGTCCCCGGACGACGCCGGGCGGCTGTTCGAGGCGTGCCTGTCGGCGCCGAACCCCGGCTTCCGGGTCGTGTTCGGCGTGTCGGCGAACACCCGCGGCGGCTGGGTGTCGCTGGACGAGGCGCGGGCGCTTGGCTACGAGCCGCGCGACGACGCTGAGGTGTACGCCGCAGAGGTCATCGCGGCCAACGGCGAGCCGGACCCGGCCGACCCGGTGCTCGCCCATCTCGGCGGCGAGTTCACGCTTCCCGGCCAGGACGCCGGGCGGCCGGCCTGAACGGGAGGCTGCGCGGTGCTGGTTGCGGCCTACCTCTACCCGTGGGACGTGGATGACGATCCGGCAGCGGCCGACCGGATCGCCGGGCTAGGGCTGGACGAGGTGGTGCTGGCCGCCGCGTACCACGCCGTGCGGGCGGTCACCCCGTTCCACCCCCGGCACCGGATCGTCACCAGGGATGCCGCGGTTTACTACCGCACCGACCAGGCCCGGTGGCGCGGAGCGGCGCTGCGGCCGGCCGAGGCGGATCCGCGCGGCTCGTTCGAGCGCGCCGCTGCCCCGCTGCGCGCGGCTGGGCTGCGGGTCAGCGCGTGGGCGGTGCTGGCGCACGGCTGCGGGGTCGGCGCCGGGAACCCGTCCTGGCACGTGCGGAATGCCTACGGGGACGGCTACCCCTGGGCGCTTTGCATCGGCTCGCCGGAGGTGCGCGACTACGTTGCGGCGCTCGCGGCCGAGGTCGCGGCGCTCGGCGACGCCGGCGCGGTCGAACTGGAGGCGTGCGGCTGGTACGGCATCGACCACGGCAGCGTGCATGACAAGACCGCCGGGGCCGCGGTCGGCCCCGGCGCCGAATGGCTGCTGTCGGTGTGCTTCTGCCTGGCGTGCGCGGACGCCTACCGGCAGGCCGGTGCCGACCCGGAGGAGCTGCGTTCCGCGGTCCGCGCGGCGCTCGACGAGGCGCTCGGCTGGGGCGGCGCCGCGGCCTCGCGGGCTCCGGCGGACGCCGGTGAGCTGCCATCATGGGCGGCGGCTGACGCTGGCGAGCTGCTGCCATCATGGGCGGCGGACGTGCTGCTGCGGGTCCGCGCCGACGTTGCCGAGCGCGCGGCCCGCCGGGCGATCGCGGAGGTGCGGGCCGCGGCGCCGGGCAAGCAGGTGCTCGTGCACGCGCACCCCGATCCGCGCGCGGCAGGCTCGAACCCCGGCTACGACCCATCCGTGCTGCTCGGTCCCGGCGGCGCCGACGGCATCGTGCTGAGCTGCTCGGACCCGACCACGGCCGGGCAGCTGGTCGCGCGCACGGCCGCGGCCGCGCCGCAGGGGGCCCGGATCGCGGCGTCGCTGCAGGCGGTGAGCGGCCTGGGCGGGCGGCCGGAGACGCTCGGCGAGCAGGCCGAAGCCGTTCGCGCGGCCGGCGCCACCGAGCTGCGCCTGTACCACGCCGGCCTGGCCTCGGCGAGCGACCTCGCGGCGATCAGGTCGCTGCGAAGTCACTTCTAATAGCTATTCCAACGGTATATGTTCTCTCTATGAGTAAGAGCGCGATGCAGGAGGCCACGTTCCTGATCCTCACTGCGCTGGCCGCCGGCAGCCAGCACGGCTACGGGATCCTCGCGGACGTCTCGCAGATCTCCGTCGGCCGGGTCCGGCTGCGTGCCGGGACGTTGTACACGGCGCTGGACCGGCTTCGCGGCGACGGGCTGATCGAGGTCGACCGGGAGGAGATCGTGGACGGCCGGCTGCGCCGGTATTACCGGCTCACCGACGAGGGCAGCACGCGGCTGGCCGCCGAGGCGGCCCGGCTGCAGGCAAACGCCCGGGCCGCGCTGTCGCGGCTAGGCCCGGCCGGAGGGGTAGCCACGTGAGCGATCGCGAGGACCTGGAGCGCGGGTACCGGCGGCTGCTGGCGTACTACCCGCGCGAGTTCCGCCATGAGAACGAGGACGAGATCCTCGGGGTGCTGCTGGCCAGCGCCCCCGACGGTGAGCGGCGGGTTGGCGTTGCCGAGGCCGCGGACCTGATCCGGGGTGCGCTCCGGGCGTGGCTGCGCCCGCTGCGGCAGTGCCCGCTGACGGTGCGGGCCGCCGTCCGGCTCATGTATGCCGGCGCGGTGCTGGAACTGGGGTACCTGGCCACGGTCATCGCCACCGAGGGCAGCGTCAGGTCGGCCATCCTGGCTCGTTATCCCGGCCTGACCGCGGCGCAGTGGCACCTCGTCGTACTCGCTCATCTGCTGCCCGACGAGATCTTCGCGCCGGTCGGTATCGGCCTGTGGCTGTGGATGGCTTGGGCCCTTGGCAGGGGCCGTTACTGGGCGAGGGTCGTCTTCAGCGTGATCTTCGGGGCGGCCACGCTGAGCCTGCTGACCGCGCTATCCCAGAGCGCTGCGATATATGCCCCTGCCGATCTGGCGGTCGGCGCGGCGATGTGGCTCGTCCAGGCTGCGGGAGTACTGCTCGTCTTCAGCAAGCCGTCCGCGCCCTTCTTCCAGCCGAATCCCAACGCGCGATTCTTCCGGGTAGCGGGGAGCCGGCCGTGAGGCGGGCTGCCGTCGCCGCGCTCGTCGCGGCGGGTCTGCTGGCGGCCGGCTGCTCCAGCGGGTCGGCCGGGAGCACGGTAAATAATCCGAAGGCGCCGAGGCCGGCCGGGTCGTGGCCGTACCCGAATGGAGACCTTGCGAACACGCGGGTCGCGGCGGGCTCGGTGATCTCATCGGCCAACGTGTCCCGGCTGCGGCAGCGTGGACGTTCAAGCTGACCGGTTCGGCGGTGCATTCCGCTCCGACATACGGCTCGCTGGCGGCGGCGCCGGTCGTCACCGACGGCGTGGTTTACATGCAGGACCTCAATGCGGACGTCTACGCGCTAAGCCTGGCCACCGGCAAGCTGAAGTGGGAATACCAGGTCAACTCTCCGGAAAAGAGCGGCCCGGGGCCCGACGGCGTCGCGGTCGCGGGCGGCACCGTGTACGGGGACACCTCGACCATGGTCTTCGCGCTCAACGCCAGCACGGGCAAGGCCGTATGGACCGACAAGAACCTGCTCAGCAGCGGCGAGGGCTATTTCGAGATCCAGCCGCAGGTGGCCGGCGGGCGCGTCTACCTGGCCAGTGCCTACGGCCTGGCGCATGGCGGCGGCGTGCTGATGGCCCTCAGCGCCGCGACCGGACGGCTGCTGTGGCGGTTCAACACTCTGGTGAGCGTCGACAACGCGGCGAACGCGGTCGGCGTTGGCTCGGGCGGCGCCTGGGAGACACCGCTGGTCGGCAGCGACGGATCGGTGACCTTCGGCATCGGCAACCCGTACCAGTCGGCGGCCACGGCGATCGCCGACCCCTCCGCGCAGCTGTACACCGACAGCGACGTGAACCTGAACGCCGCGACCGGGAAGCTGCGCTGGTACTACCAGGGCCTGGCCAACGACTTCATGGATCATGACATGCAGTCCTCGCCGATCGCAGCGACCGTCAACGGCGCGCCCGCGATCATCGGTTCCGGCAAGCTCGGCGTTGTTTTCGCGATGAACGCCAGCACCGGCAAGCTCCTCTGGAAGACACCGGTTGGCGAGCACAGCCGCTCGGACGGCTATCCCGCCGAGGCGCTTGATCACACCCTCAAGCTGACGGCGCCCTACACGATCCTGCCCGGCTCGCTGGGCGGCGTGCTGACCGACATGTCCATGGCCGGCGGCAGCGTGTACGTCGCAACCGTCGACCTGCCGTTCACCGTCCCCAAGATGAGCTACCCCCTCGGGGCCCAGGACGGCAACGGCACCGGCGAGATAGTGGCGCTCAACCTGGCCACCGGTCACGTCGAATGGGACACCAAGGTCCCGGCCATGCCGTTCGGCGCTACCACCGTCTCCACCGACCTGGTCGTCACCACGCTCTACGACGGCGTCCTGATCGCCCTGAACCGGTCCACCGGTGCGATCGTCTACCGTCACAGCCTGCCGGCGTCGACCAACGCACCCATCGCCATCGCCGGCAACGCGATCATCGTCCCCGCGGGCGGCTCCACAGTCTTGGGGGCCAAGGGCGGATCGCCGCAGGTGGTCACCTACACCGTGCCCTGAGCCTCGTCACGCGCGGGGGACTTGGCATGAGAGCACCGACGGCAAGGACGGCACTTCTATGCATGTCATCGACGTTATTATCCTGGTCGGCTGGGCTGTCTTCTGGGTGTTCTGGTTCGCCTCGGCCATCGGCGTGAAGGCCGGGAAAAACCGGTGGGGCCAGTTCGCGGGCATCCGGGTACTGGCCATTCTCGTCTTTCTTCTCGTGTTCCATCTGAGAGTTTTCAAGGGGAACGGGTCGACGAGTAACCCGTGGCTGCAGGGCATCGGCCCCGCGATCTTCGTGCTCGGGCTGGGGCTGGCCGTCTGGGCCAGGGTCTACATCGGCCACAACTGGGGCATGCCGATGTCCAGGAAGACCGATCCGGAACTCGTGACGACGGGTCCATACCGGACCATTCGCCACCCCATTTACTCCGGCATCATCCTGGCGGCGATCGGAACCACGATCGCCGTCAGCCTGTACTGGCTCGCGGCCGTCATATTCGTGGGTGTGTATTTCTCTTTCAGCGCCGTCATGGAAGAGCGCTACATGGCGGAACAGTTCCCCAGCACGTATCCCCAGTACAAGCGGTCAACCAAGATGCTGATCCCGCACGTCATCTGAGCCTGATCGCGCCACGCTCCTCCTAGGTAGACCGATCTACCTAATATGGGTAGGCTGACCTGCCTACTACTGGAGAGGTGGCGCGGTGAACGAACGCGGGACGGAACCGGCCGCACCGGCGGGGCGGCGGGGGCGCGCGCGCCAGCAGCTGCTCGGGGCCGCGGCCCGGCGGTTCTACGCCGATGGCCTGGCAGCGACCGGGATCGACACGATCACGGCCGAGGCTGGCGTGGCCAAGATGAGCCTGTACAACAACTTCTCCTCCAAGGCCGACCTGATCCGCGCCTACCTCGAGGCCCGGCACGAAGAGTGGCTCACCCTGTACCGCCGGCGGCTGGAACGGGCCGCCGGTCCTCGCGAACGCGTCCTGGCTGTCTTCGACGCCTACACCGATCATGCGGCGCTGGCCTACGAGCACGGTTTTCGCGGCTGCGGCCTGCTCAATGCGGCGGCCGAACTGCCCGCCGGTGACCCGGGACGGGCGGTGGTGCGCGCGCACAAGGAGGAGGTCGAGGGGCTGCTCGCCGGCCACCTGGAAGACCTGCTGCCCGGGCGCCCCGGCCAGGCCCGCGCGATGGCCGAGCATCTGGCCTTCCTGCTCGAAGGCGCGATGGCGCGGGCCGGCCTGGAGGGCGACGACGTCCGGCTGGAGCACGCCCGCCGGATCGCATCCGACCTGCTCGAGGCGCTTTGAGGCCGGCGGCCGGCCACGCGGGCCGGGGAACGGCGTGTGTGCTCGCGGCGTCGGTCCTGTGGGGCACCACCGGCACCGCCGCCACCTTCGCCCCCGCGGTGGGGCCGCTCGCGATCGGCGCCGCCGCGATGGGCCTGGGCGGGCTGCTGCAGGCCCTTACCGCCGCGGCGCCGATGACACGCCAGCGCGCGGCACTGCTGGTCCAGTGGCGCCTGGTGCTGCTGGGCGGGGTAGCGGTGGCCGTGTTTCCGCTGGTGTTCTACACCTCCATGCGCGTGGCCGGGGTCGCCGTGGGGACCGTGGTGTCCATCGGCTCGGCGCCGCTGGCGTCGGCGCTTGCCGAACGCGTCATCGACCGGCATCGCCTGACCGCGCGCTGGATGGCCGGCGCCGCCCTCGGCCTGGCGGGCATCGTGGCGCTGTGCCTGGGCCAGATCACCGGGGCGCAGGCCGGCCACGCGGCCGCGTTGTCAACCGTGCTCGGCGTGGGCCTCGGCCTTGCCGCCGGGACGACGTATGCCATCTACTCATGGGCCGCGCACCGCCTGATCGGGCGCGGGGTGACCACCCGCGCTGGCATGGGCTCGGTCTTCGGGCTGGGCGGGCTGTTGCTCCTGCCCGTGCTGCTGGCCACCGGGTCACCGCTGGCGGCATCCTGGGCCAATGCAGCCGTCGGGGCTTACCTGGCGCTGGTCCCCATGTTCACCGGCTATTTGCTATTCGGCTGGGCGCTGGCAAGCGTTTCCGCCAGCACCGCAACGACCCTGTCACTGCTCGAACCTGCGGTCGCCGCCATTCTCGCGGTGACGGTCGTCGGCGAACGTCTGCCCGTTGCCGGCTGGGCCGGCCTCATGCTCATCGCCGGGTGCCTTATCGTCCTCACCGCCGACGGCCGCGCCGTTTTGCCTTTTCTTTACTTCGCAACGGCCGACCGTTACAGAAGATTGTTCGACGGCCGTCGCATTATTACGCGTTTGTCTCGGTACGGTCGCGAAGTCGGTTCGGCCCGGTTGTAACCCTAGACGCCCTATGGCACCGGTCGTAGCGTGACCAGACGGGGCGGGGCGTCTCAACGAGGAGCGCGGCGGAACGCCATTGCCCGCCTTCGTCATGGGAGCAGACGGAAGTTAGGAGCCCTCGGCCATGTGGCCTACCCCAGATCATCAACGCAGATGTATCTCCAGGCTTCGCCGCAAGACACTTGCGGTGGGAGCGAGCGTGGTTGCGCTGGCCTTGGCCATGGCGGGCTGTGCAGGAAGCAGTTCGTCCACCACAGGCACGGCCCCGGTCAGCGGGGGCACCGCGACGTGGGCCGAGCTGCCATCGGACATCCCGAACTACATCTTCCCGTTCGAGAGCAGCGAATTCATCAGCGTGAGCAACAGCAGCGACTTCAACCAGATGCTGTACCGGCCGCTGTACTGGTTCGGCACCGGCGCGGCGCCCACGATGAACACCTCGCTGAGCCTGGCCTACGCCCCGACGTTCAGCGGCAACACGGTGACGATCAAGCTCAAGCCGTACAAGTGGTCCAACGGCCAGGCGGTGACGGCGCAGAACGTGATGTTCTGGCTGAATATGCTGCAGGCGGTGGGTGATGTGGACTGGGGTGCCTACACCGGGTTCCCGAACACCGTGGTCAGCAACATCAAGGCGGTCAGCTCCACCGAGCTGACGATGACGATGGACAAGGCTTACAGCCATAACTGGTTCTTGTACAACGAGCTGAGCCAGATCACGCCGATGCCCGAAGCGTGGGACAAGACCGCGTCGGGGCCGAGTCACTGCTCGACGACGGTCAGCGACTGCGCGGCGGTCTACAGCTACCTGAACACGCAGGCCAAGGACCTGGGCTCGTATGCGACGTCGCCGTTGTGGGGTGTCGTGGACGGGCCGTGGAAGCTGAGCGCGTTCAACGCCGACGGGCACCTGACGATGGTGCCGAACAAGCTGTACTCGGGGCCGAACAAGCCGCACCTGTCGCAGTTCCAGGAGGTGCCGTTCACCACCGACGCCGCCGAGTACAGCGTGCTGCGGTCGCCGAGCACCAGCACGAAGGTCGACGTCGGCTACATCCCGACCGAGGACTTGCCGTCCAAGCCGCTCGGCGCGTCGGTGGGCCACAACCCGCTGTCCGGCTATTACCTGGCCCCGCAGGTCACCTGGGGAGTCAGTTACTACACGTTGAACGAGCAGTCCACGGTCTCCGATCACGCGGCGATCTTCAAGCAGCTCTACTTCCGGCAGGCGCTGGCGTACCTGATGAACCAGCCTGCGGACCTCGCAGGGCCGTTGAAGGGGTACGGGGTGACCCAGAACGGGCCGGTCGGGAGCTACCCGGCGACCTCGTGGCTGTCGCCGCAGGGCAAGAAGGGCGTAACGTTCCCCTACAGCCCGTCCAAGGCGAAGGCGCTGCTGACCAGTAACGGCTGGAGCGTGGCGTCGAACGGGACGACCACCTGCGCCAAGGCGGGCTCGGCCGCGGGCGACTGCGGCGCCGGGGTTACCAAGGGAACCCCGCTGAGCTTCACGTTCGCATACGCGACCGGGAGCGCGTGGATCGCGCAGGAACTGCTGCAGCTGCAGTCCAGCGCGGCGGGCGTCGGGATCAAGCTGAACCTGAAGCCCGAGCCGTTCGACAACGTGGTCTCGACCGACGCGGGCAACTGCGTGGTCGCCAAGATCCCGTGCAACTGGGACATGGCGGACTGGGGCCTCGGCTGGTCGTTCGCGCCGGACTACTACCCGACCGGGGAGACGCTGTTCCTCTGCGGTGCGATCGCCAACTCCAGCGGCTACTGCAACAAGTCCAACGACGCGATGATCGAGAAGACGCTGACCAGCACCAACCTGTCCTATATGTATTCGTGGCAGGACTACCTGGCCAAGCAGCTGCCGGTGGAATGGCAGGTAAACGCCCCCTACCTCGTGGCCGAGATCGCCAGCAACCTGAAGGGCGTCACACCCGAGTCCTCGACGCTCGGTCTCAACCCAGAGGACTGGTACTACACGAAGTAGCGGGACAGGTGACGCAGGCAATCACCTGACGTAACCTGCGGGTGTGCCGGCCAGTCCGGCACACCCGCAGGACCCGCAGCAGGCATGCCATTGCAGTTTCGCTGAGCGGAGCCCATCACCCGTGAGCCCCACGTCCGGCGCGCCGCTCAGCATCCTCGACCCGTACCTCTACGCCGCAGACCCGCGCCCGGCGTACCAGTGGCTGCGGGACGACGCTCCGGTCTACTGGGACCCGGTCAACCGGATCTGGGGGATCTCCCGGCACGGCGACGTGCTGGCCGTCGAGCGCGACACCGCCCGGTACAGCTCGGCCAGCGGGAGCCGGCCGCTCATCGAGATGACCGCCTCGATGATCAACCGGGACGACCCGCGGCACGTGCAGCAGCGCAAGCTGGTGTCCGGCCGGTTCTCTCCGCGTGCGGTGCGCAGGCACGAGGCGCGGGTCCGGGCCATCGTGGCCGAGCTGATCACCGCGGCCGCGGAAGAAGGGACCGTGGACGTCGTCCGGGATCTCGCCGCGCCGCTGCCCGCCATGGTCATAGCCGAGCTGCTGGGTTTCGACCGTGCGCACTGGCATAAGTGCATGGAATGGTCGGAGCGGACGATGAGCTCCGCGGGCTTCCGCAACGACGATTCCCGCCAGCCGGCCGGGTCGCCGGAGGCCATCGGCGAATTCGTCGCCGCCTTTTCCGAGCTGATCGAGGCTCGCCGCCGCGACCCACGCGATGACCTGGTGTCCGTCTGGGCACACGGCGCGATAGCGGGCGAGCCGCTGGACCTCCCGGAGATCATCCAGGAGGGCCTGCTGCTGCTCGACGGCGGGGCGGAGACCACCCGGTCGGTCATCGGGCAGACGGTGTGGAACCTCGCGCGTTTTCCCGATCAGCTCCAGATCCTGCTGGCGGAGCCGGCGGTCATCGGGTCCACCGGCGTGGAGGAGTTCATCAGGTGCGCGACGCCGATCCTGAACATGCGCCGGACGGTGACCGTGGACCACGAGCTGCACGGCCAGCGGCTGCGCGCGGGCGACGAGGTACTCCTCATGTACGGGGCAGCCAACTCCGACGACCGGGCGTTCAGCGAGCCCGACCGGTTCGACGTGACCCGGCGGCACAACCACCACGTGGCGTTCGGCTTCGGCACCCACTTCTGCCTGGGCGCCAATCTGGCCCGGCTCGAGCTGCGCATCCTGTTCGAGGAGCTGCTGCGCGCGCTGCCGGGGATCCGGCTGGTGCCGGGCTGCGAGCCCGAGTTCATGCCGGGTTACTTCACCCGCACCCTGCGCGAGCTCTGGGTAGAGTTCAGCCCATTTCCAGGCTAGGCACGGCGCGGGCGATCCTGACTGGACCGCCGGGCAGCGGCGATGCGTTGATCGATGCCGTCGAGGAGGGCGGCCAGGCCCAGCTCGAAGGCCTGGTCGCCGCCGAGCGCGGCGGTGAGCTCGGCGGCGACGGCTGCCATCGCCGGGAGTTCCGTGGCGGCGACCGAGGCGTGGCGGGCCGCGGCTTGCTGGCGCTCCTGGGGGCGGGACTCCGCGACGGCGGCAGCGGCGCTGCCCAAGGTGAGGACCGTCAGTGCCTTGAACGCGGCGACGGCTTCAGGCTTGCTGAGGCCCGCAGCACATAGCACGGCTATGGCCCAGTCGGTTACCCGCAGGGCGCGGTTGCTCTGCAGCGGGCGGTCGAAGCGGAGCCGGGCCACCCCGGGATGGCGCAGGCCGGCCTGGAACCATGCTTGAGCCACACTGGTGAGCTGCTCTTTCCACGCCTGCGCCGAAGGCTCAGGGAGTTGGACCTCTCCGGCTGCCGCGTCGATCGCCGCGTCTAGCAGGTCGTCTTTGCTCGGAAAGTAGTTGTAGAGGGCCGTCGTCGCCATCCCGGCCTCCTGGGCCAGCCGGCGCACCGTAAGGGCGGCGCTGCCATGCGCGTCCATGATGGCCAGGGCCAGCCCGGCTAGTTCTTCGCGAGTGAACCGGGGACTCGGTCCCGGCTTCCTTCGTTCCGAAGCAACCACCCCTACCTTGAGTGCTTCTAATTATGTACAGTGTTCGTAGTTGAATTATGTACGACGTTCGTAGATATCTGGCGCTGGAGGCTCGTCGTGACCATGCCAGCAGACTCCGTCATCGTCAATCACAGCGACATGCCCGTGCTCGGTAGCCCGCACGTGGCCACCATTGGCCTGCTCGCCGACGCCACCGAGACCGGCGGCGCGCTCAGCGTCGTCCGGGTCACCCTCGCCGACGGTGTAGCCGGCGCGCAGCCACACCGCCACAGGCTCGGCACCGAGCTCTTCTACCTGCTCAGCGGCCGTGCGCAGGTACTGGTGGGAGATCGGCTTGTGCAGGCAGGGGAAGGGGATCTGCTCGTTGTCCCGCCTGCCGTGCCGCACGCGTTCGCCGCTCTGCCAGGGCACCCCGCCGACCTGCTGATCGTCATCGCTCCGGGGACCGACCGGTTCGAGTACTTCAGGATGCTGGAACGCGTCGCGCTCGGCACGCTGCCGGGCGACAGCTTGCTTCGCGAGCAGGAGCGCTTCGACACCTGGTTCCTCAGCAGCCCAGCCTGGGAGCAGCGATGAGCCAGCAGGGTCCGCTCCCTTCCGAGGGCACCCGTGGCAGGCAGGTGCGTGACCGTGACCGTGCTTTCATGCGGTGCATGACCAGAGCACAGCTCGGGGTCATGCGCGCGAGCGGTGGCCGCATGCTCGCCCGGATGGGTGGCCATCCGGTGCTCGCCTTGACCACGACGGGCTGGCGCAGCGGACGGGAATTCAGCACCCCGGTGATCGGCATCGCCGACGGCGATGACTGGCTGATCGTCGCCAGCCATGGCGGCGCGGTCAGCAATCCGAGATGGCTCCGCAACATCGCCGACAACCCCCAGGTAAAGGTCAAAGTGGGCGCCGCAGAGCCGGTGACGATGCGTGGCCGCATTTTGCGACCCGGGGAACGGGCGGAATGGTGGCCCAGGCTGACCGGCGCGTATCGGGCGTACGCCACGATGCAGAGCCGTACCGACCGCGAGCTGGCCGTGGTGCGCCTCACCCCGAATGCTTGAGCCCCAGGCGGCGCGTGGCCGGCGGGCCGTTTACCGTCCTCAACGCGCCCCGCTGAAGGTGGCGATACTGGGTTCGTGGATATCGCTGACCTGGCCCGCCTCGCGGAGGCTATGCCGGGTGTCCGCCGTACCGCCCGGGAAGGGCTGGCTGAGTGGCGGTACCACGGCAGGCTGGTGGCGCGGCAACTAGACGACAGCCACGTGGTGATACGCGCCGATTTCGACTACCGCGACTCGGTACTGCGGCAGTTCCCCAAGACCTTCAGCGTCCCGGCCCGGTATGCGAAGCACATGATGGTCGTCGCCGATCTCGCCAACGGCGACGCCGGTGCCATCGAGGACGCGGTTGAGGCAGCCTGGCTGCTTCAGCGCAGTGCTGGCTGACGCCTCCGAAGTCCTCAGCCGGGCACCCGGCAGAGGACCTCGCCGTGCGGGATGAGGAACCACCCGTCGTCGCTGGCGGCCCAGCGCAGCCAGGCATCGGCCAGCCGCTCGAGGTCCTGCCGGGTGGCCAGGCCGTGCTCGACCGCCCGGTCCCCGAACGGCGACTCGGTCAGCCGCTCGGCCCACAGGCTGCCCCACCACGACCGGTCGGCCGGGGTCGCGTAGCACCACGCGCTGGCCGACGGCTCGACGTCGGCGAACCCGGCGGCCTGGGCCCAGGACAGCATGCGGCGGCCGGCGTCCGGCTCGCCGCCGACCGCACGGGCGGCCTGCTGGTACAGGACCCGCCACTCGGACAGTCCCGGGTCGTCGGGGAACCAGAGCATCCCGCCGTAGTCGCTGTCCCGCGCCGCGACCAGGCCGCCCGGGCGGCACACCCGGCGCATCTCGGCAAGCGCCGCAACGGGGTCGCCCAGGTGCTGCAGCACCTGGTGGGCGTGCACGATGTCGAACGCGGCGTCGTTGAAGGCCAGGCGATACACGTCACCGGTTTCGAACCGGACGTTGGGCCGGCCCTGGCCGCTCGCCTCCTGCCGGGCGTCTTCCAGCACGTCGGCGGCCGCGTCGATGCCGACCACCTCGCCCTGGGGAACCCTGGCGGCAAGGTCGACGGTGATGGTCCCGGGGCCGCAACCCACGTCAAGCACCCGGTCAGCGTCCTGCAGCCGCGGCAGCAGATAGCCCGCGGAGTTCTCCGCGGTCCGCCAGCGGTGCGACCGCAGGACGCTGTCGTGGTGCCCATGCAGGTAGGTCTCTCCGCTTCCTGGCATGGGCCCATCATGGCGGGTCAGCCGTGGTACAGATCCAGCGCGTTGGTCCCGTCGTTCACCAGCAGCAGGCCGCCGGAGGTCGTGGCGAGCCCGAACAGGTCCCCGGCGCCGTTCTTCACCACGGTCTTCGTGGCCACCTGCTTGCCCGCCGGGCTGACCTCAACCGCGTTGCCGTTGTTCCCGTTGACCACGACGAGGTCGCCGTTCGGCGCCAGGGTCATGCCGAGCGGGGCGTTGAGCGCACCGCCTGCGGCGATGGTGCTGGCCCGTGCCGCGACCGGGGTGGTCCGGGTCAGCGCCGCCGGGATGGCCGAGATCGCGCTGGTCTGCGTCTCGGCCACGTAGAGCGTGCCGTTCCGCCCCAGGGCGAGCCCGGTTGGTGCGAGGACAAGCGCGGCCTTGTTCGCGATCCACGGGTAGTCCTTCCCGATGACCGTCGAACTGGTGAGCGCCGGGGGAGCGGCGGCGCTGAGCGCCAGGTCGAGCCGCACCACCGTGCACTCGCCCGCGACCGGGACGCCCTTGTGGACGCTGGTGTTACCGCCGAGGGCGTTGGAGACGAACACCTTGGCGGATGTGGCGGTCGACGTCACCGCGAGGTCCCACGGGCCGGCGATGTGGGAGTTCGTGATCGTCGTGACCGGCACGCCCTGGTTGTTGAGCACGATCAGGCACCCGGCGGGATTGAGGCCGGGCAGGGCGCCGCTCGCGGTGGTCGCCAGGCTGCCGACCAGCACCCAGCCGCCGGGCAGGATGCCCAGCGCGGTGGTCAGCCCGATGCCCCCGGGACAGGTCATGCCCGCCGGGAGCTTGGAGATCTGAGCGAACAGACGGGTCGAGCCGGACGGGGAAACCTGGACGATGGTCGTGCCGGTGCCCTGGACATTGGCCTTGTCGTTGTAGTTGCTCACCAGGGTGTCACCGGCGACGAGGCGCCCGGCGGACGCGGGCACCACGGCCACCCCGTACGGGTTCACGTCGCCGTTGGCCGGGACGGTGGAGGCGATCTGCGAGACCGAATGCAGCTGGCTCAGGAACGGCGGGCCCGCGTCGTGTGCCGCGGCAACGCTCGGGTTCGAGCTGCTGGATCCGCACGCGGCGAGGACAAGCCCGAGCGACGCGACGAACGCGGCGGCCGGGATGGCGGAGATGGCGGGTATAGCGGGTACGCGAAGTCTCACGGTGCTGCCCTTTCGTAAGATCAACGACCGTTACGGCCGGCTGGACAGATACGTCGATCCGCGGCACGAAACGGGCTACGAGCAGCACAAACGGCTATCCCGGCAAAGCCAGCGAGGCGTTGTCGCGCACGGTTACCGATTGAACACGTACGGTAGGTCGGCTCGGTTCAGCCAGGTCCGGTCACGGTTCCCGCGCGGCCGCCTGAGCCAGCACGGCGACGTGCAGCGAGGTGCGCGACTGCGCGGAGTCCAGGCTGACGCCGAGCACCTCCTCGATCCGGTGCAGCCGCTCGTACAGGGTCGGCCGCGCCAGGTGCGCGCGCTTGGCCGCCTCCGCCTTGTTGCCCCCGGCCTCCAGGTAGGCGGTGAGCGCGGCGAGCATCTGGCTGCCCGCCGCGTCGTCGCGGCGCAGCAGCGGGCCGAGCTCCCGCTCGGCAAAGGCCTGCACCCGCGGGTCGTCGCGGAGCAGGTGCAGCAGGCCGCGCAGCCGCAGGTCCGGCAGCCGGTAGAAGGCGAGACCGCCGCCATTGCGCGCGGCCACCTCCGCCACCTGCTCCGCCTCGAGGAACGAGCGCTGCACCTCGGGGACCGAGTCCACCACCGAGCCGGCCCCGATCACGTCGTCGTCGCCGAGCCGCCGCCGCAGCCGGTCGGCCAGGCGGCCGAGCACCGCGTCCGGGTCCGCGCGCGGCGGCAGCGCCAGCAGCGCACCGACGCGGGTGTCGTCGAGCGAGCCGACCAGGGCGGGCACCCGCCCGGCCCGGCACGCCGCGGCCGTCGCGTCCGCGACCTGCAGGGCCCGCGCCTGAGCCTCGAGCCCGGCCCCGCCGCCAGACCCGCCCGCTGCACCAGACCGGCCGGTCGCGCCAGACCGGCCGGTCGCGCCAGACCCGCCCGCCGCGCCAGACCCGCCCGCTGCCGAGCTGACCAGCCGGACCACCACGGGCAGCAGCCGCCTCCCTGCCACCGGCACGCCGAGCGCCCGGGCCCGCGCCTCGGCGTCGGCGGGGTCGGCGTAGCCGTGGCCGAGGAACGCGCCGAGGATCGTCCGGTGCGCCTGCCGTTCCAGGCTCTCCCGCTGGTGGTCGAGCAGCCGCCCGAGCGCCAGGGTCGTGGCCGCGCGCTCGACCAGCGCCACGTCACGCGGTTCGGGCGCGCTGCCGCGCGCCATGATCAGCCGTCCCCAGTCCTCGCCGCGCGCGCCCACGATGGTCACCAGCCAGCCGGACGCCGGGTCGTAGCCGGTCCGCCCCGGCGGCGCGACCGCGCGGGACCGCGCCGCGAACCCGGCGAGCAGCCGGGCGGTGTCCTGCCCGGTGGCCTCGCACGCGACCACCTGGTGCGCCAGGTTCTCCAGGATCACCGGCCGCCCGGACAGCAGCGCGGCCTGCCGCACCACCTCGCCCGCTGGCGCACCGGACACCGCGAGGTCGGTGAACACCTGGTGCAGCCGCTCCGAGGCGCGCAGCTCCTCGAGCTGGGCGTCGATGATCAGCGCGTGCACCGCTTCGGTGACCTCGATGAACTGCGTCTCCCGCTCGAGCACGATCAGCGGCAGCCGGTGCCGCGACGCCGCCGAAACCAGCGCAGCCGGGAGGCTGCGGGCGTACCTGGAGCCGAGCTCGACGGCCAGCGCGCTGACCCCGACCGACGCCAGGTCGGCGACGTAGCGGGTCAGCCCGGACGGGTCGTCCGGCAGTGCGATGCCGGTGGCCAGCACCAGCTCACCGCCGCGCAGCAGGTGCGCGGCCTCGGCCAGCTCGATCACGTGCACCCAGCGCACCGGTGCGTCGAGGCCGTCGGCGGCGGCCACCACCCGGGGCGCGCCGCGGCGCAGCGGATCGAGGGCGAGCACCTCGGCCACGGTCGGCAGCATGGGCGAACACCTCCCGGCACGGACACCGCACTGACATCAAGTAAGCCCTGACCCCATCTATGCTTACACAGTGTCACTGGCGCCCGGACCCGGTCCGGCCGCAGACTGGACTATTGGAGTCGACCATGACGAGGGGAACCGCGTAATGAAGCATGTGTCGCACTGGATCGGCGGCAAGCCGTGGGCGGGCGAGGCAGCCAGCCGCGGTGACATTTACAACCCGGCAACCGGGCAGGTCAGTGGCACCGTGGACTTTGCCACGGCGGCCGAGGTCGACGCCGCGGTGCAGGCGGCGGCCGGCGCCTGGCCCGGCTGGGCGGAGACGTCGCTGACCAAGCGGGCCGACGTGCTGTTCGCGTTCCGTGAGCTGATCAAGCAGCACCGCGGCGAGCTGGCGGCGCTGATCAGCTCCGAGCACGGCAAGGTCGCCTCGGACGCGGCCGGCGAGGTGGCCCGCGGGCTCGAGGTGGTCGAGTTCGCCTGCGGCATCCCGCATTTGCTCAAGGGTGGGTTCTCGGAGAACGTCTCGACCGGCGTTGACGCTTACTCGATCCGCCAGCCGCTCGGCGTAGTGGCCGGCATAACACCGTTCAACTTCCCCGCCATGGTGCCCATGTGGATGTTCCCGATCGCGCTGGCCTGCGGCAACGCGTTCGTGCTCAAGCCTTCGGAGAAGGACCCATCCGCGTCGGTCATGATGGCCGAGCTGCTCGCCGAGGCGGGGCTGCCGGACGGGGTGTTCACCGTGGTGCAGGGCGCCAAGGAAGCGGTCGACGGCCTGCTGACCCATCCCGGCGTCAAGGCCGTCAGCTTCGTGGGATCGACCCCGATCGCCCGCTACATCTACGAGACCTCGGCCGCCAACGGCAAGCGGGTCCAGGCGCTCGGCGGGGCCAAGAACCACATGGTGGTGCTGCCGGACGCGGACCTCGACCTCGCCGCCGACGCCGCGGTGTCGGCGGGCTTCGGCTCGGCCGGTGAGCGGTGCATGGCGATCTCGGTGGTGGTCGCGGTCGACCCGATCGGTGACGAACTCGTCGAGAAGATCGCCAGCCGGATCCCGGCGCTGCGGGTCGGCCCCGGCGACGACGAGCAGTCCGAGATGGGCCCGCTGGTCACCGGGCCGCACCGGGACAAGGTCGCGTCCTACCTCGACTCCAGCGTGGCCGAGGGCGCGGTGCTCGCGGTGGACGGCCGCACGCACCCGGTCACCGGCGGCGGTGCCGACGGGTTCTGGCTGGGCCCCTCGGTGCTCGACCACGTCAAGCCCGCGATGGGCTGCTACCGGGACGAGATCTTCGGGCCGGTGCTCTCGGTGGTCCGCGCCCCGGGCTACGACGAGGCAATGGCGGTCATCAACGGCAACCCGTACGGCAACGGCACCGCGATCTTCACCAACGACGGCGGCGCGGCCCGGCGGTTCACCCATGAGGTCGAGGTCGGGATGGTGGGCATCAACGTGCCGATCCCGGTGCCGATGGCGTTCTACTCGTTCGGCGGGTGGAAGTCCTCGCTGTTCGGCGACACGCATGTGCACGGCACCGAGGGCGTGCACTTCTACACCAAGGGGAAGGCGGTCACGTCCCGCTGGCTGGACCCCAGCCACGGCGGCGTCAGCCTCGGCTTCCCCGTCAACCGGTAAGAGCCTGGAACGCGTAGCACCCCAGCCGGCCGGGTCCGCCGATGGTCATCGGGCGGCGGCGCTGAACACCTGGTAGTAGGCATCGGCCTGCCCGGCCGGGTTGGGATGGTAGGAGGCGCCGATGTCGAGCCAGTCGACCGAGTTCATCCAGCTTTCGGAGTCGCAGATCTGATGACCACCGAACACGGACCTGACGTCCGCGAAGGCGTCGCTATACCGGTCGGCGGCGGCCTGCAGCTGCGCGTCGAGCTGAGCCGCAGCTTGGTCGAGGTCGTTCCGGTCAGTGGTGGACAGGCCGATGCAGGACGCGGACCTGGACAGGTCGTAGGGCTCCGGGTAGCCCATGACCACCACTCTGGCTTCCGGGGCCGCGGCCGAGACCGCCGCCAGCAACTCGTTGAGCCGGCCGGGCAGCACAGACCGGATCTCAGCCTCGGCGGCGGTGACCACGTGCGCGCAAAAGCTGGTAGCCAGGATCACGCAGGTCGACATCACCGGGCCGAAGCCGACGTCGTTGCCGCCGATCGTGATCGAAACCAGCGTCGTGGCCTTGTTCAGCGCAACGAGCTGGCTGCGGAGCACCGAGCCGATCGTCGCTCCCGAACAGGCCTCGGATACGTAGGAGGCCGGGTGGCTGGCGGCCGCCCACAGCGCGGGGTAGGCGCCGGGGCTGCGCTCGCAGGATCCGCCGGAGCGGTAGTAGTCGCCGGACCCCACCCCGGAGGAGTACGAGTCGCCCAGCGCCACATAGCGGACGGCGGGCAGCGCGGACCGCGGGATCACGGCCGCATCGGCGGCCGCCGTGAGCGCGGGCAGGGCGGCCGCTGCCGTGCAAATGACGAGGGCCGAGGCGATGAGGGTTATGCGGCGGCGGCTGCTGGCCAGAAGCGGCACGCGTGCTCCTTTGCGCTACCGGAGACGGACTTTGGGTGTTCAGTAACATCGGCTGGCCGGGCGGTCAAGACGCGACCCGGCCACACTGGCGGGAGGCAGTCATGACAGAAGCAGGTTACGGCCCGGAGCGCGGTGCTGAGGTCCTGGCGATGGACCGCGCGCACGTCTTCCACTCGTGGTCGGCGCAGCGGGCGCTGGCGCCGCTGGCGATCGCGCGGGCCGATGGCTCGTGCTTCTGGGACTACGACGGCAAGCGCTACCTGGACTTCTCCAGCCAGCTCGTGAACGTCAACATCGGGCACCAGCATCCGCGGGTGACCGCCGCGATCGCGGAGCAGGCGGCGAAGCTGACCACGATCGCGCCGCAGCACGCGAACGAGGCCAGGGGGGAGGCGGCGACCAGGATCGCCGCGCTCGCGCCGGACGGCATGGAGAAGGTGTTCTTCACCAACGGCGGTGCCGATGCGAACGAGAACGCGATCCGGATGGCCAGGCTGCACACGGGCCGCAACAAGGTGCTGAGCTTCTACCGTTCCTACCACGGCAACACCGGCGCGGCGATCACGTCCACCGGGGACCCGCGGCGCTGGCCGAACGAGTTCGCCACCGGGCACGTGCACTTCTTCGGGCCGTACCTGTACCGCTCCGCGTTCTGGGCCACCACCGAGCAGGAGGAGTGCCAGCGCGCCCTGGAACACCTCGAGCAGGTGATCACGTTCGAGGGCCCGGTGACGATCGCGGCGATCCTGATCGAGACGATCGTGGGCACGGCCGGGGTGCTGGTCCCGCCGCCCGGTTACCTGGCCGGAGTGCGGGCGCTGTGCGACAAGTACGGCATCGTGTACATCGCGGACGAGGTCATGTGCGGCTTTGGCCGGGCCGGCACCTGGTTCGCGTTCGAGCCCCATGGTGTGGTCCCGGACCTGATCACGTTCGCGAAGGGTTCCAACTCCGGCTACGTGCCGGTCGGCGGCGTGATCATCTCCAACGAGATCGCCGCGACCTTCGACGACCGGGTGTTCCCCGGCGGCCTGACGTACTCGGGCCACCCGCTGGCCTGCGCGTCGATCGTAGCCTCGATCGACGCGATGAAGGACGAGGGCATTGTCGAGAACGCCGCCAGGGTCGGCGCCGAGGTGCTCGGCCCGGGTCTGCACGAGCTGGCCACGCGGCACCCGGTGATCGGCGAGGTCCGCGGGCTCGGCGTGTTCTGGGCCCTCGACCTGGTGTCCAACCGGGACACCCGGGCCATGCTGGCACCGTACGGCGGCGCGTCCGAGGCGACGGGCGAGCTGATGGCCGCCTGCAAATCCGGCGGGCTGGTGCCGTTCATCAACTACAACCGACTGCACGTGGTGCCGCCGTGCACGGTGTCGGACGCCGAGGCCAAGGAAGGCCTGGGCATCCTGGACGAGGCGCTCGCCGTGGCAGACCGCTACTACGAGGGATAGGTGCGCCGCCGCGGGGAATAGCACAAGTGTGATTACTGCCGACGACCCGGGGTGGGGGAGCGCACGGCGTCGGCACGTGGCAGTGCCCGGTTCCCTGGTCGAGCTGCGCGGCATGCTCGAGGGCGTCGTGTGCATGCCAGCCCGGCTGTTCTGGCAGGGTCCCAACCTGCGCAGCGTTCGGTGGGATCTGTCGGACCGGCGTCGGCGGCGGGACTTCTACGAGATCGTGCTCGTGAAGGGGACGCTGGACGACATCTGCGGGTTCGTCAACGGGCCCGAACTGGTGCGGCTGTGGGACGAGATGCTGCTGCCCCCGTGGGTTTGCGAAGCCTGGCGCCCCCTGCTCGAGCCAGGCGACATCGCGGCCTGAGCCGCGCACGCACACCGGGCTGCGAGGCGGAGGCTGGTGTGCCCGGCTGGGCCGGGTCTACGATCTTAACCACCATGCCGCTCTTCATGTACCAGGCCTCCTACACTGCCAAGTCGATGGCCGAACAGCTCAAGGAGCCGCAGGACCCGGTGGAAACGATCCGGCCTGCCCTGGAGGACCTGGGAGCCACGATCGTGGTGGCGGGCTTTCCGTTTGGCGACTATGACGTGATGGTCGTGTATGAGGCACCTGACGATATGACCGCTGCCAGCGTCGCGATGGCAGTTGCCGCAGCGGGCGAGGTCAGGTCGGGCAAGACCACGCGGCTGCTGAGCGGGCAGGAATGGCTCGAGTCTTTGCGCAAACGCAGGATCGTCACCAGCCGGAAAGCGCGCCAGCCGCACGACAGCCGGCCCTGATAGCCGGAACCCTTCAAGCCTCCAGCAGATCCTGGCCCTGACCTGGGCTCATGCGCCGGACGCCGCGTCAATCGCGTCGAGATCGCGGACGGCGTAGCGGTGGTGCTCCCACTCCTCCTGCAGGATTACGTGCAGGCAAGACAAGACGGTCTCGGGGTATTCGGGTGCCCACGGGTTCTTGCGTGCCGCGGCCAGGTCGTCTGACGTGACGGTGGCGAGGAAGTCGCGCACCATGGCGACGTGGCCCGCCCGGACCCCGAGCACATCGGCGTACGACGGTGTCGCCGTCGCGAAGACCGACATGTCGTTGCCGTCGGTCCCGTACTCGGCGTTGGGCTGGCCGATGGGGTGAAACGGCTGCTCGAAGCCCAGGATCGCCCGGCCCAGCCATGCGTCGGTGGCCATGACCAGGTGCCGCAGCGTCTGCGCGAACGACCACTCGCCGTCTACCGAAACATCGACCGTGCCAGCCGGCATCGCCGCGACGCGCTCGAGGGTGGCCGCCCACGTCCGCTCGAGCGCGGCCCAGGCCTCGCGCAGCCCATCCGGGTCCGTGGCGCGCCGGCTGGCGCGGCCGGGAAAGCGGCGGTTGAGCTCCGCCTCGACCAGCGGGATCACGTCCACGCCGTTGACGCGCAAGGAGGTCTCACCCCTGAACAGAAATGGTGCGTCGATGTCCGCCCCCTGCACGTCGACCGCGCGCATCACGACGCCGGAGAGGTCAGCCCCGCAGAACCGGGCACCATGCAGGTTCGCGTCGACGAACTCCGCTCCCTGCAGGTCGTCAAGACTGGTGAAGATTGCCATGACTTCTCCTTCCCGGGCTCACGCTGCGAGCGGGGAGTCCTGAGTCGGTTTTAAGTTGCCTGGGCGAGGATGAGGCTGTGCCCGCTGTCGCCTTCGGGGACGAACCGGTCCCAGATGGGTGTGAGCTGAGCTTCTGCTAGCCAGCGCAGGTAGGTGGCGGTGTCCGCGTGATCCCAGAACATGTCGGCGCCGAGATACTGCTCAGTTCCGGTCCATCTGCCGGCCCCGACGATGGCCAGGAAGTAGCCGCCCGGGCGGATCCACTCGCGCACCCGAGGGAACAGTGCCCGCTGATCGGCGAGCGGCAGGTGGATCAGGGCGTAGAAGGAAACCACGGCGTCGACGCTGGCTGGCTGCAAACCGAACGCCGTCATGTCAGCCTGCACGAACCGGGCCGCGGGGACGAGCTCATGAGCCCGGCGCAGCTGGACGGCTGAGAAGTCCACGCCGAGCACCTGCAGCCCGTGGCCGGCCAGCTCACGGGTTGCCGGTATCCCCGCTCCGCAGCCCAGATCCACGACCCGGGCGCCGGTTTTCAGCCTGCCAGCCAGTTCCGCCGTCCAGCCCGCATAGCGGCTGACGTCCTCGGCGGAGGAAGCCGCCGCGGCGCCGTCGTCGCTGCGATATGCCAGCGAGATGGCGTCGTAGCCGCGGCGGACAAGGTCCCGCTGCCGTGCCCGCTCGGCCATGTCATCGGAATTCGCCACCTGGCCCATCCTGCCAATCAATCCGCCAATTGCAGCACGAGAGCCTCGTTAAGGCCATGCCTCACCTTGGATAGAGGCCTTCCGTCCGCGTGCCGACGCCGGCCCGATCAGCCGTCCGGCCAGACCGTCAGAGCGCGGTATGCGTAGCCGTCCTGCAAGAAGCCGGGTCGCTCAAACGTAAAGTGCACGCGCTGGCCGGCCTCGAGCTCCCGATACCCAGCCATCTGGATATTCGCGAAATGGACGAAGCAGCCGCCTGGAACCTCAGGTGCCTCGATCACGCCCCAGCCTTCATCGGCGTCGAACGACTTGACCACGCCAGCTGCCCGTTCCATCCGTTCGGAAGACCTCTTCGGCACGGGCCAATTATGCCGCGCCCTGCCCCCGATGCCAGTGCGGCGCCGCGTAACGGCTCTGTACCAGCCAGGGCGGTACGGTGCTGAGTGTGGCAACTCTCGACGACGTGACCCGGCTGGCCTGCGAGCTGCCCGAGGTCACCGAAGGTGAGCGGCACGGCAACCGCACCTGGTTCGTGGCGGGCAAGGCGTTCGCGTGGGACCGGCCGTTCAGCAAGGCGGACATCAGGCGGTTCGGCGACCAGGCACCTCCCGAAGGGCCGATCCTGGCGGTGCGCGTCGAGGATCTCGGCGAGAAGGAAGCCGTGCTTGCCGCGCATCCGGACGCCTTCGTCACGATCCCGCACTTCGACGGATACTCGGCCATACTCATCCAGCTGCGGCTGGTCACCGAGAAGGCACTGCGCGAGGCGATCGCCGACGGCTGGCTGGCCTCTGCCCCGCCCAAGCTCGCGGAACAGCGCCTCAACCGCTAGCGATCAATGGGCGCTAGCTTCCGGTACTTCAGCGATAGATCGTGATCTTCAGCGGCGATCGGGTCAGGGGCGCTTGCCAGATCGGCGAAGTCGCGATGCCGCAGATGTCGGCCGGGTTGGTGTTGTGGCGCGGCTCGGCGTGCCGCTGCTGGATGAGTACCTGGAGTTCCTGGCGGGCCGGTGCCGGCCGAACACGGTGCTGGACTGGCTCACCGCCCGCAACCTCACCCTGGCCGACTGCCGGCAAAGCGACCTGGATGCCTGGATCACCAGCGACCATGCCTCCTACCGCCGCGAGACCGGGCACTTCATCCGCTGGGCAAAGCAGCAGAA
>DASXDG010000178.1:0-6789 GCA_036490795.1 Streptosporangiaceae bacterium
GCGCTGTCCTACCCGAACGGCGCCAGCCCGACGAGCCTGCCGCGTGTCGGCCTCCAGCTCTCCGCGCTGACCACGTTCTCGAACAGCAACGGTTTCCCGAACGGCAACATCAACGACAACCAGCTGTGGGGCGCTCGCTTCGGTGAGGCGCAGCCGTAACTGGCAACGTAATTCCATCCTCGGAGTTACCTGATTTACAACAGGTGGCACCGGCCCGCACGCGGGCCGGTGCCACCTGTCATATCCCGTACGAACCGTGCCGGGCTATGGGATAACCACGTAAACCGTCCGGGCTGATTGCGTGCCGGGGGAAACGGGTACTGAGGCCACCGTGGGCCCAGACAGCGAACGGCGGGGCAAGGCGGCGGCATGCCCGCGCTGTACCCGGCCGGTGCGCGAGCCGACCGTCTGGTCCAGCGCGTGGCGCTGTGACCTGCACGGGGAGGTGCACCCGCTACGGCCGGCGTTCAGACCATCCAACGAAGGGCTGGACGGTCTGCTGCGCACCGCACAGGTGCCGGTCTGGCTGCCCTGGCCGCTGCCGCAGGGCTGGCTGGTGGCCGGCTTCGCCGGCGCGGGCGACGAACGAACCGGAAGCCGTGCGAGCGTGGTGGCCCTGTCCGGACCCAATCCGCTTGGCGGGGCCGGTGACATGCTGGTCGTCGCCGAGGAGCCAGGCACCGGGCTGGGCGCGGGCCTGGCCGGTCTCGAGGCAGTTGACCCTGGTGCCGGATTCGCCGCGACACCACCCACCGCGTCGGCCCAGGTCGATAACCATGACGTTCCGTTGTGGGTGGTGGACGCGCCAGGGCGTGCCGTCTTCGCCGGCGAGGCGAAGGCCTGCTGGCTATGGTTCGTGATGTGGCCGGACACCGCGGGCAGCCTGCTCATCGATCCGATCGAACTGCGTGACCTGCGCGACCCGGCGCAGGATCTTGACCTGCCGTTCGGCGCCCCGTCGGTGCGCCTGGCGAGCTAGCCTGGCAAGCTAGCGAGGGTGCGCGCCGACCTCCACGTCCACAGCAACGCCTCCGACGGAACCGATGACCCGGCGGAGGTGATGCGCAGAGCCGCCGCGGCTGGCCTCGACGTCGTGGCACTCACCGATCACGACACGACCGCCGGTCACGCGCGGGCGCGCGCCGCTCTGACCGGTTCGCTCATCTTGCTGCCCGGCATGGAGCTCTCCAGCGAGCTCGCGGGCCGGAGTGTGCACCTGCTTGCCTACCTGTTCGATCCCGCGCATCCCGGCCTCGCCGCGGAGACGGCCCGGATCAGGGACGACCGGGTGCTGCGCGCACAGGGGATGGTGCGCAAGCTCAATGCGCTCGGTGCACCCGTGAGCTGGGAGCGAGTGGCCGGGATCGCCGGCGATTCGGTCATCGGCCGCCCGCACATCGCCCGCGCGATGGCACAGGCGGGCGTGGTCGCCGAACCCGCCGACGCGTTCACCAAGGACTGGATCGCGGACGACGGCCGCGCTTACGTCGAGAAGTACGCCCTTCCGCCCGCACGCGCGATCGGCCTGGTCCGCGACGCCGGCGGCGTGGCCGTGCTCGCCCACCCGCGTGCGGGACGCGACTGGGACCTGTCCGACGAGCAGATAGCAAACCTGACCGCCGACGGTCTCGCCGGGATAGAGGTCTGGCACCGCGACCACGGTCCGGAAGAACGAACGGCCCTGCTTGCCCTCGCCACCCGCCTCGGCCTGATCCCGACCGGCGGCAGCGACGATCACGGCGAGCTCACCGGCTACAGCATCGGCAGCGAACTGGCCGCGCCCGACACCTACGACCGCCTCCTGGCCGCCGCCGGCGCGGCAGCAGCACCAGGAAGCCCCTGACGTCGCATCTCATCACAGTGTGTGCCGGATCAGGCTGGCCGCTAGCCTTTCCTCGGGTCGCTGTATACCGGGGTAACTCTTACCTCGCGTCACGACGGCGAGTGCGATTGCGGCCCTCGTATATCGCGTGATTCCTGTTCGGCCCGCACTGCGCTGTGTGCCGGGTCATCAACGCGGAAGATCGGCCCAGCGCGGTAAAAAACCATGCTGTGAGCAGGTATTTCTGCCGTGTTGGACTTTTCTTCCGCGTTGACAGGGGCGGCGGCTCGACTCTTTCCTGGCGGGTCAATTGCGCAATCAACACGCTCTAGCGATGTCAATTACGCAATTGACCCCGGTGCGGCTGACCCCGGTGCAATTGACCCCGGTGCGGCTGGCCCCGGTGCGGCGGGCCGGGGCCCCGGTGCGGCGGGGCGGGATGCGGCGCCCGGTGCGGCTGACCTGGTGCGGTGGGGTTTCCAGCCGGGGCGCGTGCTCGTCCAGGGCGGTGACGAACCTGGGCAGTTCGTCCGGGTCGATGAAGTCGAGCCCGGAGTTGTCGCCGTGGCAGCCGTCGTGGTCCAGGTAGGGCTCGAGCATCGCCGCGGTGTGGTTTTCCGCGACGCCGCCCAGCATCATCTTGACGCTGGTCGCGCGGAACCGCTCCGTCCGCTCGCGCAGGTGCAGCAGGCCGCGAGCCGCTCGATGCCCTGATCCCGGTTCCACCACAGCGCCGACCACGTTCGCGATGAGCGCGCCGTTGCCCGCCGCGCGCCGGTACGCGGCGATGGCGTCGTCCTCGCCAGGCATCCGGCCAACGATCGCGTCCTGCCAGCCGGTGATGCCGAGCGAGAGCAGGTAGCTCTGCGCGGTGAGCAGGCCCTGGTAAAGGTCGTCCTGGGTGGCCGCCGGCAGCAGGCGCGCGACCAGTTGCATGGCGCCTTCCTGCAGCATGCCGATCGCGTCGCCGTGCTCGTCCCGCTCGATCCTGCCGTCGGCCGGGTCGGGAGTGTGCCTGCCGATGCCCGCCAGTTCGAGCGCGCGGGTGTTCACCCAGGCGCCGTGGCCGTCCCGGTTCTGCAGGTAGACCGGCCGGTCGCGCGTGATCGCGTCGAGCGAATGCCTGCTGGGGATGCCGCCGGGGAAGGCGGGCATGCCCCAGCCGCCGCCGGTGATCCACGCCTTGTCCGGGTTACCGCTGGCGTAATCCGCGATGACCTTCAGGTAGCCGGCCTCGGTCTCCGCGTCGCTCAGGTCGCAGTTGCGCAGCTGATTGCCGCCGAAGACGGGGTGGGCGTGCGAGTCGATGAAGCCGGGCAGCAGCGTGCCGCCGTCCAGGTCGACGACCTCGGCCCCGTCCGGTGTGAGCCCGGTTCCCACGTTGGCGATCCGGCCCGCCTCGATCAGGACGGCGGTGCCTGGCGGTGCGAAGCGCTCGCCATCGAAGACCGATCCGTTGCGGAACACGATGCCCCTGCTCGCCACTGCGTTTGCCACCTGGACAGCCGCCTTTCCTTCGCCGTCTTTCGGGGTACTACACCATCGAAAAACCTTTGTCAATATCTGTGACTAAGCTTTTGACAAGCTAGGCTGTGCCTTGGCTGAACCGAACCGAACGGGTACGGTGGCGAACGGTCGGTCACGGCAGGACGGTCGGTCACGGCGGGAGCAGAGGAAGGGCGAGCATGACGGTGGGCGCGAAGGTCAGCCCGCGCGGGCCTGATGACGCGCCGCGGCAGCGGCGGCTGCAGCGGGGCGACCTGACCCGTGAACTGATCATCAGGGAGAGCCTGCGGCTGCTCGACACGCAGGGCCTGACCGGGTTCAGCATGCCCAAACTGGGTCGCGCGCTTGGCGCCGACCCGACCGCCGTCTACCGCCACTTCGCCAGCAAGGACGACCTGGTGCTGGCCATCGCCGATGAGCTGATCGAGGAATCGATGGCCGGCCTTGAGCCCAGCGACTGCTGGGTGGGGACGCTGGAGGAATGCTCGCGCCGGCTCCGTCAGACCTACCTGGAGCATCCGGCCGCGGCGTCGCTGTCGGCGTACCGGACCACGCAGGGACCTGCCGAGATGACGGCGGTCAACGCGATCATCGGTGCCGTGCTCAGGGCCGGCTTCGAGGGCGCGGAGGCCGCCCTCGTCTATCGCGCCGTCGGCGACTTCAACTTGTCCTGGGCCGGCTGCGAGGCGTCGTTCCTCGCGTTGGACGAACGGCTGCAGAACAGCGATCAGGCCGCCTGGACCAGGGCCTATCTAACCATTGACCAGGCGGATTACCCCAACATCTGGCAGATCCGCGACAAGCTGCCCGGCGTCGATGACAACCAGATCTACGAGACTATTCTCTCGTTCGTGATGACCGGCTTGATTGCTCGTGCTCCCCGGCCCTGCACCTGCCCCCGGCACGCTGGCTAGCGGAGCCATGGAGATCACGGTTAACGGAGTGGCTCGCGAGCTGGCCACTGACCAGGACCGGAGCCTGCTCGAAGTGCTCCGCGAGGACCTGGGCATCACCGGGCCGAAGGCCGGCTGCGGGGAAGGTGCCTGCGGCGCGTGCACGGTACTGCTCGGCCGTCGCGCGGTCACCGCGTGCCTCACTCCGGCCGCCGAGGCCGCCGGGCAGCGGGTCACCACGGTGGAGGGCCTCGCCGAAGACGGCGTGCTGCACCCGGTTCAGCAGGCGTGGCTGGAAAACGGCGCGATGCAATGCGGGTTCTGCACCGCGGGCTGGCTCACCGCGTGTGCCGCCCTGCTGAACCGGGTGGCGCACCCCGACGACGCCCGCATCGACGCCGAACTGGCCGCAAACGTATGCCGTTGCTGCACGTATCCGAGGATCCGGGCGGCCGTGCACCGTGCCGCCGAGCTGATGGAGCACCCCGAGCTGCTCGAGCCCGCCGATGCTTCCCCGGTCGCTGGCGATGTCCCGGTCGCTGGCGATGTCCCGGCCGGCAGGGAAGGCCTGACGGTCGCCGCGGATGCCATCGGCGACGGCTGGACGACGAGCAAGCAGGCATGGCTGCACGTCGGGCCGGACGGCACGGTAACCGCCGCCACCGGCAAGGTCGACTGCGGTCAGGGCACCGCAGGCGCGCTGGCGCTGCTCATCGCCGAGGAACTGCGCGTGCGGCCGGGCTCGGTCCGGGTGGTGATGGGCGACACCGGGATATCGCCGCACGACGCCGGCACGTTCGGCAGCCGTTCGATGCCGGACGTGGTGCCGCTGCTGCGCCGCGCGGCCGCCGCCGCGCGGCGGATACTGCGCGCGCTGGCGGCGTCGCGGTTCGGCCTCGCGCCCGCGGACCTGACCTTGGCCGACGGCAAGGTGGCGGGTCCTGACGGCGCGCCCGTCGCGACGTACGGCCAGCTCGTGGCCGGCGTGCACCGCCGCGAGACGGCCCGCGCGGACGAAGAGGTCACCGACGCGGCGGCCTGGACGGTAGCCGGGCATCCGGCGCGAGCGGCCGGCGCCCTCGACGTGGTCACCGGCCGCAAGCGATTCCCTTCCGACCTGACCGCGCCGGGCATGCGGCACGGCTGCGTGCTGCGGCCGCCGGCACATGGCGCGGTGCTCAGGCACCTGGATCCGGCCGCGGCGCCGGACATCCTGGCGGTGCGTGAGGTTCTGGCAGTGGGTGAGGTTCTGGTGGTGCGCGAGGGCGAGTTCGCCGGCGTGGTTGCTCCCACCGCGCGGGCGGCCCGCGCCGCGGTGGCGGCGCTGGCCCGGGTAGCGGAGTGGGACATGCCGGCCTCATCACCGGCCCAGGATGAGCTGGAGTCCTGGCTGCGCACGCACCCGGTTCCGCCCGGCGGTCCGGGCACCACCTACCGGGTGGATCCGCGTGGTGAGGACGGCGACGTCGCGGCCGCGCTGGCGGCCGGCCCGGTCCGGCTCAGCGCCACATATACCGCCGCGTACATCGCGCACGTCCCGCTCGAGCCGCGCGCCGCGCTGGCCCAGTGGGACGACGGCAGGCTGACCGTGCACGTCGGTACCTCAACCCCGTTCCGTGCCCGCGCCGAACTCGCCGCCGCGCTCGGCGTCGACGAGGCCGGTATCCAGGTGATAGTTCCGCACTACGGCGGTGGTTTCGGCGGCAAGCACGGATCGGCGGTCGCCGAGGAGGCGGCGCGGCTGGCCCGGGCGGCGGGCTGCCCGGTCAAGGTGGCGTGGAACAGGGAAGAGGAGTTCTGCGCGGGATACCTGCGGCCCGCGGCGGTCATCGACGTCGACGCCAGCGCGGACGCCGAGGGCCGGCTGACCGGCTGGTCGCTGGTCAACATCAACTCCGGGCCGGTCGGCCTCGCCGCGCCGTACCGGATACCCAACTGGCGGCTGGACTTCCGGCCCGCCCAGTCGCCGCTGCCGCAGGGTTCCTACCGCGCGCTGGCGGCCACCGCGAACAACTTCGCCCGCGAGTCGCACCTGGACGACATGGCGTTGCTGGCCGGTGCGGATCCGCTGGAGTTCAGGCTCAGCCATCTCACCGACGACCGGCTTGCCGTCGTGCTGCGGGCGGCTGCCGACCGGATCGGCTGGGCTCGGCGCGGCGACCTGACTGGCCGGCACGGCGTGGCCGGCGGGCACGGCGTGGTCGGCGGGCACGGCGTGGCCGGTCGGCACGGCCTCGGCCTGGCCTGCGCGACGGAGAAGGACGGACGGGTCGCGACCGCCGCCGCCGTCCACGTGGCCGGCGACGGCACCTTGTCCGTGCTGCGGCTGGTCACCGCCTTCGAATGCGGAGCCGTCGTCGACCCGGTCAACTTGGTCAACCAGGTCGAGGGCGCCACGGTGATGGGCCTGGGCGGTGCGCTGTTCGAACGGATCGAGTTCGAGGGCGGCCGGATACTGAATGCGTCGATGACGCGCTACCGCGTCCCGCGCCTGCCCGACGTCCCGCCGGTGGAGGTCGTCCTGGTCAACCGGCCGGACCTGCCGCCCGCCGGCGGCGGGGAGACGCC
>DASXDG010000179.1:0-24534 GCA_036490795.1 Streptosporangiaceae bacterium
TTTCAGATGCTTGCCGTGGTGAGTTCGGAGTCAGCCCTGTGCACGTCGCGCTCGGCGGTGTACCGGTTGACGGGGAACGGCAGCCCGAGGTTGCCGCGGAGCGTGTCCGACTCATACTCGGCGCGGAAGACGCCCCGCTTCTGCAGGATCGGGACGACGGTACCGGTGAAGGTCTCCAGGTCCTCGATGGTGCGGAAGCGGACGTTGAAGCCGTCCGTCGCCTTGGTGTCGGACCAGTGCTGGAGGGCGTCGGCGACCGTCTCGGGAGAGCCGGTGAACGGGCCCGGCTTGTACTCGGACGTGGACTCAACCACCTGCCGCAAGGTCAGCCCCTGCTCCCTGGCCCGGCGCACCAGGTCGGCGCCGCCGCGACGGCCCCGCTCGGTGAGGTGCGTCAGGTCGGGGAACGGTTCGTCCAGGTCGTGCTGGGTGAAGTCGTAGGCGCCGAAGGCGCGCCCGAGGAAGCCGAGCTTGCGGTCGAAGTCGTTGTCTTCCGCATAGATCTCGCGGGACCGAAGGCGCGCAGCCTCGTCGGTACCGGCCACGACGGGGCTGGCACCAATGAAGATGACGACGTGTTCCGGGTCGCGCCCGAGCGCCGCGGCGCGCCGCTTGATGTCGGCGTGGTAGGCCTGCGCCTCGGCCAGCGAGCCGCCGGGGGCATAGATACCCTCGGCGACGTGAGCGGCGAGGTTGCGGCCGTCCTCGGAGACGCCGGCCTGGAAGATCACCGGCTGTCCTTGCCTGGAGCGGGACAGGTTCAGCGGGCCAGCGACCCTGAAGTGCTCGCCGACGTGGTTGAGTGCGTGCAGCTTGGCCGGGTCGAGGAACACGTCGCGTTCCACGTCGGCGACGAATGCGTCGTCTTCGTAGGAATCCCAGAGTCCGCGGGCGACGTCGACGAACTCCTGTGCGCGCCCGTACCGGGTGGCGTAGTCGAGGTGCTGGTCAAGCCCGAAGTTCTTGGACACCTCGGAATCGAAGCTGGTCACGACGTTCCAGCCAGCCCGGCCGCTGCTGATCTGGTCCAGCGACGCCAGGCGGCGGGCGAGGTTGAACGGCGAGTTGTAGGTCGAGCTCGCGGTGGCGATCAGGCCGATGTTCGTGGTGTGGGTCGCCACCGCGGACAGCAGGGTGAGCGGCTCCAGCCTGTTCAGGTAGTGCGATGGGTAGCTGGCGTTGATGAACTGGCTGTCCACGACGAAGAACGCGTCGAACAGGGCGCGTTCCGCGATCGTCGCCTGCTTGATGTAGTAGCGGATGTCGATGCTTGAGTTCTTCGGTACCCGCGGGTCCTTCCACAGTCCGTGCTGGCCGGGACCGCCGACGCCGTAGGCGCTCAGCGCGAGGTGAAGTTTGCGAGACAAAGGGGTTTCCTCTCTGGTTTTTCCCTCCGGGAAGCGGTCAGGCGTGGAGCAAAGCGCGCAATGATTCCCGTTCTGACCGCTTCGCCGCCGCGGAGCGAAGCGTCGGGACGGAATCGACGAGGAGCCGGGTGTAGACGTGCCCGGGATTGTTGATGACGCTCCGGGTGGGGCCGACCTCGACCAGTTCTCCCTGGTAGAGCACGGCTATACGGTCAGCAAGGCCGGCCACGGAGCCGAGATCGTGGGAGATGAACACCAACGCGACACCCGATTCGCGCAGGCCCTTGAGGATTTCCAGCACCAGGACCCGGTTGGCGGAGTCCAGCGCGCTCACCGGCTCGTCCAGCATGATCAGCTTCGGTTCTGTGACCAAGGCGCGAGCCACGGCGACCCGCTGTCGCTGGCCGCCGGAAAGCGCACCGGGGAGACGGTCGAGCAGTTCCGCGTCGAGATGGACCCGGTCCAGGAAGGCGCGGGCGCGGGCAGCTGCCTCGGCTCTCGGGATTCCCTGAATCAGCAGCGGCTCGATGAGCGACTTCGCGACCGGCAGGTCGGGGTCGAGGCTGCGCAGCGAGTCCTGGAAGACATACTGCACCACGCCCCGGCGGCGCAGGTCGCGCCACTGACGTGCGCTGGCGTTCGAAACATCCTGCCCGTCGATCACGACCCGGCCCCGCGAGAACGGGACCAGCCCGAGGACAGCGCGGGCGAGCGTCGTCTTGCCCGAGCCGGTCTCGCCGATGACGCCGACCGCCTCTCCGCTCGCTACCGCGAGCGAGATTCCGTCCAGGACGCGACGGCGTTTGCGGCCAAGCCCGTAATGAACCTCGAGGTCCTCGACCTCCAGCACGGCGCTGGCGCTCATGCCCGCTCCCGCTGGGGCGCATCCAAGAAGCGGTCCAAGCCATACTGCTCATGTTCTGATATGAGGAGCTTGGTGTACTCATGCCGCGGCCGGTAAAGCACGTCCGCGGTGGTGCCGTGCTCTACCACCTCGCCCTGCCGGATGACCAGCACTTCGTCGCACAGCTGCGCGACGACCGCGAGGTCGTGCGCCACCACGACCAGTGCGAGTCCGGTGCGCTCGCGCAGGTCGGCGAGCAGATCGAGGATCTCTGCCTGCACGATCACGTCCAGCGCGGTGGTCGCCTCGTCCGCGATCAGCACCTTGGGATCCGCGGCGATGGCGGCCGCGATGAGCACCCGCTGCAGCATGCCGCCGGATAGCTCATAGGTGTACTGGCTATAGACGCTTTCCGGGTTCCTGAGCCGCACCGAGCGGAGCAGTTGCAGTACCTGATCCCGGGCCTCGCGCCGCCGGACCTTCTTCTTAACCCGGATCACCTCGGCGATCTGCGGGCCGACTTGAATCGACGGGTTGAGATAGGACGACGGATCCTGGAAGACCGCGCTGATGGTGGAGCCACGCAACCCGGTCCACTGCTTGACGCTCAGCTCGGCGATGTCGTGTCCGGCGAGCGTGATGCTCCCCGCATAGACCTCAAGCTGATCGGGCAGAATTCCGAGTGCCGCTCGGCAGGTGAGGGTTTTGCCGCTGCCGGATTCACCGACGATCCCGACAACCTTGCCGGGCTCCAGCTCAAAGCTGATCCCGTGCACGATCTCCCGGCCGGTCACCTGATCACGAATGTGCACGTCGCGGACGGATAGTACCGCTTCGGCAACCGGTGAATCAGTAATCGCCGGGCTGGCAGCGAACGCCATCATGCACCTCCTTGCGCAAGGGGCCGCTTCGCTCGGGCGCTGACGAACACGCGACCCGCGTCGCCGGAAACGTCACGGATCGCGTCCGCGAGGAGGTTGCATGCCCACACCGTGGCGATGATCAGCAGCGCCGGCGCCACCGGGGCCCACGGCTGGTAGGAGAGGTAATTCAGGTCGGAGGAGAGCATGCCTCCCCAGGTCGGCGCCGGGGGCTGCACGCCGATGCCGAGGAAGCTCAGGCTGGAGACGACCACGAAACCGGTTCCGACCGTGCTCGCCATGGTGACCGAGATCGGCGGAAGCACCTTGGACACGACGTGGCTACGCACGATCCAGGACAGTGATGCCCCGGAGATCTGCGCCGCTTCGACGTACTGCGAACGGGCGACCGTCAGCGCGGCAGCCCGCGAGATCCGGTAGAAGCCAGGCCCGAGAAGCACTCCGACGACGAGCAGTGCCACCGTCATGCCGTTGCCGAGCAGCGCCGTCACCGCAACCGCGACGAGAAGGAATGGCAGTGCGATCAACGTGTCGACCAGGCGCAGCGTGAGCCATTCGAAGACGCGGCCGAGGTAGACGGAGAGGATGCCCGGGATCGCCCCGACGAAGAAGGCGATGAGCGCGACCTCGATGGCCCCCACGATGCTGGCCCGGGATCCGGCGAGGAGCCGGCTGAGCGTGTCACGACCCAGGTAGTCGGTGCCAAGCAAGTGGCCGCCGGAGACGTGGCGGAGCTGGGCTGAGGTGGTCGCGAGCGGGTTGTGCGGAGCGAGCGCGGAGCCGAAGATCGCCAGCAGCACGATCGCTGACAAGGTGCCGACGGCGATACGGCCGGCGGGGAGGGCGAGAACGCGGCGGATCATGTCATACCCCCCGCTGCGCGGCCGGAGCGATCCGGCCCAGGATCAGATTGACGATCAGGTTGAACGTCACCACCAGCACGATCGAGATGACCAGGACTCCCTGAACCGCGGGCACGTCGCCGGTCTGCGCGGACGTGTACGCGAACTGGCCGAAGCCGGCCAGCGCGAAGATCGTCTCGACGATGACAGAGCCGCCGATGAGCGCGGGGAACTCCAGCCCCAGTACCGCCAGGGCCGGGCCTACGCCGTTCCTGAGCACATGCCGGAAGAAGATCCGCCGCGGGCTCAGGCCGCGCACGATCGCGCCGATGACATAGTTCTCGCGGAACGCACCGATCAGTCCGGCCCGGAGCTGCCGGGCCACGCTGGACATGCACCCGAAGCTCAGCGCCAAGGCAGGCAGCAGCAGGTGGGACAGCCATGGCCAGAAACCTTGGGAGAACGGGATGAACCCGGCCGAGGGAAGCAGCTTCAGTTCAACCGCGACGACCTCGACGAGCACGATTCCGATCACGAACGCGGGGATCACCGAGATGACTGACAGAAAACTGGTGATCCCTCTGTCGATCCAGGTGGTACGCCGGACCGCGGCGAGCGCGCCCAGGATGAGTCCGAAGGTGACCCCGATGATGAGCGCCAGCGTCGCCACCGTAAGGCTGATCGTCAGGCCGTCCCTGATCAGCGTGCTGACCGGATACCCGTCGGACCAGCTGCGCCCCAGATTGCCGTGCAGCACGCCGCTCAGCCAGCTCCCGTACTGCGCGAAGAAGCCGCGGTCCAGCCCGTACGACGCCTCCAGGCGGTTGATCTCCACGGGGGTGGCGGCCTGGCCGAGCTGAGTCCGGGCCGGGTTCAGGCCGCTGAGCGCTCGGAGCAGGAAGGTCGCGAAGGTCGCCACGAAGAACACCGGGACGAAGATCGCGATCGGACGGGCGAGGTTCTTCAGCAGGGTTCGATAGGCGTGCCTGACCATGGCCACCGTGACGCTGTGGCCGGTTTCTTCACTGGCCATTGACGGACACGCCGGTGAATTCCACATGTCCGGGGTTGCCGGGCAGAGCGGAGATCGACTTGCTCTTGGCGAACAGGTTCGGCTGGACGTAAAGGAAGATCAGCGCCTGCGACTGCAGGCCCGCGTTCGTCGCGGCTTGCAGGTTCGCCGCGTAGTCGGGCGAGCCGATCGGCGTGGCTTCGGCCTTGCCGACTGCCGCCTCGAAGCTCGCGGGCTCGTAGGGCGAACTGAGGTTCAGCACGCCGTCGGGACCGAAGTGATCTCGCAGGGTCTCCGTCGCGGAGTCACGCCCGGTGGTGCCGTAGAGGGAAAATACGAGTTGCTTGGCGAAGAACGGGGTCGCCCAGTTGGGATTGATGGTAATCGTCACCTTGATGCCGATCGCCGCCAGCTGCGACTGCACGATCTCCGCCTCGGGCGAGAGGGTGGCACCCGAAATCACCAGCGGGAGGGTGAGCTGATCCGGCTTGTAACCTGCCTGGGCGAGAAGCTGCCTGGCCTTAGCCGCGTTGTACGGCCAGAGATTGGCATCGGCGGTGTCGTAGCCGATGTACCCGGGTGGGAACACCTCGTCGCTCGACTCGCCGTAGCCGAAGGTGAGCTGGTCTACGAACTGCTGGCGATTGATGGCGTAGCGGATCGCTTCGATGAGCGCCGGATTCCCCTTGAATGGCGCCTTGTTGATGTTGATGCTGATGTTCTCGGCATTGAACCCCGGCTGGACAAACACGTCGAGTCCAGCCGCCTTGGCCGCCTCGGCCTCGGACGGGGCGAGGTCAGCGAAGTTGTAGACACCGGTTTCCAGCCCGGCTACGACCGTCGCCGGGCTGGGCGCCGCGAACAACTCAACGGTCTGGACGTGGATGTCCTTCGCATCCCAGTAACCCGGGTTCTTCTTCATCGTTACCGACTGGCCAGGAACGAGGCTGGTGACGATGAACGGGCCAGCCCCAACGGGGCTCTGGTCGAGTTTGGCCGGATCCGCCGCCGCTTTCGGGCTGGCGACCATCAGCACGCGCTCACCGAAGACGAGCGGGATCTGGAAGTCGGGGTGGTTCAGGTTCACCTCGACGTCATAGTTCCCGCTGGTTGTGACGCTCTGGACCGGTTCAAGATCTTCGATAAGCGCCGAGTTCTGCTGGGTCTTCGCGCGGATGATCGCGTCCTTGATCGCCGCGGCGTTGACCGGCGTACCGTCAGAAAATTTCAGGTTGGGGCGGATGTGGAAGGTGACTTCAGTGCCGGTTTTGTTGTACGTCCAGCTCGACGCGAGCCCCGGTGCCGGGTCGCCCTGCGCGTTGATATTCGTGACCGACGCGTAGACCAGCGCGAGCGGCCTGAACTGGGCGCCGGCGCCGTTGACAACCGGATCCCAGCTGGTAGGCAACGTGGTGGCCCACTTCAGCACGGCACTCGGATTGCTGACATCAGCGACGTTGCTGGTGCCAGTGCCGCCACCGCAAGCGCTGAGGGCCAGGACCGTGCCGACGACGATGGCTGCGCCAGCGACCATGTACCTGCGACGTGGTGTGGTCAGGGGATTTGAGCTCATGGTCTTCTCTCTGGTCGGGGCTCGGGGCTCGGGGCTCGGGTCTCCGGCGAGGGGGCGAGGCTCAGGAGACGAACGCGGGCTCGTCAAGCTCTGGCCTGTTCGCCGCCGGACTGTTCGCTAGCTCCGTGCGCGCCGCGGTGTGGCGGTTCTCGGGGATCGGCAGGCCGAGGTTGCCGCGCAGCGTCGTCGACTCGTACTCGGTGCGCACGACGCCGCGTTCCCGCAAGATGGGCAGCACCTTCCCGGTGAACTGGGCGAACTCACTCGGCACGGACACCCCGATGTTGATGCCGTCGAAGCCGCCGGCCTCGAACCAGCGCTGGATCTCGTCCGCGACGGTCAGCGGTGACCCGACGAAGGGCGAGCGACGCGACCGCAACTGGTGCTCGACGACTTGGCGGAGGGTGTAATCGTTGTCCCTGGCCAGCTTCTTGATGGCCTCGGCGTGGGTGCGGAAGCTGCGCTCACCGGCGTCGCCGACATCGGGAAATGGCGCGTCGAGGTCGTACTGGGTGAAGTCGTGCCAGCCGAACGGGCGGCCCAGCTCCGCCAGCGCCCGGTCGAAGCTCTTGCCGCCGAGGATCGCCTCCTCCTTGGCGCGTGCGGCTTCGTCGGTGTCCGCGATGACCGGGAAGATGCCGGGAACGATGAGCAGCAGGTCAGGGTCACGGCCCTTGGCGGCCTGGAAGATGACGGGCTGGCCCTGCGGCGACCGCTCCAGGTTCAGCGGTCCCGCGACGGAGAAGTATTCGCCCTTGTGCCGCAGCGCGTGCTGCCTGGTCCGGTCCAGGAACACACCGCGTTCCTTGTCCCTGGGGAAGGCGTCGGCTTCGTAGGAGTCCCACAGGCCTTGCGCCACCTGGACGTGCTCGAGCGCCCGGCCATAGCGAGTGGCGTAGTCAAAGTGCTCGTCGCGGCTGTAGTTGCCGGCCGTGCCCGCATCACCGCTGGTGACCACGTTCCACCCGGCCCGGCCACCGCTGATGTGGTCGAGCGAGTACAGCCGTCGGGCCACGTTGAACGGCTCGTTGTAGGACGTGGTGATCGTGCCGACCAGGCCGATGTGCGTGGTGTGAACGGCGACGGCCGACAGCAGTGTCAGCGGCTCGAGCCGGCTGAGGTAGTGGTTTGGCGAGTCCGCGGTGATGAACTGGCTGTCGACGATGAAGACATGGTCGAATCTGGCGGCCTCCGCCTCCTGGGCTCGGGCGATGTACCACCGGATGTCGACGCTGGCGTTACCGGGGATTTCCGGGCTCAGCCAGGTGCTGTGCTGGCCCGGTCCGCCGACGCCGATCAGGACGGCGCCGAGCTTGAGAGTGCGACGAGACGGAACAGGCTCCGGATTCATGTCCTCAAGCGTGCGATCGTCGCTGGCCAGATGTCCAACGAAGTTTTCTAATCACAGTTGATCACGTCGCATGATTAATTGTCGTGTACTCCAATAGGAAAAGTAGGATATAGTGCCGTTATGGCTCGGGATCTGGACATCGCGCCGTTGCGCAGTTACGTCGCCGTCGCAGATGCCGGTGGTTTCCAGCGTGCGGCCAACGTGCTGCACCTGAGCCAGGGAGCGGTCAGCCAGCACGTGCGCCGACTGGAATCCGCGATCGGCCGGCCGCTCGTGCAGCGACACGGCCGGGGCTTCCGCTTCACCGCCGACGGCGAGCGGCTACTCAGCCATGCCCGGCGCATTCTCGGGCTGCATGACGAGGTGCTGAACAGCTTCAATGAGGAGATCACCGAGACCGTCGTTATCGGTTCGACCGAGCACGCGGCCGCGCAACTGCTTCCCTACCTCGCGGCAAGCCTCGAGCGATCACTTCCCGGGTACCGGATCGCGTTCAGGATTGACCGCGGCACGAGACTGCGGGAAGAATTCTCAGCGGGTCGCATCGACGTCGCCCTGCTGCTCGGGGCCGCCGACGACTCGCGCGCCACCGCGGTGGGCGACCTGGAGCTGACCTGGTACTCCGCGCTCGGATGGACACCACCCAGCGACGCCGAGTCACTGCCAGTCGTTGCGTTTGACAGCCCGTGCGCACTGCGCACTCGCGCGCTGGAGACCCTCTCGAATCACTCGATCCCTGTGGTCATCCGCGCAGAAGCGATGCAACTGGCCGGCGTGCACGCCGCCGTGACCGCCGGACTGGGCGTCGCGCTCCTGGCGACGCTCGAGCAGACCCCTGAGGGCCTGCAGGCGCAGAACGACCTGCCCAGAGCTGATCCCATCCCGCTCACCGTTTGGTCTCGTGAGGGACTCGCGCCCGCGCTCTCCCGGCACGTGTCGGGCGCACTGCGCCGGCTGCTGGCAGCACCGGCCATCGCGGCGATATCACCTCAGCGCCTCGCCCTGGCACCAGGAGCCTGATGACAGCCGCGCGAGGAACCTCTGGATGGGCCAGACCCAGGTAAGCCAGGCTTGACGCATTCTGTAACGCAATGTGTACTCTAAGTATGCAAAGACCCCTCCGTCAGGGACTGCCCGCAGCCGTCGCCCTCGTCGCGGCGACAACCCTGCTGGCCACCCAAGCCCAGCCACAGGCCCACGCCCAGTCCCAGCTCACGGTCAACTGGGACTATGCCACCGCCGCTGCCACCACTTACGGGGATCCGGGTACTCCCCCGCCAGGAGCTGACAACTTCAGCTGCTCCCCCACGGCGGCTCATCCGTACCCGGTCATCCTCGTGAACGGGACGTTCGCGAATCAGGACGAGAACTGGCAGGCGGCCTCGCCGCTCCTGGCCAATCACGGTTACTGCGTCTTCACCTTTAACTACGGCGGCAGCGGAGACTTCGAGCAGACCGGTGACATCGCCGCCTCAGCGGGTCAGCTGGCCGCCTTCGTCACGCAAGTGCTCTCCGCGACCGGCGCCGCCAAGGTGGATCTCGTCGGCCATTCACAAGGCGGCATGATGCCGCGGTACTACCTGAAGTTCGGTGGCGGCGCGCAGTTCGTGAACATGCTGGTCGCGCTCGCGCCGAGCAATCACGGCACCACCCTGGACGGGATCAACACCCTCATCGCCGCCTTCGGCGCGGCCGGCCTGCCGGTCGGCGATCTGAGCCCGCTATGCGAGGCATGCACCGAACAGGAGGCCGGCTCGCCGTTCCTCACCAACCTCAATGCCGGCGGCGACACCGTCCCCGGCGTCAGCTACACGGTCATCGAGACGACAGACGACGAGGTCGTCACCCCGTACACGTCCGCATTCCTGACCGGTCCTGATGTCACGAACATCACCGTGCAGGACCAGTGTCCGCTTGACCAGAGCGACCACCTGGAACTGTCTAACGATCCGGTCGCACTCGCGGACGTGCTGAACGCGCTCGATCCGGCGCAGCCGGTAAAAGCCCCTTGCCTGCTAGTCCTGCCGCTCATCGGTCCAGTCGGCCCGGTACCACCGTTCTAGGGGCTTGCGCGGAATGGAGATGAGAGGCCCCGCCCGCAGCGACCCCCCGGGGGTCGCAACCGGGCCATGACCTCCGGCCCCTTCCCGGCCACGGGTCCGGTCCGCTCACTTTGCCTGCCACGCGGCCGGTTCCGCGCCCGTTTCGCCCCGTATGGGTATACAACTCACAGGCAAAGCCTCGACCCGGGCTCGGCGGCAGGGCTGATCGCGGGTGACCGGAACCGCGAATGCCCCACCTGCCCCTCCTGCCCCAGCGCGCCGGCACCCCCGCAGAACGCGCCAGCGCCCGGCCCAACGCCGCCGCCCGTGAACACGCACCTTTCCGCGCACATTCTGAGAAACTACCTGGATCACTCCGCGCGCAGGGCGAAGGCGGTGCGGGTGCGCGCGGCCCAGCCGGCCGGGCCGAGCGCGGCCGCGACCGCGATGACCAGCCCGGCCAGTGCCAGCAGCACGTACTGCCACCAGGGGTACACCGAGATCACCGCCGCGGGCAGGTCGGTGTTCGCGGCGTGGCCCATCACCGGCACGACACCGTTGTGCACCAGCACGCCGAGCGGAACCGCGACGATCCCGGCCAGCAAACCGATCAGCGTGACCGAGCACACGACCATCGCGATAGCCTGCCGCGGCGTCATGCCGACCGACTTGAACACGCCGAGGTCGTGCACCCGCTCGCGGAGCTGGAGCACCACGGTGTTCAGCACCCCGAGCCCGGCCACGACGATCAGCAGGATCGTGAGCAGCGTGATCAGAGCCACCACTGCGATCAGCTCGCCATTGTCGTTCGGCGTCACCTGGATGTCGGCGACGGCACCCTGAATGGGGCCACTCGGGTCAAGCGTGGCCTCCAGCGCGTTCGCGACTCTTTGCGGATCGGTGCCCGGCTTGACGCCCGCGTAGTACTGCGTCGGCGTCTGCCCCGGATCGATGCGCGCCAGGCCGGACCCGCTCATGAGCACGACCGGGTCGCTGGCGTCGTTCGTGAACGACTCGCCAGCGATCCGCACCGTCTGCGAGCGCCCGCCGGACGTCAAGGTGACGGTCGAGCCCACCGAGGTGCCGGTATCGGTGAGGAATGCCGTGTTGACGTCGACCGAACCAGTGCCGGAGTACCACGACCCCTTGATGATCGGGATCCCGGTCCAGCGGGCGCCGCCGTCGAACGCGGTCACCTGAGCCTGCTGGGACAGCTCCGCTACGCCCACCTGTGCGTCGGTCTCCGGCACCCAGTGCGCGATGCCAGGGTTGGCGGTCAGCGCCGCGGCGATCGTCCGCTGCTCGGCCGGCGACGCGCTGGTGCCGATCACTTTTCTGCCCTTTCCCGGCTGGACTTCAACCGGGCCGTCTGGCGCGGGGTCTATCCGCAGGGGCGCGGTGTTAGCCAGCCGCAGGTCCGCATAGACCCGGTTCAACGAGGTGGACAGGCCAACCCCGAACGTCACCGCCACCGCGCCGAACATGATCGCCACAGCGGTTACCCCGGTCCTGGCCGGCCGGGAAAACGGGGCCGCCAGGCCGATCGTCACCGCGCGGGGCGCCCAGCGCACCTTGCCGAGCAGCCGGTGCGCGAAGTAGCCGCGTGAGGGCCGCGGCGCGCGGCCGGTGGCGATCGCCTGTACCGCGCTCATCCGTCCCGCCCGCAGCGCCGGCAGCATGGCACCGACTGTGGTCAGGCCGAGGATCGCCAGCGGCACGGTCACCACCACCCACAGCGGGATGGACAGCGAGCCCACCCCGTACACGCTCGCGTTCTGCGACAGGATCGGGATGGCAAGCAGGACCCCGAGTAGCGCCCCCACCACGCAGCCGGCCAGGGCCGGCACCGCCACCTGCAGCACGTAGGAGACGGTCACCTGGGCTGGCGTGAAGCCGATCGCCTTCAGTACCCCGATCCTCGTGGTGCCGGCGATCACCGCGCCGCTCACCACGTTGGCGATGATCAGCACCGACATCACCAGCGCGATGATGCCGAAGGCGATGATGAACGGCGCCCAGATCGCCACGTTGCTCTTCTCCGCGGTCCGCACATCCAGGTAGGACGCGGTTTCCTGCACCGTGCCAGCAGGCAGCGCGGCCTTCAGCGCACTCACGTCGGCGTTGATCGCCGTCGCCGTCGAGGCGCCGGCGAACCGGTAGAGCATCTGCGCCTGCGGCGCAGACCCGGTGCTGGACAGTGCCGCGATCTCCGCGGGCAGTACCCAGGCGTCCGCCGTGTTCGTGATCGAGTTGGCGAAGCCGACCACGGTCAGTACGGGCGAACCCGGTGCCCCCGGAACGGTCACCGTGGAACCTAGCTGGAGGCCTCCGGATACCGGTCCGGCCTGGGACCAGACGACCTGATCCGATGCCGTTGGCCAGTGCCCGGCCTTGAGCGTGAGGTCATCGACCGGCCCGTTCGGCGAGGACCGTCCGACCAGATGCACCTGGATGATGCCGGCGCCGCTGATGCCGGGGATAGTGAACTTGGCGGCGGCCGTGGTCTCGGGGAACGGACCCGCCACGCCAGTAACCCCGGACACGTGCGAGGTGGCCGCGAGCTGAACCGCCGTGGCGGCCGCCGCGGACATGTCCGCGGTCACCTCCGCGCCGTGCTGGGCGGCGAAGCCGCGGTCGAACGGCGACTGGCTGTCCACCAGCATGCCCACCGCGAGCACCGAAGCGGCTGTGCAGGCGAGTACCACCAGGCCGATCACGACTGCCTGCAGCCGCCGGCCGCCCAGGCCGCCCCGTGCGGCCCGGATGATCGCCTTCACCCTGCTATCCGTTCGCTCACGACCCGGCCGTCCTCGACCGAGACGACCCGCTGCGCGTACTTAGCCGCCAGGTCGGGGTTGTGCGTGACCAGGATCAAGGTCTGCCCGGACGCATTCAGGTCCAGCAGCAACTCGCCGATCTCGTCGCCGGTCGCCGTGTCCACGGCGCCAGTCGGTTCGTCAGCAAGGAGCACGGCCGGCCGGTTCACGAGCGCCCGGGCGATGGCCACCCGCTGCCGCTCCCCGCCGGACAGCCTGGCCGGATAGGCATCCTTGCGCCCGGCGATCCGCAGCGATACGAGCAGCTCCTCGGCTCGCGCCCGCGCCTTGGCGGCCGGCAGGCCGGCTAGCTGGGCCGGCAGCAGCACGTTGTCGATCACCGTCATGTCGTCGAGCAGGTTAAAGAACTGGAAGATCATGCCAACCTGGCTGCGCCGGAACCGCGCCACCCCTGCCTCGCTGAGTTTGTCCACCCGCTGGCCGCCGACCAGGATCTCGCCCTGTGTCGGCCGGTCCATCCCCGCTATGAGGTTGAGCAGCGTGGACTTCCCGCTGCCGGACGGCCCCATGATCGCCACGGCCTCGCCGGGAGCTACGGTCAGGCTGACGTCGGACACCGCCGGTGCCGCGCCGCTATCGTAAATCTTCGTTACGTGATCTAGTTGCACAAGCGCTTCCATGCCGCGACCGTACGCCCCGGCCGGCCCGCACCACATCCGCCGCGAAAGTGAATCCGACTACCGTAATTGGCTGACCGTCATCCCGTGGATGTACGGCGTTTACTCCGAACGGCCGACGGCAACGTCCCGGAGAAATGCGACAATCATCCTATGGCCAGGCTGTTCACCGCCGGGGAGCGGCCGCAAGTCCCGGCATGGTCGCTCGCCTTGGACGCGGTGATCGCCGCGGCGGCCACTGCCCTGGCGATAAGCGAGACGATATCGCGCGCCCACGGGAATTCCTTCACGGTCCCCCGCGTCACCATCGTCTGGCCGGGCGGCGGCGTCCCGCAGCCTGGCTGGTATCCGTCGGTGTGGCTGCTGGCCGGGGTCGCGCTGATGGCGGCGCCGCTCGCGATCCGGCGGGTGTATCCAGTCACCGCATGCGCGATCATCCTCGCTACCGCCATAGCGTTGCCCCAGCACGTGCCGCCGGTCGGGTTCGCGGCCGCGATCCTCGCGGTGTACAGCGCGCTGGTGCACAGCCCGCACCGCGAGCTGGCGGTCGGCGTCGCCCTGGCCGGCGCCCTCGCCTCCGTGTTCACGCTCCCGGACAGCCCGTCGAGCATTTCCGCGCGCTATACCGCGCTGATCGTGGTGGTGCCGACCGCGGCGGCCGGGCTCGGCATGCGCGAGTGGCGGCGCCGGGCCGGCGACTCAGCGGCCCGGCTACGGACAGTGCAGGCCGAGCACGAGACCGCCACAAGGCGTGCTATCGAGCTGGAACGGGCCAGAATCGCCAGCGAGCTGCACGACGTGGTCACCCATAATGTCAGCGTGATGATGGTGCAGGCCGGTGCCGCCCGTAAGGTGCTCGGCAGTCCGCGCGAAGACGCGGCAGGGCTCGCGGAGGAGGCGCTGCTCGCCGTCGAGGCGAGCGGCCGGACCGCGATGGGCGAGCTGCGTAGCCTGCTCAGCCTGCTGGCTCCAGCTGGACGCGGCTCGGCCGACGCCCCTCTCACCCCGCAGCCCGGACTGGCCGACGTCAGCGCGCTCGTCGACCGGGTGTCCGCAGCCGGGCTGCCCCTGGAGCTGCACTCCAGCCTGCCGCCGGGCGGGCTGCCTCCCGGGCTTGACCTCGCGGTGTACCGCGTCGTGCAGGAAGGCCTCACGAACGTGCTGCGGCATGCGGGCGGAGCACGGACCGTCGTTCGGATAAGCGGGCGCCTTGAGCAGCTTGTGATCACGGTCAGCGATGACGGAAGCGGTACCAGCGGCGGCGCGGAGCCGGGCCGGGGTCTGCTCGGATTGCGGGAGCGGGTCGCGCTGTACGGCGGGGCGGTCGACGCGGGGCCACGGCCGGGCGGTGGGTGGCGGCTGCGCGCCACGATCCCGCTGCCGGAGCTCGCCGGTGCCTAGCGCCATGCGGGTGGTGATCGCCGACGACCAGGCGCTGGTCCGCGGCGGCTTCCGGCTGATCTTGGAGACGGCCGGGATCGACGTCGCGGGCGAAGCGGCCGATGGCAGGGAGGCGGTCGCCGCGGTGCTCGAGCACCGGCCGGACGTCGTGCTGATGGACATCAGGATGCCGGTGATGGATGGGCTCGAGGCCACCCGGCGGCTCGTCGGCGCTGGTACCGGCACGCGGGTGCTGATGCTGACGACGTTCGACCTGGACCAGTACGTGTACGAGGCGCTCGCGGCCGGGGCTTCGGGATTCCTGCTCAAGGACGTGTCGCCCGAGCACCTGGTCGCCGCCGTCCAGCTGGTGCGCTCCGGGGACGCGCTGCTCGCGCCGTCCATCACCCGGCGTCTGGTGGCCCAGTTCGCCGCGCCCAATGCCGCTGGTGACCGCGCGGCTCTGTCCGCGCTGACGCCACGCGAGCTGGAGGTGCTCACCCTGGTCGGGCGAGGGCTGAGCAACGGCGAGCTGGCGTCCGCGCTGACCCTCAGCGAGGCCACGGTCAAGACCCATCTGGCCAGGATCTTGACCAAGCTAGGACTGCGGGACCGGGTGCAAGCCGTCGTCCTCGCCTACGAGACCGGCCTGGTCAAGCCCGGTCTCGTAGCCGAGGACTCCTGATGCCGCGTGAGATTTGAGGCCTGCCCCGGGCCTGGCCGAGCTATGCGGTCACGTCGTTGCGGATGAAGACGATCATCGCCGCCGCGATCGCGGCGACGATGTAGACCACGCCGAGGATCATTCCGTGCGCGTAGCCCACGCCTTCCACGCCGCCGGACGCCACCGCCGTGATGGACGCGCCCGGCAGCCATTGCTCGGTGCTCGGCACGATCCGCGTGATGATGTTCTCGACGGCAACCAGCCAGGCGAAGCCGACGATGACGGCGAACACCGCTGACCGGACGAACTGGCCGAGCGCCATACCGAGGATGCTGTAGCCGAGCACGGCGAGCGCGAGGTCGCCCAGCTCGCGGAACAGATCACCGAGCCCGGTTCCGGTGAACCACGCGCCTGTCGGGACGTGGCGGCTCTGAGCGGCGGCGACCGCCACGATCAAGGCGACAACCGCGGCGAAGCAGAGCGCGAGAACCAGGAACGTGATGGTGCCGAGCATCTTGCCGGCCAGCAGCACGGCGCGGCGCGGCTGCCGGACAAGGAGCTGGCGCAGCGTGCCGAGGCTGTACTCGCTGGCGACCTGCGAGGCCGCGATGCCGAACGCCACGACCCCCAGCAGCATCGAGGCCCTCGCGACGCCGATGACCAGGCCATTCGGCTGGGCGAGCTGATGCAGCGTCACCAGCCCGCCATTCGCCCTGGCCTGGGAGAACATCAGGATCACGAAGAGCGAGGCGGCAAAGGCCAGGCCGAGGAATGTTGAAAAGAGCAGCGTAGGCCGCCGCAGCTTGGTCCACTCGCTGGTAAACGCCGCCCATATCATTTGATCGCTCCCATCTCCTGGCCGGACGGCACGTCGGCCGAGGCCGTGCCGGTAAGCGCGAAGAACGCCCGCTCCAGGCTGCGGGTGCTCTCGGTGAGCTGGCGGAGGGTAACCCCGCCCTTGGCGGCGAGCCGGTTCAGGTCCGCGGCGCCGAACCCAGGTGCCTCGATGAGCACCGTGGTCTCGGCCGGGCGCTGGGTGACCGTGCAGCCGGCTTCCTGGAACAGCCCGGCGAGCTGCGGAAGATCGGCGTCGTGCTCGGGAGCGACGATGAAATCCGGCTGCTGAGCAGCACGGAGTTCGCTGACGCTCCCCTGATGGACCAGCCGGCCCGCCCTGATCATCACCACGTAATCGCAGATCTGCTCGATCTCCGAGATCAGGTGGCTGGAGACCAGGACCGTGATCCCGTCCCCGGCGAACGACCTGATGAGCCCGCGCATCTCGACGATGCCACCGGGGTCGAGGCCGTTCGTCGGCTCGTCCAGGATCAGCAGCTTAGGGTCGGCCAGCATGGCCGCCGCGATGCCGAGCCGCTGCTTCATGCCCAGCGAATACGAACGGTATTTGTCTCCCGCCCGTGCCAGCAGGCCGGAGCGCTCGAGGACCGGGTCGACTGCCGAGAGGGGAAGCTGCCCGAGGCGGGCCAGTGCCTTGAGGTTCTCCCGGCCGCTCAGCTGCGGGTAGAACGCTGGCGCTTCGATCAGGGCCCCGACCTTGTTCAGGTAGGTGGCGGGTTCGGTGATGCTGCCGCCGAGGATCGTCCCGCTCCCGGATGTCGGGCGGACCAGGCCGAGCAGCATCCGCAGCGTCGTGGTCTTGCCGGCCCCATTCGGGCCGACAAAACCGCAGACCGCCCCGGACGGGATAGCTAGCGCCAGATCGTCCACGACTGTACGGTCACCGAAGCGTTTCGTCAGCCCGGCCGTCGAGATGGCGAGGTGTCCGCGTGACCGTTCGTCCGCGCGGTACATCGCCTGTTGCATGGTCATGGCCGAACAGTACGGACCGCGGTTTTCCTGGCGCGCATGCTCGCCGCGAAATCGTCCCGTGGAATGAGGCTTCGCCGCGGATCTCATCCTCAGGTCGTACCCCGGTGTCAGGCGCGGACCCTGCGATCGGCCGAGCGCGCCGCTAGTAGCCGCCGCCCTGGTGGCGGAGTGCGAAGATCGCTGCCTGGACCCGATCTTGCAGGCCGAGTTTGGTGAGGATGCTGCGGACGTGAGTTTTGACGGTCTGCTCGCCTATGGCCAGGTCCCTGGCGATCTGCCGGTTGCTGTGACCGCGGGCGATCAACTGGAGGACTTCGCGTTCACGAGGTGAGAGCGGCTGCAGCGGGTCCGGCGGAGGTGGCTGGCGGAGCGCCCGGGTGAGCCGGGCCACCAGTTCGGGGGTGAGGCTGGCGATACCGGCGGCAGCGTCGCGGATGGCGGCGATGACGTGCTCGGCCGAGGCAGTCTTAAGCAGGTAGGAGGTCGCGCCGGCGTGCATGGCGCGGACGAGGTGCTCGTCGCCGGTGGCGGAGGTGAGCACGATGACGGCGGGCCGGCGCGGCGCGCAGCGCGGTGAGCACCGCATGGCCGTCCAGTCCGGGCATATAGAGGTCGAGCAGGAGCACGTCGGGGCGGGTGGCGGCGACGACGTCTACCGTCTGCTGGCCGTCACCGGCTTCGCCGGCGACCTCGACATCTGGTTCCTGGCTGAGCAGGTAGCACAGCCCGTCCCGGACGATTCGATGGTCATCGGCGATCACCACCCGGATCGTCACGGCACTGGTACCCGAACGGTGAGTGCCGCGCCGCGCCCGGGTGCGCTGTCGATCTCCACGGCGCCGCCGAGTTCGGTGACCCGGTCGCGGATATGCGCCAGTCCGGAGCCGGGGTGCGGGACGGCCGGATCGAAGCCGGTGCCGTCATCGCGTACGCGAAGCTCGATGTGCCCGTCCCGGCGAGTCATGGATACGGTGAGCTGGCGGGCGTTGCCGTGCCGGACGGCGTTGGTGCACGCTTCCTGGCTAATGCGAAGCAGGGCGTGCTCGACGGGCGCGGGGACGGTGACGTCGTCCAGGCTGGCGTCGACGGTGACGCTGAGCCGGTCGTGGTAAGCCGTGCAGATCTCCCGCAGGGCCGGGGCGAGCCCGGTACCGTCCAGGCTAGCCGGGCGCAGCTCGATCAGCAGCACCTGCATGTCACGCAGGGCATCCTCACTGATCCGCTCGATCGCGTACGCCTGCTGATTGCCAGGGTCCGCCCTGCTCATCCCGGCGGCGATCATCCGCAGGGCGAACAGGTGCTGGGAGATCGTGTCGTGGATCTCCCGCGCGATCCGGGCTCGTTCCGCGGTGAGCGCGCCGCCGGTGGCTCGCTGCCGTTCGGCGGCCAGCGCGGAGTCGAGCTGGCGGGTCATGGTAGTGAAGTTCGCCTCCAGCCGACCGACCTCGTCGCGGCCCGATACGGGCAGGGTGACCGTGCAGTCGCCGTCGGCGACCGCCAAGGTGGCCCGTTCCAGGCGACGTACCCGGCGGACGAGGCGACGCGAGGCCAGCAGCCCGAACAGCACGCCGACCGGCACGATGGCAATCAGCAGCGCTGAGGGTGCCCACAGCAGTGCGCGGGTCTCACCTAGCGCAACCAGCTCGCTCCAGGCGCGGGTGGGACTGATGAACGTCGGGGGCGACCAAGGCGCCTGGACATAAACGTAGGCGACCTGTCTCGCCGCGCTAGCCAGTGGCTGGCCGCCGGTGCGGTCCACTGGCTGGACCCACCACAGAACACTGCCGTGCGCCGTGGACAAGATGCCGGTTTTGGCGACCTGGCCGAGCGCGAATGCCCAGGCCACCGGGGCAGGGAGCTCGCTAGCCGCCGTCCGCCCTGGCGGATACCGAGATGGTACGGAGGACGCGGCGACCGTGCCGTCGGCGGAGACCGCCACGACTGCGGTGACCGCTTGGTCGCTCTTTACCGGCCTGGTGATCGCCGGAACGACCAGCGTGCCGTCCGAAGCCGTCCGGGCCTCGCCTGGCTGGGCCGGCTGGCCGGGATCGCCGAGCACGGTCCCGGCCGGCACGCCACCAGAACCGTGCTGGGAAAGCTGCTGGGCGTAGCTCTTCGCGGTGGCGTCCACCTGAGCCTGCAGCTGGGTCTGAACCTGGGAGCCGTACAGCAGCTGGGGCACCTCGAAACCGAACACGAGCGCCTCGATCAGCACCACGACCGCGAGCGTGACGAGGATGTAGGACGCGATCAGCCGTCCTGATAGCCCCCACGCCCTGCGTCGCACCCGGTCCAGCACATCTGCACGCTACATCTGCGCTGCCCCGGCGTATCCCTCCAACGAGGTACCCGCCCTCACCCCGGCGCGTGATGTGCCCGCCGCCGTCGGCCGGGACGCTGGCTGTCATGAATCCCGCAGTCACGGTGCCAAGCCGGGAGGAGATCGGATGAGCATGGCGATCGAGACACATGAACTGTCCAAACGATACCGGCAGGTTAGCGCGCTGACCAAGTGCACGATCACCGTGCCCGGGGGCCGGGTCTCCGCGCTGGTCGGGCCGAACGGCGCGGGCAAGCCGGTTACTGGATCGTGACATTCCCATGGTCGTCACGGCCCAGGTGCTGGCCTCGTAAGGAATCAGGCCGGGCTAGGGCAAGGTACATCGCAGGTTTGCACGATGACCGGTCCTGAACGGCATGGCCGCGGGCCTTCCCGTTTGAGGGCGATCATTCAGCCCGGCGCCGAAGCCGCTCGAGAAGCGACCGCAGCAGAGGAAGCTGCGCCTTGTCCTTATCTCTGTTCGCCGCCTCCTTGGACCGGACGATGTCGGCCAGGCCGGCCAGTCGTATCCGGATTCCCGAGATGATCAAGTCCCTCGCGCCGGCGTCCCAGTCGGCGAAGCTGGTGACGCCGGCGGGCTGTGTCGCGAGGTCGAGCGGGCCGAACTTGGTGACGACGTTGAGTGTCGTGATGCCCATCAGGCTCGTGGCATCGTGAGAGAACGGCAGCCCGTCGGGGATACCCTCAATGCGAATGCGGGCGTCGAGCTCCGTGAGCGCCGCCGAGAGCCGGGCCAAGTTCGCCATCGTCATTTCCGGAGTGATGTCCACGTCGAAGGTTGGTGTGACCGAACCGTAGAACGTTGCCGCCAGACCCCCGATAAGAACATACCGAACCTCGTGCTTGTCGAGGATCCGGAGGATTTCCTCGGGTGTGAACTCACTCACTGGCCCTCCATCACGGCGGCGCGGCCCGCCTCGATAAACCGGACGTACGCGAGCATGCGGTGGAGGCGTTCCGCGGGAGTCAGGCGGAGTGTCTCTTCGAGCAGCGTTGCATCCTCGGGATCGACGTCAGGCTCGGTTACGACGCTGGCGAAATTGGCGTGACATACCTCGACGATCCGCTGGACTAGGCTGAAAGCCGGGTCGCCGCCTTCCCAGGCGCGCACTTCGGCCTCGGATACGCCAAGTTGTCCCGCTAGCTCCGCTGCCGACAGGTCGCCCCTAGTCCGGGCCCGTCGGATTACGTCTCCGCCTCGCATGCACAAATGGTAACGGCTGGTCCGGGCGACGCCGCTGCTGACTCGGTGATCGGATCGCGGCATCGCGATAGAGAAATCCGATCTGTCTGTCGGGGTGACGCTGCGCGAGACGGTCGAATTCATCAGGCAGCGGCATTCTGCCTGTCGAATAACCGTGCAGCCAGGCAAGCGCTGCGCCGCCAAGGCCGTGCACCAGACGGCGGAGAGTGTTGCCCTCGGCGAGGGCTTCGGGAACCCAGGGGACGGCTCGGCTTGTGCGGCGATGCGCGGTATCCGAAGCATCATGGCGGCAGATGGCGTGCCCCTGCCCTGGCCCTGCGGGAACCGGCCGTCCAGCCCTACGATCGGGTGTTATGCCAGCGAACCGGATGAACCGTGACGAGTTTTACGCCGCGGCAGCGCCGCATGAAGAGGCGCGCCTCCGCAAGATCTTGTGGACCCTCTACTGGCGCGGGAACGCTCAGCTCCGCGAGCGTATCGAGGACGAGCTGCGCCCGCAGGATCAGCCGAAGGTAGAGCCGAAGAAGGAGCTGCCAGATCCGGCCGGCGTCCTGGACGAGGTGACGACCTTCGTCGAGCTGGCCAAGGATGGCGCCTACATGGCGGGGGACCGCCGAGTGCACCACACCGAACGGTCGAAGTGGCGGCATACGTTCCGCCGGCTGGCAGCCGATGCGCTGGCGGCCCTGGCGGCCGGCGACCCCGTACCTGCGCAGCAGGCCGTCGCGAAGATTGTCGACCTGGCCCGCGATATGAAGAGATACGACTATTTCCACTCCGGCGATCCGGTGGAGGCCGCGAAATTCGTGGTATCGGAGGCCGTGGCCGCGCTGTGGGAATCGGTACTCCGGCACGGCGGTTTCGCGGCGCTCGCTGGCCGCGCGCCGGAGCAGCTCATCCGCTGGGAGGCAGACTATGGCTGGACCCGCCGGGGCTACGGTCAGGTGGCAGAAAAGGAGACGCCCCTGGCTGTTCCGCTTGCCCGGTTGCTTACGACGCCAGATATGTGGCGGACGTTCACCGAGTCCTACCTGGAGGCGCTGGAGGTGGCCGGACGCGCGGATCCCAAGCGGCCGCGCACCGTGTACGGAACCTTCGATGAGATCAGTTACCGGCGCAAGGAGCGGGCGGACGACCTCGCCGCATGGCACGAAATGCTCCTCGACCGGTTCGCGGGCACTCCCGAGGACGAACTGCTGGACCGGCTCGTGGCCAGCCCGGCGCTCGCCGGACCGGAACTCATCTTCCTCCGCGCGAGGATCGCGGAGCGCCGTGGTGACGTTTCCCAGGCTGCCACGCTCATCGCCAGATGCCTGAAGGAGATGCCCGGCCGCCAGGCGTACCTGGACTTCGCCGTCGAGGTCGGTGCCGAACTGCCGTCCCGCGCCCGCGAGATAGCGGCCGAGCGCACCCGGGCAGCCGGATAGTTCCGCGAACTGCCGAATGCCCTGACGCCCCCCCGGCATCGGCGCGCTGCCGACGGCAAAGACAGAACGGCGTCGCTGTCAGCTCGGAGCCTGCCGGGCGGCATGGTTATCGGTTTCCGCTGGTCAGGTGGCATAGGACGCGGAACGGCGCCGGCAAGCCCGTTAGCGGGTTGTGGCTGTCATTTCCGTAGGATGCAGTTGCCTGAACAGCTGACGCCGACGGTCTGTCGCTCGGGCTCGATCACGACCACGACGCTTTCTTGTCCTCGGGGGTAGGGCACACCTGTGTACTTCGTGGACAGCTGGTCGACGATCTCCCGCGCAGCGTCGCCCTCGAGCCATTCGGCGACCCGCCCACGGACGATAACGGGCTCGAACGGGTCGTTGATGGGCGCGATGAACAGCGCCATCCAAGGATCACGGCGCTGGTTGCGTGCTTTGCGCGAGCCGGGCCAGTGAGGAAGACGATCCGGTCGCCGTGGGTGCCGAGAAGACGCCGGAGTCTGCCCACAGCAGCGACGGATCGCCGCCGGCCGCCCTTCACTTCGAGGGAGTTTCGTAATAGAATCGTAAATTGGTCTGTAAGGCAGGTGAGAGGCATGGGCTACTTCGGATACGGCGAGCTGCCGCTGGTGCTGCTGGCGCTGCTCCGCCAGAGGCCGGTGAACGGCTACGAGCTGCTGGGGCAGCTCGGCAAGCTGTTCTCGCCCGGGTACGTGCCGTCGCCTGGCAGCGTCTATCCCGCCCTCTCGGCGCTCAGCCGGTCCGGGCTGATCGAGGCCAAGGACGACAACGGCAAGAAGCAGTACCGGCTAACCCCGGCCGGCGAGGAGGCACTCGACGCGCGCCGGGACCAGCTCAGCGCGATCGAGGCCCGCTGCGGCGTCTGCCTGCGCGACCGCTCCGACGTCGAGGCCGAGCTCGGCCGACTCGAAGCTGCTGTGAGCGTCGCGTCGTCCCGCGCCGACCCCGCCACCCTGGTCAGCATCCTGCGCGGCGCAACCAGCCAGGTGAAAGCTCTCGGCGATCCCAAGGAGAAGCCATGACAGTCAGCGACGACCCATTCGAATCAGCCGCGCGCCACGAGCACGCCGACCAACTGCGCCGGGAAGCGGCAGTCGCCGCAGTCCGCAGCAGCCTCGGCACGGTGTCCGGCAGTCGCGGCATGCTGATCGCGATCGTGGTGTTCCTCGGCCCGTACGTGCCGTGGGCCTTGGTCCGCGCCGGGAACCACGCCTGGACGACGCCGACCGTTGGCAGGGCGATCGTCAGCTTCTTCATCGGAACGGGGCTTCCGTTCGCCGCCTACACCGGCTGGCTGCTCTTCCTGGTCTGGGTCTGGGCCATCGTCGCCGCGAGCATCCCGTCAGCCCGGCGCAAGCGCTAGAGCCGCACGTCACGGTTCCAGGCCGGTCGCGGCCCGGAAGTCGTCCATGCAGAACGGCACCGACTCGTGCTCGCAGGTGAGCTGCCACGCGCCGTCGCGCTTGCGCAGGCCCAACGTGACGCGGAGCCACATGCTGAACTGCCCGACGGCGCCCATCCGGCCAGGCCGTGCACGAACGCGACGTCGCCGCCGGCCACCCGGACCATGTGGCCGATCCAGAGAACCCGCGAGCCGCTCTACGGAAGGTTCAACCTGACGCTCCCGGTGTTCCCGTTCCGCTCCGGCGGATTTCCGCTGGTCAGGCAGCACAGAATGCGCACCGGCGCGGGCAAGCCCGTAACGGGATTGTGACATTCATATGGCCGGATATTCTGCTGCGCCGTTGCCAACAGCCACCGTACGCCTGTCGGGGTAATGCGTGGCATGGGCTTCCGGTACACCGCAGACGAGTCGGCGGTCGGCCTGCCGCTCCGGCAAGGACCCGCCGGGACGTCGGCTTGTCGGCGAAGATTCCAAGTATCAGTTGTCCGATGACGACCGGGACTGGGTAGCGCGCGTGGTTGATGACCTCGGCCCGCTGACCCAGCGGCAGCGTGATGTGCTGGGCAGGTTGTTGCACCTGCCTGCGAGAACGCGCTGGCCGACGGAATACACGTGAAAGATCTACGGCAGATGTGGGCTACACCAACGCGGTCGCTGCCGGTTGACAGATGAGTGGCACAAGCATCCCTGGCTGGCCGATAAACCCTGAAGGTCAACGCCCTGTTAGGGAATTGGTCATATCAAACGTCTCGCCTGCTGAGTACCAAATCCAGTGCTCACTCACTCAAGCTGGCCGCCAGGAACAGGCTGCGACCGCCCCGGTCTCCGAGCGGCGAGAGGCTGTCAGCATGTGCGTTGCGTTCCGCCACATCGACAACTGTTCGCGGTACCTG